>DNIT01000116.1:0-3634 GCA_003489345.1 Pelotomaculum sp. | reverse complement strand
CTGCCCTCCGGGAAGAGGGGTTATACCAGAAATGCAAGCAGCAAGAAAGGCTTCACCCGTGGTGCCGGGAGCCAGCCGTCAAGGGGGAAAAGCAGGTTTGGCAGCCGTTCTTTCTAGAATCCAAAGGCTTTGGAAATCACGGGCAGGAGACGCTTTCGTTTTGGGTTGAACCTGAAAGTTCAACCCAAAAACGTAGCACATCCTGAAAATGACTGTTCAGTGCGCAGAGCGATACCGCAAAAAAAATGTGGGTCATACAGGTTAGTAGGTAATAACATGATAATTATGGCGAGAGCTGGCTAAGAACTTGTATCCCTTCAACAGATTTATGGGAGCTCAGCAGCGCCGGGGTGCGGGTCAAAGAAACCATATATCACGTCAAAGAAAATAAACAGGCTGAAATGAAACTGAGGCGCCGCATCTGTCAGCCGGCAGCTGGCGGAAGGTCTGGAAAGTATGTGCCTAACCGTAACCGCTGACTAAGAAACTACGGCAGACAGCCTACTTATTGCCGCCAGCTCAACTAACTGCCAGGCATTGTGAAGCGGTCAGTTCATTAACGATTTCCAGTACCTTAAACAGGTCGAAGGGCTTGGTGATTAACGTACGGTAGCTGTCGGCAGGCGGGAAGCTTCTTGAATCAGGAATAGAGCCGGACATAATTACCACCGGGATTTCTTGAAACTTTTGATTTTTGTGCATGGTCTCCACCACAGCGCGGCCGCTTACCCGGGGCATGCAGAGATCAACAAGCACGATGTCGGGGAGGGGGCCGTTTTCGAGTTGCTGTAATCCGCAGAAGCCGTCCTGGCAGGTCCTGACCTCATGTCCCTCTTCACTCATGGCAATTTTAAGCACAAAAGCAATATTAGGTTCATCCTCCATTATCAAAACACGGGCCATTACTGGGTCTACCTCCTTAGATGATAATTAAGTGACTTATTCAGTTTTTGTTCTAATGAGGTGTTATACGATTTTGACCTAAGGTCAAATATGTCTTTGGTTCCATCCTATCCGTGTGACAGGAGGCAATTGAGGGGGGCTTGGACTTTCGTCATGAATCTAGTATACTACCAAGGTAAAGTGAAGCATGTCGGGATCTGTCATCCCCGCGGAATTTTCTTTCGTAGATTTCTAGGGCCTAAAACAAGTATGTTCAAGGTACGGGGTCCTTTGCAACGCTCTTTTTGTCGTATTTTTAACATGGTAGTGGAGAAAAAATAAGAGAAGTGTCGATATATTATGGAAGCGATCCTTTCTGCCGCTTGTCCTGGTGTTTGAATACCAGTCAACGTTTACGGGTATGGTAAAATCAGGACGATATCCGGAAGTCGCGATTCTAGTCCCGGGGGAACCGGTAAAATCTATTTTATGATTCGACAAGATAATTTTCGTAGTAGCCTTGAAGAGAACTGATTTTTATGCTATTCTTTATTTAAGCACCATCCTTACAGTGACTCAGGTTGCACTGTATTGCAAGACGTCGGAGTATTTTCGAGTGTTTGTTGCAAGAAGTAGCCCAGTCTATAGGGTAGTGTTTTTTAAGTCTCAAATCAGTGTTTTTAGGATTCCAAAGAAAGGTTCTCTGTGTATTTAAGCGCAAGGAGGATTTAGATCGTAACCTATCACAGTCGTTCCGTTGATGAATCAGGTTTGAAAATTGTCTACAAAAGATTGGTATTCAGACTGGGAAGCGGGAACAGTAAGCTGTAAGGATGGTTGCTTTACTAAGGGAGAAGGCCTGAGCCTTCTCCCTTTAAATTGTGGTGCGCCCGGCAGTGTGTCCTGAAGTTAGTAGGACAAAAAGAGAGAGGAGGAAGAGAAAAGGTCCGAAAGCATGCTCTATAAGAGATGGAGGCAGGCCCTCCGCAATTGGCAATCAGGTGCAGGTTGCAAACCGCCACTGGGTGCTATGGTCAAAAGTCATGGTGCTGAGCGTAGTGGGAAAGGTGGGAAGTACCCATCAGGTAGATGCCATGAAGCTGAATGAAAATGAATCGCTGATTAAGCGTCGAAAGCACATAGATGCAGTCGAAACCAAAGGTTTGTCGGCCTGAGGGATAGGAATCCGAAAGCGACCTGGTGTGCTGATCGGATGGCTGCCGACGTAAAGGTGGCAGGAGCATGGCATAGGCTCTTGTAGGGAACAGGAGAAGTCCGAGTCAGAATGACAAGCGAAAGCCACAAGCCATAAAAAGCGAGGGCGATAATAGTGATGTCTGGCTTGGATGCGGAGGAGTTCGTAGTAGTGATGAAGCCACTGTAATGGTGGTGGAGCGAAGGGACTCCGCCATCTCAGCTTTCGAAGTACAACAACCAGGTAATGGGAGGATTGAATGGAGAAAGGGAAGTCGTTTGCAATCTCGAAGAATGAAGTGATGGAGGCCTTCAAACTGGTCAAGACGAGCCATGGAGCCGGAGGCGTAGATGGTATTAACATTGAGCAGTATGAAGAAAGACTCAAGGACAATCTTTACAAACTGTGGAACCGGATGTCATCAGGAAGTTATTTTCCAAAATCGGTGAGGGGTGTAGAAATACCGAAGAAAGATGGTAGGATGCGACTGCTCGGGATACCCACAGTAGAGGATCGCATAGCCCAAATGATCGTTAGAAGGCGACTAGAATCAGTGGTGGAGCCAATATTTCTGCCAGATTCCTATGGTTACAGGCCGGATAAATCGGCGCTGGATGCTGTTGGCAAAGCACGTGAGCGATGCTGGCAAATGCCGTGGGTTTTGGAGTTCGACATTAAAGGACTATTTGACAATATAGACCATGAGATGCTGATGGATGCGGTAAAAGTGCATACCCAGGAGAAATGGGTGCTGCTATATACCGAGCGGTTCCTAAAGACGCCAATCGTGTTGCCGGATGGCACTACACAAGAAAGGATAGCAGGCACTCCGCAAGGCGGCGTAATTAGTCCGGTACTAGCCAATCTATTTATGCATTATGCCTTTGACAAATGGATGGAAAGAGAGATTCCAACCTGTCCATGGGAAAGATATGCAGATGATGGATTGGTACACTGTGCAACGCTGAAGCAAGCGCAATATGTCTTGTCGAGGCTAGATGACAGGATGAGGCGGTGCAGGTTGGCACTTCATCCGGGCAAGACCAGAATTATTTATTGTCGTGGTCAACGGAATAAGGGACATCATGAGAACGAAGACTTTGATTTTCTTGGGTACACCTTCAAAACGAGATGGTATAAAGACAAAAACGGGAAACTTCGTGAAGTGTTCACGCCAGCGGTTAGTAAAGATTCGGCCAAAGGCTTTCGGGCGAAAGTGAGAGCGATATGTCAGGGCTCATCGAATTGGAGCATTGAGGATTTAGCCCAAAAGTTAAATCCGATAATCCGGGGTTGGTGCAATTATTTTAGCGCCTATCGGAAAAGCGAGATGCAAAAGGAACTCTACTATATAAACTATGCTATAGCCCTGTGGTACAGACGTAACCATAAGAAGATGGGTGGAAGCCTGCGAAAAACATGGCGCTACCTATCGAACAAGGCAAAAAGGGAGCCAGCGGTTTTTCATCACTGGCTCATGGGTAGAATTCCGACGATATAGGTGGCAAGAGCCGTATGAACCGAGAGGCTCACGTACGGTTCTGTGAGAGGCTCGGG
>DNIT01000080.1 GCA_003489345.1 Pelotomaculum sp. | reverse complement strand
ATAAAATAGTTATGTTCTATCTGGAGCGGTTCTAATCCTGTAAACAAATTAAAGATTATGCCGTGCAATCGCAGCTATTTCTAAGTATCCGGCATAGTTTAGTTTTAACTGCATCATAAAAAGGACAGGCTTTGCCTGTCCCGTTTGCTCCATATGGATTTTTCAAACACAAAATCAACAGGTCGGTTTGCTCGCCCTGATAAAGCGCTTACAACCGCGAGATCCTGACAAAGCTGCCGGACAAACTGCTGCAGTGTCTTACTCTATTAATGGAGTAAAATTCCCACCTGCCTCGCGGCTTCTCTGTAACCAACCCGGCTTCGGTTAACTCTCCATGTGGCAGGAAACCCTGGACTTGGAGTATGCCCAACTCGGCTATCAGCTCACAGTTGCACAAACCCGGCTACTATGAATATTTTGATTATCGCTACGGATTTTTACTTCTGTCATACCTTTTATGGTCCAGCCAATGCCAATAGTTGGATCGGTACATATCGTAAGGTGTTTTCTGGGGTTTTGGATCCCGTCCCAGGTCCCTCCGGCTGATTCCCGCCTCTGCGACGGTCACTTGCACCGGCGTCTCCGGGGAAGCTGCTGCTGCAAAAGTTGTTATACTCCCTTCACCCCAGCCTGCCAGGTTGTGCGCCATTGCTTTGCATTCATAGGTGGCTTCCGGAATAAGCCCGGTGATGGTAAAGCTGAATGACTCACGACCCAATGAACCAGTTTCGATACCGACATCGGTCCAGCTTTCGCTGCCCTGTTCCCTAATTCGAAACTTTCTTTGGTCGCAATGCTCCCAATTGGTATTATTTATGCGCCCATTCAAAGTAACAGCGTTCGTGCTGACATTTGTGGCTGTATCTGTCTGAACAGTTGGCGCCACTACCACTGGAAGTGAATTTTCATCAACTCGGCTAAGCGATACAGTTAAACCCTTTTCTTCCCGTGTTTTTGTATATTCATCTGCAGCCTTTTCAATGCCTGGTTCCACGTTCTTGCTTTCATCTGTCTCACCTTCTGTTACGGGATCATCAGCGTGATGTTCCGCCAACACACCGACTGTTTTAACATCCAGAATTTCTTCTTCCGGCGCCCATGCTTCATCTGGACGTTTCCTTAAATTAACCGGATTATCAACTCCATAAGGCAGTATGTATGCCTTGCCGGCCCTCACTTTAAACCCAATCAGCCCATGATAATCCGGTATCTTTGGTATACTGATAAAATACATACCTTCCCTATCGGTGAAAGTGGATCCCAGCAATCTTTCAGTCCCCCCGATATAGCAGGAGAATACGATCACTACCGCACCTTCCACAGCAGCAGTATCGGTATCCTTCACTACACCATAGAAATTCAATACACTATCCACTTTCTGACCCTCAAAAAACTCTCCGGGGTCCGGCCTTATCAAACTACTCTCCATACATATCCGCTCCCCAAATTTGATTTGCTGCAACCCCACCTTTACTGAAAATTGTAAAGATCCGTCAAAACTCAACCGGCGGAGCCGCCATTTCACAGGAAGCTCCGCTCAGGTCGAATCAAATCCAGACCCGGCATTTAGATGCTGGATGAATGTTCGTTGGCGCTGGCCCTGATAATTATTGCAGTGGAATCTCCAGGTATTTTTGTCTTATCAATATGCAGCAGGTAATGGCCGTCTCTGCTGCTGAAAGTTTGGCAAAGCGGCTCTTCTTCGCCATCATTTACACGGACATATACCATTACCAGCGCTCCCGGAAGAGGTTTCTTTCCTTCGTTTTCCATTACAAAGCCCTGTAAAACCAGAGCGTCCACCTTTGTCAACACAATGTTGCCCTCAAAATGCTCCTGATTTTCCGATGGTTTTTCAAATTCGATAGCGCCCGACACCCAAGCCATTGAAATACCTCCTTAAAATTGGTAACTGTTAACAGAAATACATTTGTTAGCTAGCTCTGTCATTAAAATATTCAGAAGGTATTAAAGTCGTTACGCACGAATGGCAGTTTGTTAAAAACATATCTAATTTTTTTCTATATATCTTACCATTAAAATTACATATTTTACATTAAATAACAATTCCGGCTACTAAAAATGTCTATGCATTACAATGTCAATAATAGCAGTATTATCATAATATGATACAGGCGAGCAAGAAAATGGTAATACCTGCAGAGGTTCCAATTCCTCCTCTTATTTCTAGCCCGTCTCAAATTCTATATTTAAGGAGGAGAAAAATAATGCGAGATAAGAACCTACAAGCAGAAAGGGTAATATTACTCAACAGCCAAAAAGATCTGGTCAAAATTTCCAATATAAATCTAGATCTTCATCTTTTGGAGAGCCAAACGTTGAAAACCATTCCGGAACTAAAGCCGGGAACCAGAGCACCAATTAAGACGTCCCCAACAGCACCTGTCAGAGTAAACTCTATTATAGCAAAAGCGAAAGTAAAGCATGTAAGAAGATAGTATTAAAATAGAGTCCTTGATGCTACCTAGCGGCAGTATCAAGGACTCTTGAGGTTTGCATTTGGCTTTTAACCAGTAAAGGACGAGTATTTACGACATCATTACAAACATTTGATTTACGAAGGATTCTTTCTTAACACGTGCAAACCGTACTGGGAGGTATGCAAACCTGCTGGTTTTGCAGTACTTTGAATGTTAGTCTGATAACGCTTTTTTCATCAAATTCAGTAAAGGTTCTTTCTTCAAAAGGACCACCAACGATAGGTACACGGTTAATGAACTCATCGAACTCAGTAATGGTGCTGCTGATCAATTCACAGAAGGGAAGCTCGTTAAAGAATTCCATACTTTCCTGGTTGAACTCAGACAAGTCGCCGGCCATTAAAGTATCCTTTTCAGGAAATTCCGTGGTTGGCAGAGGAGTAGATGCGAGAAATTCAAATTCCTGGGAAGTACTGGGTAAGGCAGGTCTTGGTTCAGTAATGAATTCCTCAATTTCTGTTACGCATCTAAAGGGGACATCAAGAATGCATTGATGGATTTGCCCGCATATGCTATTTGTCGCTACACATGTTTCTGCTGTGGCAAATTCAACATTTTTACGGACGAATCCTTCCAAGAATAACTTATTGGTGTTTTGAATAAGCCTGCATTGTGTAAGTTTTAAACGTTTTTTAATTCGCTTGATCTCAACTGCAGGGGTGGGCAAGGTAATTGTGGCAAAGAGATCAATCTGTACATCCAATTCGGCAAGAACAACCGGTATTTTCCCTATTACAAATTTGTTTGTGTTTACTACCGTTGGAGTTACCGGTTGGCTTTCACACAAAGGTACGGTTTCGGATGCAACGGTAGCACACGGTTGCACCGGTTTCGGACACGCTAACGCTTCGACTTGGTCATTTTTGACTGCCATTTTTATTCCTCCATTTTTTTAATTTAAGATGGCAGGTAAACTGTAAAGCATTGATACATAAAACCCATTTATTACCAAAGCTTTGATCTACTTACCAACCCTAGTTCATATTAAATAATATTCAGTATGGATTTACAGTGCTACTATTTAATGTTAAAATAACCAAATTAATAAATTAGTAACTTAATTTAACACTCACGGACAACTCTGAGTTTTCTAACTGATAAATAATTGGCAGAAAAAAGAAAAACGCTCTTTAGGAGCATTGTTAAACCAGGGGAGGCCAGGACGTGGTCATCATTTGTTACATTACCCTCCCCATGACCCAGGAACTCATACAGTGAAAAAAGGATTTGTGGCGGCAAAATAATCATGACCACCCGTAAAATCCATAATATTATTTCACACCTGCATAGCAGGCGGTTCCGTTATACAACAACACAACCGGCTACAAACCTCGCCGGTTGTGTTACCTTGTTTTTTTATAGGCAGTTTAAAGTCTTGCCCGGGACTCGGTTCGGCACCCTCCTTTGCAGTGGGCGACCTCTCTAAGCATCCATTGTCTTCTCAGCAATTTACACACCACCTTTCGCAGAGATCTTGTTTTAGACCAATCGATAAATTTGCATTGTTGCACTTGAAGGCTTCTAAGCCGTTTGGGTATATTCTACGAAAATAAGATTACGAAAATATATCGAAAGTATGACAAAACTATTACGAAAGTTTTTTAAAAATTTCTGGTTACACTGCCAGATCCCATTATTTAAGCAAAGTAAATATCAGGATATTTATAATTTATCCATCAAACAGCTGTCGAATTTTGGTAATTTCTAATATTATATTTAGTAAGAGCAGTTTGGTTCCAGTTGGAATTATTGAAAAGAGGTTGGTAAGATGCAGCCGCTTTATAAAATATTCGAATATAATTTTTTATACGGAACAAGACTTGCCACTGCTTATGAACTGGGACAGGGTGTTAAAATAATCGGTTTTGAAGAACGGAAAAGTTTTGAGGTCAGAGTATTATCCATCGGCAAAAATCCAAAGAGAACAGGTCTTGGAAAAAAATCCTTACAGTTTCTGCGTTCGAAATTCAATAGAATCACGGTTTCTGAAATTTACGAAGGAGCGCTGCCATTCTGGCTTAAGATGATGGAATGCGGTTTGGTTGATGAACTGCTGTCAATCAAGGATGGAAGTACTTTTTATCGTTTGGAAAAGGCGGGCAACAGGGAGATACAGTCCGATTACAGCGAGAATTGGCTGCTTCAAGAAATATGATTTTTACAAGTGTCGGCGATATCCTAATTCAACATTATAGATTCCTTCCTTAAAGGATAAAAAAAAAGCCCCCTTGGATAAGGGGTAAAGAGGTAAATATGGATAACTAAGGCATCTATATATATTATGCAATAATAACATAATATTTTAATTAATGCATAACAACAAAATTCGGGAATAAATATACTAATTTTTCCCAAATTTGTAGCAACTCCTGCATTCCCAACATATGCTACAAAAAAAGCTAGAAAATATTGGGGAGGCTGTTTTATGAGCGAGGAACTTAGTCTCTTGCTGCAACAACCAATTGAAACCGTCTGTATCGAAGTGCCCAAGGTCTATGATTTTTGTTTTGAGGCTGACCGGCGTGAAAACATCTGCACTCCATTAGGCACCTGTATGCCTTCGGAAGGCGCAACGGTCAACTGCACTATCACCTCCGCCACTTGCGCCGAGGTAAGCCGGACCGCGCCGGATGCTACGGGGCGAGCCAACGTGACTTTCGCCATTGTGGTTACTTACACGCTTGAGGTACTCTGTCCTAACGGAGAGGTCGAATGCAGGTTTGAGGATCTGATGTTCAGCTTTACCAAAACAATAGTCCTCTGTGCGCCGGAAGGAACCTTTACCAACTGCGAAATCGTTAACTCCGCATGCTTCTGCCTGATTCTCGGTGAACAAATCTGCTGCACCTTCGACCTCTGTATCGTCGTCCAGTCCCTGGCTATAGTAAAACTACTCGTACCGAGCTTTGGGTTCTGCACGCCGGCGGTGTGCGAACAGGTTTCACCCGAACCCCCGTTTGTCTGCCCGCCGACCTTATTCCCACCACAGTGCACACCCCTAACGGAAAGCAGGTAAGATATAGGAAGGGTGGCTGAACCACCCTTCCTTTTTTCCGGCTTAATGTGTGCATACATTATAAGTCAGTTCCCTTGTTCTTACTCCCCAATCCCCGTACCATCACTACCACCAGCAGCAAAAGAGGGAGCCCCGCCTCAAAGGTCAGGGCGTAAAAAGGCCAGACATCCGACACAAATGCAACAGTTGCGGCAACATCCTGGTACATGTGCAGGGAGCCGGCCACCACGACCGCTCCTACCGGCAGTACCAGCGGGCGGTAATCCTCAAGTTCCAGGCATTGCGCGGCGCCCAGAACTGCAGCGTAGCGCAAAAGACATACTTTAATAATACCTCCGGTTATCCAAATCACGACAGGAATTGCTTCCAGCCGCTCCAGGAAATTGGCGATGGAGATAATTCTGACTGCGTTATATATGGGGTAAGAAAATGAAGCGGTCAGGTCGGGTCCGAAAGTGGCCAAAGGGTACACTACATTTAAAGTCATGATAAAACCGCTCACCAGCGTAGCCAGGAATGCCACCCGCAACGCCCTACCAGGTTTGTTCAGGTAGGGGATGATCACAGCCAAGGCGATTACTTCCCCCAGCCAGGCAATTTGAGCGGCGGAACCCTTCATGATAGCGGCAAGCCCGTCATCAAAGACCGGGAGCAATCTTGCCGGGTCCATGTCCTTAAAAGCAAGCAGAGCCAAGAAGGTGATTGAGAATAAAAAAAACGGAAGGAACAGCCCGTTGAACCGGCTTATTACTTCCAGTCCGTTGCGGGCGATGTAGGCTATCATGACCGCCGCCACTACATGGTTGACAACCATGGGTGTACCGGGCAATACGGAAGAAATCATAAAGTTTCCGAATTCCGAAAATACAAGGATCTCAATGTGAATAAGCCACAAGACAAAAAGGAATGCGATTATTTTGCCAGGCACTTTTCCTAATACCAGTTCCGGAATTTGAAAAATGGTTTTCCCCGGAAAACGCAGAATTAGAATCACAATCATCCAGGCTATGAACAGCGCCACCAGTGTCGCGAAGATCACGGAAAGCCAGGCGTCCTGTCTGGCCGCATTGACCGCAACAGCCGGAGCATAAACACCAGCCGTTGCGATGACAAGGGTAATCATCAGCCAAATAGCCTGCCGACTATCGATTTTGCCGGATTCGAGCATGACAATTTCTCCTGTTTTAATTATTTCAGCCAATCCGAAAGGGGCTTATATAACGCTTCAATTGCATCGCTCGGGTTGGGCGCTTCTAAATCCAGCACCTGGGGTAGTGCCAGTGCAAAGCCCAAAAGCAGGAAGAAAGAAAAGGCCGCCAG
>DNIT01000208.1:11838-17859 GCA_003489345.1 Pelotomaculum sp. | reverse complement strand
GCTGGTTCACCTGGCTGTGGGTGGTCCCGATCACCACCAGGTATTTTTCATCCACATACATTTCCAGGGGTGAAAAGTCCTTGCCGGCAAAGTCGAGCGTACTGACCACCACCATATCTGCGGCGGGCTGCGCCTTGGTAACCACTACCCGTTCCCGGTTAACCTGATAGATGTAGACTCCGTCGGTTTTGACGATATCCGCTTCGTCCACACCCTCAACCTGCACATTGGTTCTGGAATAGCCGGTGTCAGACTGGGGGGCGGCGGCCCCGGCTGCCGAAGACTCAGCTTTTTGGTTGGTAGACTGTGCCGCCCTTAACGGGACGGCCTCGGCCTGATCAACTCCGTTGGAAAAGCCTTCGCTGCGTGACTGTGCATTTGCCAGCAGGTCTTTTAGGTTTTCGTAGGAGCCTACGGAGGGTAGAGGTGCGGCTTTATCAGCCGGTTTATGCGCTATACTGCCGGGCGGCCCCACCAGAACGGTCGAGGTGGCCTCGTCCCAACTCACCTCATAACCCAGTGCTTGGGCCAGCCATTTGACCGGCAGAAATATCCGTCCTTCCCTGAAGAGGGGAGGCGCGTCTATGGCCTGTTCACTGCCGTCCACAGTCAGGACCGCCCGTCCAACGGTAATAATGATGGTTTTCCCGTCTGCGGAAGTGATGGTTACCGATTGGTTAAGAGCGTCCCAAATGACACCGTCCTCCGGGATACCCAGGGCGTAGGCCAGATAGCGCGCCGGGACGTAAGTACGGTTGCTCTCAACGAAGGGCACTACGTCCATGGCCCGGGCCTGCCCGTCTGCTATGAATGTCGCCTGATTGACCACAAAACTGGCGTTATGGTCCGGCGCCGCGCTTGCGCCCCGCTGCTGGTTTAATATGATTGCCGCAGCAAGGGCCAGGACCAGGACTCCGACAGGTAACAGTTTTTTCATGGACAGAACCTCACTTTAAATGGTTTTATCTGTTAGACAACGGGCCGCAATGGTTTGGTTCAAGCCAATGAATTTATTCTTGATCCAGCTGGCAGCTTTTTAACACCAAAGTAAAAATATAGCTATTTTTTTACCTGAATAGGCTGTATAATTTAATACGGATTGTTAAAATAAAAGGAAAGGTGAGTAATGGAAAACGGGAACACGACATCACCCCTGCATACCGCCCGCTATATCACCATAGCCATGGATATAGCGGAGAGAGTGCTTAAGGGTGACTACAAAGAGGGGCAGAAAATCTCAGGGCGATCCACTCTGTCCGGCCTTTATAATGTCTCGCCGGAAACCGTACGCCGGGCTCTGACCCTGCTGCAGGAGGCGGAGGTGGTCAGGGTGCTGCCGGGGGCGGGTGTGCATGTAAATTCTGTAGAAGCGGCACGGGATTACCTGGCTGAATCGGGCCAATATAAGGTAGTCAAGGAAATGCAGGAGCGTCTCGCCAGGATGGTCTTGGAGCGCAACCAGTTAAACGCTAGAATTGAGCATCTGACCACAGAACTTTTGGAATATATCTCCAGCATCCTTTCGGCAAAACACAGAATATGATACAATCAGATTATAGACCCGGTCAGATTGCCGGCTGTTGACATTCGACACAATGTCTCATATAATAACATTATAAGTAAATACGGTGGACCTTCAGGGACGGGTGTAATTCCCTACCGGCGGTATGGCTGCCAAGCCGAGCCCGCGAGCCCTTGTATGGGGCTGATCCGGTGAGATGCCGGGGCCGACAGTAAAGTCTGGATGGGAGAAGGTGGAAGCCGGCACGAGAAAAGACTTTTTCCGGGTCTGTTTTCCTTTATTGTCCAAAAAGCCCTGAGGCACCACGCCCAGGGCTTTTTTACGACTTTATGATAACAGCGAGGCTATATGAATATGGACAAAAGCTATATGAAATTAGCCCTCAGGTTGGCGGCCAGGGCGCGGGGCCGGACCAGTCCCAATCCCATGGTGGGGGCTGTAGTGGTGAAAGACGGCAATATTGTGGGACGCGGTTTCCATCGGAAGGCCGGCACGCCTCACGCGGAAATCCTTGCCCTAAGAGAGACCGGGGCAGAGGCCAGGGGGGCTACCATCTATGTGACCCTGGAACCTTGCTGTCATTACGGACGCACCGGTCCCTGTTGCGAGGCGGTAATCCAGGCCGGTATCGCCAGGGTGGTTGTGGCCATGGCCGATCCCAACCCTCTTGTAGCCGGGAAAGGTTTGAAAAGGCTTGAAGAAGCCGGGATCAGCGTGACACTTGGCGTAATGGAGGAAGAGGCCCGCCGGTTAAATGAGGTCTTTCTCAAGTACATAGCCACACGGCTGCCTTTTGTAGTGGCCAAGGCTGCTGTCAGCCTGGATGGCAAGATTGCCACCCGTTCAGGCCAGTCCAGGTGGATTACCGGCCCCGAAGCCAGGGCTTACGGCCATCTGCTGAGAGACAGGTACGACGCTATCCTGGTCGGCATCGGCACGGTTTTGGCCGATGACCCAGCCTTGACGACCCGCTTGCCTGGCGGCGGAGGCCGTGACCCGGTGCGGGTTGTTCTTGACAGCCGGGGTCGTACCCCTCCCGGAGCGAAGGTTTTAAACCAGAGTTCAGAGGCTCCCACCATTATTGCTGTGACCAAAGACGCTCCTTTTGAGCGTATTGCAGCATTGCGGGGCGCAGGGGCGGAAGTGCTGGTGGTTGGCGAGGGACCTCGTGTCGACCTGCCTGCGCTAATGAAGCTCCTGGCCGCAAGGGAGATTACCTCGATTCTGATCGAAGGCGGCGCCGGTGTGCACGGCTCCGCCCTCGAAGCCGGGATTGTAGACAAAGCGGCCTGGTTCATCGCCCCGAAAATTATCGGTGGGAGCGAGGCGCCAGGTCCGGTTGGCGGGTTTGGCGTTGACACCCCGGCAGAGGCTCCGGAATTGGAACGGGTAAAGATGAGGCGGCTGGGTAAGGATTTTTGCCTGGAGGGATATTTTAGATATCGAGGTGGATAAATTTGTTTACCGGGATCATTGAGGAAATCGGGGCTCTGCGCAGCATCAAACGCGGCACTGATTCTGCCCAGTTGGTCATAGAAGCGGAAAAAGTGTTAAAGGACAGTCAGGTTGGCGACAGCATCGCCGTTAACGGGGTATGCCTGACGGCAGTTCATTTTGACAACCGCCAGTTTACCGCCGACGTCATGGCGGAGACACTGTCCAAGACCAACCTCGGCCTTTTGCACAGCGGGGACAAGGTCAATCTGGAACGGGCTTTGCGCCTGGGGGACAGGCTGGGCGGCCACCTGGTCAGCGGCCATATCGACGGGGTGGGGACCATAACCAGGCAGGAAAGACACGACATCGCTACCCTGGTAACGGTCAGGGCGCCCAAAGAGATTATGCGCTACATGATCAAAAAGGGCTCGGTGGCTATTGACGGAACCAGCCTGACCGTAGTCGATTTGGAAACCGAACATTTCCGGGTGTCCCTGATCCCCCACACCGCTCACGCCACCATATTTGGTCTTAAAAGGGTGGGCGACACGGTCAATCTGGAAGCCGACATCATCGGCAAATACGTTGAGAAACTAGTCTCCCCCAAAGAGGAGGCCGGGCGGGAGTCCGGGGTTAATATGAGTTTCCTGACCGAACATGGCTTTTTATAAACAAAGGAGGCGCACGTTATGAAATTCAGCACCATTGAAGAGGCAATCGAAGATATCAGGCAGGGTAAAATGATTATCGCCGTTGACGACGAGGACAGGGAGAACGAGGGCGACCTGATTATGGCCGCCGCAAAGGTGACCCCTGAAGCAATTAATTTTATGGTGACAAATGCCCGCGGTCTGGTCTGTCTCCCCATTAGCGGTGAGCGCCTTGATGAACTGGAACTGCCGGCTATGGTAACCCAAAACACCGACAACCATCAAACAGCTTTTACCGTTTCCATAGACGCCAAGGAAACCACCACCGGCATTTCGGCTCATGAAAGGGCCATGACGGTCAGGGCCATGCTTGACCCCAACACCAAACCCGCCGACCTGCGCCGGCCAGGCCACATTTTCCCCTTGCGCGCCAAGGACGGAGGAGTTTTAAGGCGGGCCGGACATACCGAGACGGCCGTGGACTTGGCCAGAATGGCCGGCCTATATCCGGCCGGGGTAATCTGCGAGATCATGAATGAAGACGGTACCATGGCCAGGATACCGGAACTGGCAGAGTTTGCTCAAATATACGACTTGAAAATCATCACCGTTGCCGACCTGATCCAGTACAGGCGCCGCAATGAACAGCTTGTCCGCAGGATCGATACGGCCAGGCTGCCGACGAAATACGGGGAATTTACGGCTGTCGCCTACGAAAGCATTTTAGACGGGAAGGGGCATATTGCCCTGGTCATGGGAGATCTTGAAAAGGTTGAAGCGCCGTTGGTACGGGTTCACTCCGAATGTTTGACCGGTGACGTTTTCGGCTCGCTCCGCTGTGACTGCGGCGACCAGCTTGCGCACGCGATGGCGATGATTGCCGGGGAGGGCGCCGGGGTCCTTCTTTACATGAGACAGGAAGGACGCGGCATCGGTCTCCTGAACAAAATCAGGGCCTACAACCTGCAGGACAAAGGCAAGGACACAGTAGAAGCGAACCTGGCCCTGGGCTTTCCGGCGGACCTTAGAGACTACGGTATGGGCGCCCAGATCCTGGTCGACATGGGGCTTAAAAAAATCAGGCTGATCACCAACAACCCGCGCAAGATCGCCGGGCTGGAAGGACATGGCCTGGAAGTTGTAGAGCGGGTACCGGTTGAAATAAAACCGGGCAGGTCCAACAGTTTTTACCTCAGCACCAAGCAAAAGAAAATGGGGCACCTTTTGCACATCAGCGAAATACGTTAAAACTGCCGGTAAATATAAGATACAATACGAGGGGGATTATTGATGCCAAAAGTATACGAGGGACACCTTTTAGGCCAGGGTTTGAAGTTCGGGCTGATTGCCGGCCGATTTAACGAATTTATCACCAACAAGCTTTTGAGCGGGGCGCTGGATGCCCTCAAACGGCACGGCGTGGCCGAGGCGGATACAGAGGTGGCCTGGGTGCCCGGAGCCTTTGAAATACCATTGGTAGCAAGTCAAATGGCTTCAAGCAAGAAATACGACGCGGTTATCTGCCTGGGTGCGGTAATTCGCGGGGCAACCCCGCATTTTGACTATGTCTCCAGCGAGGTGACCAAGGGAGTGGCCAAAGTTGGTCTGGACAGCGGTATTCCTACTATTTTCGGGGTGATCACAGCCGACACCATTGAACAGGCCATCGAGCGCGCCGGCACCAAGGCCGGCAACAAAGGCTGGGACGCCGCGGTAACCGCCATCGAGATGGCCAATTTAATGCGTAATATCGCCGGATGAAAGTCTTAAAAGCAAATACCGAAGGCTCCGGAAAAAAACCGGGGCCTGTATCATAGGTGATACCCACTCGCTTCATGACTACGCCAAAAAGATGATAGAATATTCCTGTAGAGGCAGTATATTGTTCGAAGGAAGCACTTGTTGTGCTTCCTTCGAAGGCTTTTTATGGCTGCTCTCAATGCGTCAACGCTACCCCATAAAGCTCAATCCTGATTATTTCCTGATCTTTCACATAAAGGATGCATAGAGACTTACATTGGTTTTTAATGCAGGCTAAGCAGCTAACTGCTGCGTTCTATTTTTTGCGATACCCCAGAATACTGCTGCGACGCCCATGGCAAGGCCCAATGCCGCAGCAAATATATAAGCTGATTGGTTGACGTCCCCACCCATCGCTGCCGCAATAGGAGTTGCGATATAAGGACTCACGAACTGGGCCAGGTTCTGACTGCATAGAACAACTGAAATCGCCATCGGCGCGGAAAATGCATCAACAGATTGCGATGCCCCAACTATAATGCTGGGCATAACGATGGAGAAGGCAAAGCCGCACACCAGGCTGCCGGCATATACCACAGCAATGCTTGGCGCATAAGCCATCATCAGGTAAGATACGCCGAGCAGGATAAGACCAATTGAAAGTGTGAGATT
>DNIT01000208.1:9627-11600 GCA_003489345.1 Pelotomaculum sp. | reverse complement strand
TATGCGGCGCCGGTAAGCTTAACCTTCCCGGCCGGCGCACCCTCCGCAGCTGTATTTTGCATTGGGTTGGTGTCTGGTAAACATACCAGCACGATAATGAATGAGATTATAGCGATGAGGTGCAAATAAAAGATAGCCTGCCAGCCTACTACAGCAAGATAGCCACCCAAAAGCACCATTACAGCGCACCCAAGCATTTGGGCCGCAACTTGCTGCCCCATAACCTTTGAACATTCATCGCCCTCGAAGTGTTCAACTACAAGAGCCGAGGATAATGGCTGCATAATTCCGATGCCGACCCCGAGGATTGCTCTCAGTACCAGTATTGCTGTAAATGATGATATGAATGCTGGAACAGTACCGCCTATGATGAAGCAAAGGATACCAAAAACAACAAGTTTCTTTTTCGACACATATTCTTGAAGCTTGCCTACTAACAAGCTAAAAACAATGATCAGAATACATGGGAGTGAGATTAGCAATTGGATCGATGTCTGCGGCAAATTGCTGAAATGGTTGCCAATAACACTAAGGCCGCCGGCAATCCCGATTATGCCCATCAACAAAATGGAAAAACTTAATATGGCTAATTTGATTTTACCTTTTTCGGTTTCCATGATCATACTCCTTCCGTTTCTTAAAAAATTCACTTCCTTCGTAAGATATTAAACTTTGGCGCTCACTAAAAAACGAACAGCTTTGTCCCGTTTGCCTATAGTAGTTTTGTCTATAGTAGTGTAATAAAGAGACAACTGAGTAGAGGTGCAGGAAGGGATGAAAGCAATCAAGTTATCAGAATGTCCACGACCTGCACCATACAATACTCATTGTTGTTATGAATTTGCATAAGAAAATTCTTGTATAGTCACTGGATTTTCACTCAACGCAGTCCCGGGAGTACCAAGCTTAATAAGCTTTTTCAAGTATTTCGAGAACATCTGATGCCGTTACTTTTCTTGGATTAAATTGCGTTGGGGGCTCATAGGTCATAACATCGTTAACAACATCTTTGAATACTGATTTTGGCACGCCTGCTTCCTTCAAAGTGGGGATCTTGAGTGTCTTATTTAAATCGAAAATTGCATCTACAACCTTTTTACAGGCCTCCTTTTGGGACAACCCTTGCAAGTTGAGACCCATAGCAACACCGACATCAATAGTTCTTTCAGGAACCACCGGAGCATTGTATTCCGTGACATAAGGCAGAATAGCAGCGTTGGCCACACCATGCCCCAACCCGCAACGGGCGCTTAAAGGGTGGGCAATTGAGTGGGTTAATGCCACCATGGCGTTATCAAACGCTACACCGGCCATTAGGCTTCCCATTAACAAATCGGATCTTGCTTCGAGGTTTTCACCATCATAAGTTGCTTTAACAAGGCTGTCAGAAATCAGTTCGATTGCCTTTATAGCAAAAATATCTGAAATGGGCGTAGCCAATTTACAGGTATAAGCCTCAATAGCGTGTGTTAAGGCATCCATGCCAGTTGAAGCAGTCACAGGAGCGGGCAAAGGTATGAGCAACTCCGGATCAGCAATAGCAGCTTCGCAGGGAACATGTCGCCCGCCAACTGCGTATTTTCTTGAATGCTTTGGCGAGGTGATAATGGTCATGCAGGTTACTTCGCTGCCGGTTCCCGATGTAGTCGGAATGGCAATTAATGGCGGTGTAGGGTTCTTGACGGTACCCATACCGATATATTGATAGAGTGGCGCCGGGTTTGTCAATAAAACCTTGACCCCTTTTGCCGTGTCAATCGTGCTGCCCCCGCCAACCGCAAGAACCAGATCAACATTGGCGTCCCGGCCGATTTTAGCGGCCTCTTCCATCATTTCTTCCGGAGGATTGGGGACAATTTCGTTAAATTCTAACACTTCGAGGCCATCATCTTTAAGGATTTTAGCGATACCCTTGGGCATTTCTCCTAGAGCCTTGTCGTAAATAAAGAAAACTTTCATATTAGCCTGTTCCA
>DNIT01000208.1:2947-9621 GCA_003489345.1 Pelotomaculum sp. | reverse complement strand
CCATCATCTTTAAGGATTTTAGCGATACCCTTGGGCATTTCTCCTAGAGCCTTGTCGTAAATAAAGAAAACTTTCTTGGCCCCGTATTCGAGCGCGATTTTTCCGACGTTTTTTGAGACTCCAGGTCCAAAATGGATAACCGGTGGAAGATTAAACATACGTTGCTGCATTAACATAAACCATAACCCCCATTCATATTTTTTGGCAATATTTTTTGTTGGACAACCTTTCCCTGTCACCTCCACCCGCATATATAGAGCAAGATACATGCCAACAGTAATTGCCACATTTAATAGCTTAAAGTTTTCAAAATTTTAACAGATACAAAGTTCGAATTTAAAAATGAACATTTTCTTTTTGTTTTGCCAATCTTATGTGTTAAACTTCTTTACGAATTTTAATATGTCATTAGTTTTTGCTATCTTGGCTTGAGCATTCTCCTGGAAAAATGTAATTTTCTGAAATCATCCGATGAAAAAATTGATTGATACATAAAATTAAATTTAACGAAAAAAACAAAATAAAAGTTGGTTTATTACCATAAAAAGGGTGGTGTGCGCAAGGACTAAGGATGATAACACCAAATTTTACTATTAATACCGTGATAAAATTATGATTTTTCATTTCATATCCACAATTATAGGTATAAAAATTCTTTGCAATTTTCGAATATATAAATTAATTTGATATCTCCTGTAAAACTATCTGAGGAGCGTAGCTGTTTTTTATTAAAAGAAAAACACTCACCTTCTTCTTTAGAATAGTAAGTGCTTATTATAAAAGAAAAAAATTTAGCACCAGTAAAAAGTGTGTCTGATGCAGGAAAAAATCAGTTATATCTTCCTTGCATAAGTGCAACGAACTTGGGGCGATTCACTAGATATGCCTTTAGATGGTTTTTGTACTCTTATTCTAATCTAAATTTTAAGACTATATTTTTTAGTTTTTCATTGCTATTAATTTTGCTACACAAAGTTGGTCTGCTAATACCTAAGCGGTTGGCGGCCCTGCTAAGATTACCCTTTTCCTCATTTAATACTGTATCAATAATTATTTCCTCACCTAGTTTCATGAGATTGGTGCTTTTCTTATCTTTAATCAATCTTAATTTATCATTTAAGTCTTCATAGCTATAAGCTTTAATTATTTTTTCCGGCAATTGGTTAAGAGATAATTTTTTTTCATCATCCAATAAAATAATTGATCTTTCAATTACATTTCTTAGTTCACGTATATTGCCTCGCCAATAATAGCATGATAATGCTTTTAAAAAATCATCTTCCACTTTAAGGTTTTTTAAGTCATATTCTTTAGAATAGATATCAATAAAATATTTTGCTAATATAGGTACATCATCTTTTCTTTCACGCAAAGCTGGCAGCTTTAGTGTAATTATACCAATTCTATAATACAAGTCTTCACGAAAATTTCCTTTATCAGCTTCTATTAACAAATCTTTTTTTGTTGCAGAGATAACCCTTATATCTATGGGTATTTCTTTTATTCCACCAACTCTGCATATTTTACTGGTAGAAAGAGCCCGCAATAGTTTTATCTGGATATTTAAAGGCATACTTTCAATCTCATCCAGAAACAGAGTCCCTCCAAAAGCTATTTCCATTTTGCCTGCTTTCCCATTTGCTGAAGCTCCTGTAAACGCACCCGGTTCATAACCAAATAATTCACTTTCAGCTAAATCGTTGGGTATGGCTCCACAATTAATTGCAACAAAAGGTTTACTTTTTCTTGGACTGGCATTATGAATAGCCTGAGCAAATAGCTCTTTGCCAGTTCCGTTTTCCCCGAATATTAAAACTGAACCATTGGATTTAGAAATTTTTTGTGCCAGCATTTTCATTTCAATAAACTTTTCATTATTTCCAATAATATCATCAAATGTGTAAATAGCCCTATTGCCTGGCAAATTTGGATTTATATTTTCCAGTAATATTACTTTATCTTCATACTTTTCATTAAATATTTTCCTGGTAGACATCAAAAATGATTTTCTTCTGCCCTTAATATCTAAAAAAATCTCTTTTTTTTCTATACAATCATTAGTATCATATTCAAGCAGCATAGAAACATATTTTGAAAGCTCCGGTGCGATATTTTGTCTGTTAATGTTCAACATGTCAATTATTTTATCGTTGTACCGGTTAATTGAATTTGTATTATCAATATAAACAGCGCCTTGAGGTAAATACTCAAAGGTTTTACTTATAGCCAAGTCATAGATGCCTAATTTATCCAGGGTATCCATGGTAAAAGATACATTGTCAAGTATTCTTGCTAAAAATGTTACCAAGACTAAAGTATCTATTTTATTTTGTTTATAACTGTAACTGGCAATATTTAAAGCGCCGATTACCTCTCCACTGCTGTTATGAACGGGAGCTGCGGAACAATAAGTATCATGAAGATATTTATTGAAGTGTTCAGGTCCCAGCACCTGCACAGATTTATTTTCACGTAAAGCTATACTGATGGCAGTAGTTCCGATATCCATCTCGGATGAGCTGGCCGGCACCGGGAACATATCCTTGAGTTCCAGTCCCTGATGCAAATAACTTGAAGCAAGCACCTGGACATTCCTGGCACGGTTATCAAAAAGCTGTATATTAAAACCTTTTTTTTTGGCTATTCTTTGCAAAGCCAAAATTATATTGCCAAATCTATCAATGAAACTCTTGCTATCTGATATTTGTTTTTTTATCTCTTCCGAAGATAAAATTTGTCTATTGTTTAGATGGGGGTTAACCCCGTATTCCATACTTCTCTGCCAGGATTCATAAATCAACTTTGGAACTATATCTTTATTTATTGGTTTACCATGAATAAACTTTTCCCATTCATATTCTATTTTGTAGAGCTTGGGTAATGTCAGATCATCAATAACCATATCTGTATTTTTCATTAATACACCAAAATAGTTATGCAGACTCACAGAACTTTCAACTTCCATACTTTCACATCCTTTGAAAATATGTCAAATATACTGGAAGGTTAGTTCATTAGTACAAAAATACATATAATCAGCTTCTACGTCATTCTACATTATAGCAAAGGGTTATACTCCGTCAATCTCTATTGCCATACCTGTTTTTGTAAAAAATGCTATTATTTTTTTCTTTTCCCCTTCTACCTTACCTAAGTATATCCTATTATTTAAAAATTGCAAAAAGTATTAATACAAAGAGCTTTCCGGAGTTCCGAATAGTCTGATTTGTTGGTAAGCCAAGCCATAAATTAAACAGAGAAAGGGCTCAAACAGGAGAAAGTCGGATTTCCATAGGGAGTAGCCTGCTGACTTGGAAGGCTGATTGAAAATGCATAAATTTATCTTACAGTGTAAAAAAGATTTATACCTTGGTCAGATAACGCAAAAATAAAAAACAGCTTTTTATAAGTTAAAAAACCAAGAGGTAATTTTCGAAAATTAACTTAATCGCAATAAAAAAGGGCTATATCCCGGATTGAAGATATTTATTTTTAATAAAAATCTTTTACTGGCATGCAACTTGCTTTTTTAGGGCAGGGCAAGGAGGTGATGTTGAAACATTCCCCATCTATCCTATATGTTACGGGCTGGTGTGCGGGACACAGGCATGCCCCCGGTGTGGAAAGGAGTACAGAATTGTCTATGGTGATAAGAGCCATGGTGCTATTTTCACAGAAGTCCGGCTTTTTAACGGCAATAGTGATACCTGTATTAGTTTGGAAGACATGAGCAAGCATGCCTTAGCCAGAAATGAAATTTCCTATTCAATCAACGAACGGTGAAGAGGTGACGTGATGTTCAAAAAAGACGACCGGATATCTCAGCGGCGTCAAAAACGCGATTGGGGCTAGGCCTGACGCCATGCAACCGATTGTCCTGCGCAAGGAGTTGCATTTTAACAGGCTGCAGGGACAGTTGCGAGCGTGAAAAGGGGCTGCAAGGCAAGATGAGCAAGTAATCGTTATACGGTAAAAGCAGTAAAGGGCAATAAAAAATTGTTCTGTTTCCTGTAGCGAAAAAGCCGTCAACTCAGATACAGCTATATTGATGAGAGGTGGAAAACAATGGCGACAAAAAAAATGATGTTGTATATTAACGGCGCCGAACGTATGTTGGTTTGCGATCCTGAAACAGATACGCTTGCCGACGTTATAAGACGTATAGGTCTTACCGGCACAAAGGTAGGCTGCCGCGTTGGGCAGTGCGGCATCTGTTCCGTCATCCTGGATGGCACACTCGTTCGTTCCTGCGTTAAAAAAATGAAAAGTATTAAAGACGGCAGCAAGATTACAACCATCGAAGGAATAGGCGCTCCGGAAAACCTGCATCCCCTGCAGTTGGCATGGAGCATATACGGTGGAGTGCAGTGCGGGTTCTGCTCACCCGGATTTATTGTTTCTGCAAAAGCGTTGCTTGATACCAATCTCAATCCCACCAGACAGGAAGTTCGCGAATGGTTCCGGAAGAACCACAATGCTTGCCGTTGCACCGGCTATAAGCCGCTGGTTGATGCGGTCATGGCGGCCGCCAGGGTGATGCGCGGTGAAATGACCATGGAGGACCTTCATTACAAAATACCGGCAGACGGGAGAATATACGGTACGGGATATCCCAGACCGGCTGCCCTGGCTAAAGTTACCGGCACCTGTGATTACGGCGACGATATCGGCATGAAAATGCCCGACGCCCTGCACCTGGCTGTAGTCCTTCCCGGGGTTTCCCATGCCAGGCTGCTTTCTATAGATACTTCGGAAGCGGAAAAGATGCCAGGCGTTGAGAAAGTTATTACCCATCAAGATGTGCAAGGGAATAATCGTATTATGTGGCCTTGCGGCCATATACTCTCCAAAGCGGACGGTTTTGATCGCCCGATCCTGGCGGAGGATATGATCTATCATCGTGGTGATGTTATTGCTGTAGTGGCCGCCAGGACCAGAGCCGAAGCGCGCGCAGCAGCAAAAAAGGTTAAGTTTGAATTGGAGCAGCTGCCTGAATACTTAAATATTCTGGAAACAATGGCTGCTGACGCTCCGCAGGTAAACAAAGGGTACCCCAATATTTATATTGAAGCTCCTTTAATTAAGGGACAGGATACCAGGAAGATCATTGAACGCTCCCCATATGTTGTTGAAGGCAGCTTCTACTCCCAGCGCCAGCCGCATCTGGTTCTTGAACCGGATACCGACCAGGCCTATGTTGATGCCGATGGGATTCTTACCATCCATTGCAAGAGTCTTTTCCTGCACATTAATATATTTACATTGGCTCCCGGGGTTGGTCATCCCGCCGAAAAAATCAGGATTATTGAAAACCCGACCGGCGCAAGTTTCGGATATTCGCTATCCCCTTATATGCCGGGCATCGTATCGGTTGCCACCCTGGCCACCGGAAAGCCGGTTACGATTACCTTGAGTTATGAAGAACATCAGCATATCACAGGAAAACGCGCTCCTTCTTTCTCAAATGCCAAGCTGGCGTGTGACGAAAAAGGGAAGATCACAGCCTTAGAATATGAAATTGCCTATGATGAGGGTGCCTATACCGAAACTGCAGATGTGATCGCCCAGAAAGGACTTCGTTTCGTGGGCGCTCCGTATAAAATCCCCAATGCGATTGGTCTTTGCAAAACTGTTATATCCAACAATGCGGTTTCTACAGCTTATAAAGGTTTTGGTTCGCCGCAGTGTTACACCTGCGGGGAACAGCTCATAGATATGATGGCGGAGAAAATCGGAATGGATCCGTTGGAGTTCCGCTATATCAATGTCTACCGTGAAGGCGACGAGAGCATAAACGGCAACAAGTTCTCCGTCTACCCGATGACCAAAATACTTGATAAAATGCGTCCATCTTATCAAGAAGCGCTGGAAAGAGCAAAGAGAGAATCTACGCCTGAGAGAAAACGCGGCGTCGGTATCGCCTGCGGCGAATACAATGTAACCAGCGCGCCAAACGATCATACGGAAATTGTTCTGGGGCTAAATCCGGACGGCACCGTGACGCATCATAGCTGCTGGCAGGATCAGGGACAAGGCGCGGATGCCGGTGCGGTTGTTCATACCTATGAAGCCCTGAGACCGCTCGGATTGCGTCCGGAGCAGATTAAGCTCGTCATGAATGATACGGCTTTGGCTCCCATGCACGGCCCCTCTGCGGGAAGCCGTTCCCATTATATGATCGGAAATGCTACCATCCACGCCGCTGAGCAGCTGATGAACGCTATGCGTAAACCCGACGGCACGTATCGTACCTACGATGAAATGGTTGCCGAAGGGATTCCCACAAAATACACGGGCATATTTGACACCACCGGTATGACGTTCGACCTGGATCCGAACACCGGACAGGGGAGCCCGACTGCGGAATATACTTTCGGAGCATTCCTGGCCGAGGTGGAGGTAGAGGTCGCCACGGGAAAAACCAGGGTTCTGGGCATGAAGTGCATTGCTGACGTCGGCGTCATTGGCAACATAGTCTCTGTTGACGGGCAGGCCCTTGGCGGAATGATGCAAGGGATCGGCATGGCGCTGTCCGAAGACTATGACGATTTTAAAAAGCATACCAACCTTGCCGGCAGCGGCTTTATGTTTATTGATGCGACGCCGGACGAGCTGACGACGGAATATATTGAAACCCCAAGACCCAGCGGACCGCACGGCTCGTCCGGTTGTGC
>DNIT01000208.1:794-2839 GCA_003489345.1 Pelotomaculum sp. | reverse complement strand
CACGGCTCGTCCGGTTGTGCGGAACTTTTCCAATCGTCGCCTCACGTTGCGGTAATCAATGCGATCCATAACGCTTGCGGGGTTAGAATTTACGAATTGCCGGCCAGGCCCGAAAAAGTGAAAGCGGCGCTTGCGGCGAAAGCCAGAGGGGAAGAAATCAAGCCCAGGAAGTACTATATGGGCGGCGACCTGCATGAAAAGATTGACTATATCAAAGCCAATCCTTTTACACCTAAAAATTAATTTCAAGACAGTATTCCCCTGAAACTATTGGCGCCTGATAGATGTGTCGCGTCCGGATTGCCGCCCTAAAATGGCCGCAGTCCGGACGACGGTTAGGCCATCGTTCATTTCAGGTAAAGCCTGTGAGGAGCATGCGATGGAATTAAAGGACTTTAAAAATTGGGTGAGCCTCTGCACCCGGGATGAGCCTGTATTTTGCACAAATCAGTGCCCGCTTGAAGTAGACGTTAAAGGGATGGCGGCAAAGCTCAATGCCGGCGATTTTACAGGGGCCTATAAAAACTATAGCAGTCAGGTGCTTTTCCCGGGTATTGTCAGCAGAATATGCGACGAGCCGTGTAAAGGCGCTTGCCTGAGAAAAAATATTGATGAATCCATCTCGGTGAGAATGCTCGAAAAAGCGTGCTGTGATTTTACCGCCACCAAAGACATTCCCTCTTTTTATATGCCGCCCAAAAACAAACGCATTGCCGTAGTCGGCGGAGGTTTGGGCGGCCTGAGCTGTGCCGTAAAACTGGTCCGCAAAGGCTATGACGTGTACCTGTACGAAGAAAAGGACCGGCTGGGGGGCAGCCTTTGGGAACCGGGCAGCCATATACCCCCGGAGGTTCTTGAAGAAGAGTTAGGCCGCATTACCCGTAACGATGAGAGCAAACTGCATTTCAATACAAAAGTAGGCTCTCTTGATGCGCTTGCGTTTGATGCTTTGTATATCGCTACAGGAAGAGGAGGGGAAACCTTCGGACTTGTGGAAGGCTTTGACCCAATATCTCTTGCCACCATTCAAAACGGCGTGTTTATGAGCGGAAAGACGGCTGGAAGAAAGGAAAGCTCCGTCCTCATTCCTATGCGAGAGGGGATTCGGGTAGCCCAGTCCATTGAGTCCTTTTTAAAGGCAGGGAGAATGGGCGGTGAGGCGGGCAATCACCAGGTGGTTCCATCCCGGCTCAGTGTGGATACAGCCGGGGTAGAAAGAAAAGCTGTGGTCAAGCCTGCCTCCCCGGCCGGGTATATTGCTGAGGAGGCTGTCGAAGAGGCAAAAAGATGCCTGCGCTGTGCGTGCAAAAATTGCATGGCGGCATGTGAACTGATAGCCTATTATAAAAAGAAGCCTAAAAAAATTGTGGAAGATGTTAATGCCACTTTGAATAAGGTTGAGGCACTTACCAAAAGGGTAGCCTCCCGCCAGCTCAACTCCTGCAACCTCTGCGGATTATGCAAAGAAGTATGCCCAACCAGCCTTGATTTTGAAGAGATATTTCTGGCCAGCCGGAGAGAACTGCACAAGGGGGGGCACCTTCCCCTGGCTTTTCACGATTTCTGGATGAGAGATATGGATTTTTCCAACTCGGAAGACGCTTTTCTTGCCCTAAATCCTTTGGGTAAGGATAAAAGCAGATATTTGTTTTTTCCCGGCTGTCAATTGGGCGGCTCCGATCCGGGTTATGTCACCGCCGCCTATGATTATTTGCTGCAGCGGCTTGAAGGCGGCGTATCCATTATGGTCGGGTGCTGCGGCGCGCCTGCCGCGTGGGCCGGACGGGAAGAGGAACATTTCGCCGTTATTGCCCGCATAAAGGAAAACTGGGAGGCTCTGGGGAGTCCCCGGATAATACTGGCCTGTCCGACCTGTAAGAAGATGTTTGCGCAATATCTTCCCGGCATTACGGTTGCATCGCTGTGGAATATAGTGGCGGAGAAGGGTATGCCGGAGAACAGAAGGAGCGGTGAGGGGCAAACGGTGACTGTTTTTGATTCCTGCGCCAGCCGCCACGAGCCTGATGTGCGGCGCAGCGTGAGAG
>DNIT01000208.1:358-614 GCA_003489345.1 Pelotomaculum sp. | reverse complement strand
CTCCTTGATGAGATCGTCAATAACAGGGTGAAGGGGACGCCCTATGATTACATCACCTACTGCACGAACTGCCGCGACACCTTTGCCAGCGCCCAAAAGCCGGCGGTTCATCTGCTTGATCTGATGTTCTACGACAATATCAAAGCCCGTGCAGCCAGAAAGCCCCCTACCCTTACGCAGCGCAGGGAAAACCGGATGCAGCTCAAAAAACAGCTTCTCAAGCAGATCGGGGGAATGGAGATGCAGCCGTCAGTCA
>DNIT01000208.1:0-134 GCA_003489345.1 Pelotomaculum sp. | reverse complement strand
ACCTGATCGTTGCCGAAGATGCCCGGCGCACAATCCATTATTGCGAGTCCACCGGAAACAAAATACAGGATGCCTCTACCGGAAATCTGATAGGTCATCTGCAAAATGGAGTGATTACCTATTGGGTTGTTTAT
>DNIT01000197.1:21676-25075 GCA_003489345.1 Pelotomaculum sp. | reverse complement strand
GCCAAATTGAAGCTGGCGAAAGATATTGCACAAGAAGTCTGGGGATAGCCGGAAAGTATTACAATGGAAATGCATGAAAAAGCTGGAAGATACTACAAATCCATCGCTTTTTTCATGCGTTTTTGCTATAATAAATTAATTACGATATCCGGTTTTTTAGATAGGCAACATCGCTTTGCAGACAGGACACGGACTGCACCAATAGAGTTATTGTATTGTGGCCGGTCTTGATAGTGTTTACCGTGTTTTCCACAGATTGAAGACGACGCTTTAACTCATGATACTGTATATTAGACTTTTGCTGTACAATATCAACTTCGTTTAAGATTTGTTTACAAAGGGTGATGGGTGAATAAAAGATGAACAGAAGCAAACATAGAAAATTGAGTACAACAGAAAAGCATCTCCTCGCAGGCGGAGCCCTTCTGGCAGCAGGGGCAGCGCTTACCACAGCGTCAGGGCAAGTGCCGGGAATGGCCGAGTGGTATTCCATACATATTTATCCTCTTATTGTTGGAACAGTAGGACGTTTTGCAGGGTTATTTTCTTTCTCTTTGTCAGAACTTGCACTTTATGGACTCATTGTCTTGCTGGCTGGCTCATTTATTCATGCTGCCGCCGGCGCCGCAAGGAAAAAGCAAGGAGGGGCAGTCATCCTTCAATGGGCTTCCAGTCTCTTTTTGACAGCATCCGTACTGGTACTTCTGTACGTTTTGAATTGTGGAATTAATTACCGGCGAGTTTCATTTTCGGAGAAATTAGATATACAGACAGTGGAGTATACAGCAGAGGATTTAGAACAGACATGTGAGTGGCTGACAGAAGAGATAAATGCCAGGGCAGGTCTGGTAAGCCGAGATGAGACGGGGACTATGAGATTGTCAGACGAAGAGGGAAAGGCAGCAGTTTCAGCGATGAAACAGCTGGGTGAGCAGTATCCCCCATTGTCAGGATATTATCCTCAGCCCAAAGGCCTGTTGGTGTCGGAGATTTTGTCTTGGCAGGGGATTACGGGTATATATTCCCCTTTTACGGTCGAAGCGAACTACAATGAGGATATGGCGGCATACAACATTCCATTTACAGCTTGTCATGAACTGTCACATCTGCGTGGATTCATGCAGGAAGAAGAGGCCAATTTCATTGCATTTCTGGCATGCAAGGACGCGGCGGGGGAGGATTTCCAGTACAGTGGTTACCTGATGGGCTGGATATACAGCACAAATGCTTTGAAGCGGGTGAACTCAGGAGCAGCTGAGGAAGTACGCTCCAAGCTGGATCAGCGGGTAGAGGCAGACTTGAAAGCAAACAACCGCTTTTGGAACACATATGAGGGTACAGTAGCAGAAGTGTCGAACATGGTGAACGATACATACTTAAAAGTAAACGGGCAGTCAGATGGAGTACAGAGTTATGACAGAATGGTAGATTTGATTGTGTCATACCATCTCGGAGAAGACTGAATATTCTGAAAACCGGCCGCAAAAGGGTCTGACCCCTTTTTTGCGCAAAAAGGGTCTTGCATTCTAGCCTGCAGTGTGGTATTATTTAAAACGGTCACTGCGAAAACGATGATCGTGATAATGATATATGGCTCCTTGGTCAAGCGGTTAAGACATCGCCCTTTCACGGCGGTAACACGGGTTCGAATCCCGTAGGGGTCACCATAATACGGGCGATTAGCTCAGCTGGGAGAGCGCCTGCCTTACAAGCAGGATGTCGGCGGTTCGAGCCCGTCATCGCCCACCACTTAAAAGAGCAATAGCCCCGGAGGATAACTTCGGTGCTATTGCTTTTATTATACCAAAAATATCGACCTCAATTCGATCTGAGTATTCTGGGTATATCGATACAAATTGCCGTAAGATAAGTCATTTTCTTCCTCGGGGGTGATTAAAAACTCCTGACGGGGCTTCTTTGTATTATTTTAATGAATTATTAACAATTTTGTGGTTTAATTTAGTATACTTTTTGACATATCAAGGGGGTTTCCATGAAAATAGCTTTTTTCCTTTTACCAAAAAATGAGGTCGTTTATTTGCCATTAAAATCTACAATGCGGCAGGCCTTAGAAAAAATGGAATATCACAGGTATACGGCGGTGCCGGTAATTGATGATGAAGGAAAATACGTAGGTACAATAACCGAGGGTGATTTGTTGTGGAAATTGAAAAATACGCATGACCTGAACTTTAAAGATACGGAAACAATTCTGCTGCGGGATATACCACAGCGCATGAAGAATAATCCTGTACGGATTGACGCTGAAATCGAAGATTTGCTTTCTCTTGCCGTCGTGCAAAATTTTGTCCCTGTAGTGGATGATGGCGGATCCTTTATAGGGATAGTGAGAAGAAGGGAAATATTTGAATATATGGCAGAACTGTTGTTAAAAAAACCATAAACCGCTGCAAATGGTTTCAACTTCTTTTTGCAGCCGGCGATGTGCGCAGAAAGCTGCTTCGTTAAGTCGTATAACGGCCGTTGCCGACGGTGCTACGGCAGCCGTAGCAGCTGAAAAATATTGGAAAGCATTGCGTGTTGAGTCGAACACCAGTTCTTGTAGGCAGGAGTCTTCCCGCAAGGCGGCCTGTTTTAAAGCTTCTTCAGGCGCCAGGATTGTAACCGCATATTCTTCATTATCTTTCAGACTTCAAGCAGCGATTGCAGCTGCTTGCTTTTCTGTACCAGTTATTCTTGCAGCACTTCTTGTTGAACAATTCCCGTACTGCAATTTGTAATTCTGTTTCCAGTCCCATCCTTTCCAGTTCAGTCTGCACCAGCAGGCACACCAATGCCTTCACCGTAGGCATGTTCTGGTTCGCAGCCTTCTATGAATCAGGGTTGTGTCTATGTCCTTAAGGTAGCGATTAATCTTTTAGGATTTAACAGCAGGTCCAGCCCGGCGTTGATATCATTGACCACAACGTCTGAGGCTCTGAGGGCCAGGGTGGAAGTCCCCTCCGGGCCGAGCACGGCCACGCCTACGGCCGCGCGGGCAAGCATGAGCGCGTCGTTGCTGCCGTTACCTATAGCCATAACCCCTTCCGGGCCAAGGGTTTCAACATATTGCTCTTTTTCAGGGCCGCCTGTTGCTGAAGTAAGGATGTGAATGACTGCTTTGATCTCCCGACAAGAAGCTTTACACAAGCCAAAAGTGTCTGCCGTGATGATATGCACCTTTACATTTTCCGCCAGTAGGTTGAGCCTTTCCCTGACGCCAGGGATCAGGTTGCCGTCGTACCCCATGGTCCCGTTGTAGTCCAGGACGATATGTTGAAAAGTTATAGCGCCTCTGCCTGGAATAGAGATTTTAATCATAATCCACCTCAAGTTCTGTATGTTTCTAATACTGCACTCTATAAGTATTTTAAATGATCAACCTCAGACATGTAAATT
>DNIT01000197.1:20956-21607 GCA_003489345.1 Pelotomaculum sp. | reverse complement strand
CTCAGACATGTAAATTCGAAAAAGTTACAGGTCATTTTAACCCCTGTCCAACATGTGGTAATTTTTACAGGTGATTCTGAATATAATTTGGAATAATAAGGTAATTGGACAAGGGGTGACTGTCATGGCCGGGCGCTGGTATGCCTTAACCGGGGAAGAAGTTCTGACGAAGCTGCAAACCGATAGTAAAAAAGGTCTGAATGAGAAAGAAGTTAAAGAAAGGTTGGAGCGTTTTGGTCCCAATGAACTGGCCCGTGCCGCCAAAGTGTCACTATGGCGTCTTTTCGTGAACCAGTTCAGTGATTTTATGGTCCTGGTGCTGCTGGCGGCTACCTTCATATCAGGATTATTGGGCGAATATGCCGATGCTCTTACCATTATGATTATCGTGGTGGTTAACGCCATTCTTGGTTTCGTCCAGGAGTACCGTGCCGAGCGATCCATAGAGGCATTAAAACAGCTTACCGCGCCGGAGGCCAGAGTGGTACGCAGCAGTCAGGAGCGCAAAATCCCGGCCTCGGAGCTTGTTCCCGGAGACCTGGTCTTACTGGAAGAGGGCGACAGGATTCCAGCCGATCTACGGCTTTTGCTGACCGCCAACCTGGAAATAGAGGAATCATCTCTTACCGGCGAGTCTGTACCCGTACGGAA
>DNIT01000197.1:20391-20878 GCA_003489345.1 Pelotomaculum sp. | reverse complement strand
GCGAGTCTGTACCCGTACGGAAGCGGGAAGAAGCTCTGCCCGGTCAGGAAGTTGCCCTGGGTGACGCCCGCAACATGGCTTACCTTGGCACTGCGGTTACACGCGGGCGCGGGCGGGGTGTGGTAATCCAGACCGGCATGTCTACGGAGATGGGGCAGATATGCGGCATGATCCAGGAAGCCGGCCAGGAAGAAACCCCGCTGCAGCGCCGGCTGGGGCAGCTCGGCAAAGGGCTGGTGGCTTTTTGCCTGCTGATTTGCGCTGCGGTGGTAGTGGTGGGCATTGCCCGGGGCGAAGAAGCTTACCAGATGTTCCTGGCCGGGGTTAGTCTGGCGGTAGCTGCTATACCTGAAGGGCTTCCAGCTATTGTAACCGTGGCTTTGGCCATAGGGGTCCAGCGGATGATCCGGCGTCATGCCATCATTCGCAAACTGCCCGCTGTAGAAACCCTAGGCTGCGCCACGGTGATTTGCTCCGATAAAACCGG
>DNIT01000197.1:14664-20275 GCA_003489345.1 Pelotomaculum sp. | reverse complement strand
TCCGATAAAACCGGTACCCTGACCCAGAACCAGATGACTGTCAGGAAGGTGATTATAAACGGTGATGTTTTTGACATAACCGGAGAAGGCTACGATCCCAAGGGTGAATTCGAGGGAAATGGGGACATACGGGATATAAAGTTTACCCTGCTGATGAAGGCGGCGGCCTTTTGCAACAATGCCGTGCTGGAACGGGGAGAAGTCAGTGTCGCAGGGCTTTTCAGAGGATTGGTGAAGGGACGGCCTGCTCATGAGTGGTCGATCCTGGGAGACCCCACCGAAGGAGCACTCTTGGTGATGGCCGCCAAAGCCGGCTATTGGCGGGAGAGGCTGGGGCTTAAAGAACCGAGGGTTGCCGAACTTCCCTTTGACTCGGACCGCAAGCGTATGACCGTCCTGCACCGGCAATCATCCGGCACGGTTGCGGCCTATGTCAAGGGCGCGCCGGACAGTATCGTTGAACTCTGTACCCACACTTACCGGGGCGGGCTCGCTGTCCCTCTCTCAGCGCGGGACAGGGAAGAAATCCTGCGCCACAACGGGCTGCTGGCAGAGAAGGCCCTGCGCGTACTGGCGTTTGCCTACCGGGAACTGCCGGCCGGAGCGGAAAAATTTTCGGAGGAGTCTGTTGAGCAGAGGTTGATTTTTTTAGGTCTGGCCGGCATGCTCGACCCGCCGCGGCCTTCCGCCGTAACCGCTGTTCATACCTGTCACAGAGCAGGTATCAAAGTAGTCATGATTACCGGCGACCATCCGTTGACAGCTCGTGCCGTAGCACGAGAATTGGGCATTCTGTCCAAGAAAGGCGATATTCTGACGGGCCGTGAAATTGACCGGTTATCGGACAAGCAATTGCAGGAGGCCGCCGGGGAGGTATCCGTATATGCCAGGTTGTCGCCCAAGCACAAGCTTAGAATTGTCCGCGCCTTGAAGCAGTCGGGCCATGTTGTGGCGATGACCGGGGATGGGGTTAATGACGCGCCGGCGGTTAAGGAAGCTGATATCGGCATCGCCATGGGGACGACCGGGACGGATGTCACCAAAGAAGCCTCGGCCATGGTACTGTCGGACGATAATTTCAGCAGTATTGTCGCCGCCATCGAAGAAGGCAGGGGCATCTATGACAACATCCGGAAGTTTATTCGCTACCTGCTTTCCTGTAATGTGGGGGAAGTGCTGACTATGTTTCTGGCCGTACTGGGGGGGTTACCCCTCCCGCTGGTACCGATCCAGATCCTATGGATGAATTTGGTCACCGACGGCCTGCCGGCCATGGCCTTGGGGGTTGACCGGTACGACCGTGACATTATGAGCCGGCCGCCGCGCCATCCCAGGGAGAGTGTGTTTTCCCATGGTATGACCTGGCGTATAGCTCTGAACGGGGTTGTGATAGGAGCCGGGACCTTGTTTGCCTTCCGGATTGGCCTGTCAATGGGCGACCTGGCCCTGGCCAGGACCCTGGCTTTTAACACCCTGGTGTTCTTCCAGTTGTTTTATGTTTTTATCTGCCGTTCCGAATTTCACAGCATTCTCGAGGTAGGGCTGGGAACCAATCCTTATCTGGTGGGGGCCGTTCTTTTTTCCGCTACGCTGCAGCTTGCCTCGGTATATGTGCCGTTTCTACAGCCGGTCTTCCACACCGTACCTTTGAACGGCCAGCACTGGGCCATTATCCTGGCGATTTCTTCAGTTCCCATTGTCTGGGGAACCCTGTTCAGGAGCCTTGCGGAACGAGCCAGGGAAAAAATAATGTATCTGAAAGTATAAGTAAATAGTACCCTGGCCGGATAAAATGGAGATTTATGGTTACTATTTCCAAGGTGCGGGTGGGTTGCGTTTAGCGATACAATTATTTCAATTTATGGTTCTTGATTTTGGTAAGATTAGATGTATAATATAAGTTAATTAAATTATTATAAGAATACAGGAACAGGGTTGTTTCTTATACTTGGAACTGGGTAGTTTCCATGAGGTAATGAAGCCTCATACGGGTCACCAAAAGGTGGCCTGTATGAGGCTTTTTATTTCCAGAAAGGAATTTGAAAGGAGGACCGTTGTTTTTGCATTTTAATGTATCAAGGAGGTATACATAGTGAAAACACCCCAGGACGTTCTTGCTTTTATCAAGGACAAAGATGTTAAAATGGTTGATGTCAAATTTATCGATCTGCCGGGTATCTGGCAGCACTTCACTGTACCCGTAGCAGAGTTTGACGAGGGAGTTTTTCAAGAAGGACTGGGCTTTGACGGTTCCAGTATCCGTGGGTTCAGATCCATCGAGCAAAGCGATATGATCCTTATTCCAGATCCGGCCTCAGCCTGTATCGACCCATTCTGCCAGGTGAAGACTCTCAGTGTTATTTGCAATGTGTTTGATCCCGTATCCGGGGATAGGTACAACCGGGATCCGCGCGGGATAGCGCAGAAGGCGGAAGAATATTTAATAGCCAGCGGTATGGCGGACCAGAGCTTCTGGGGCCCGGAAGCCGAGTTCTTTGTGTTCGATTCTATTCGCTTTGACCAAAATCAGCATGCAGGCTACTATTTTGTTGATTCCGTAGAAGGAATCTGGAATTCGGGGCGGGACGAAAATCCGAACCTGGGCTACAAGCCCCGCTACAAAGAAGGATATTTTCCCGTACCGCCCACGGACAGCCAGCAGAACATGCGCACCGAGATGGTCCTGACCATGCAGGCTGCCGGCATCCAGGTAGAGTGTCAGCACCATGAAGTGGCTACCGCCGGCCAGGCTGAAATTGATATGAAGTACGACACACTTACGAAAATGGCCGACCAGGTAATGATGTTTAAGTACATCGTCAAAAACGTGGCCAGAAAATACAACAAGACGGCTACCTTTATGCCGAAGCCGCTCTTCCAGGACAACGGTACCGGCATGCATGTCCACCAGAGCCTCTGGAAGGACGGTAAACCGTTGTTTTTTGATGCCAACGGTTATGCTAAGTTAAGTGAAACGGCCATTTATTATATCGGCGGCCTGTTGAAGCACGCCCATGCGCTTACAGCCCTGACCAGTCCCACCACCAACTCTTACAAGCGGCTTGTCCCCGGGTATGAAGCCCCGGTAAACCTGGTGTATTCCATGCGGAACAGGAGTGCGGCGGTCCGTATTCCCATGTATTCCAACAACCCCAAGGCCAAACGCATCGAGTTTCGGCCGCCCGATCCGTCCTGCAACCCCTACCTGGCCTTTGCTGCCATGCTGATGGCAGGTCTTGACGGGATCAAAAATAAAATTTACCCGGGTGAACCGATGGACAAGGACATTTTTGATCTTCCCGCCGAGGAGGCCAAAGAAATCCGTTCCGTACCAGGTTCACTGGACCAGGCTCTTAAGGCCTTGGAGATTGACTATGAATTTCTCCTGGAAGGGGGCGTCTTTGACAGGGATATGCTGGATGCCTGGATTGAATATAAGATGGCTCGTGAAGTTGACGCCATCAGGCTCAGACCCCACCCGTACGAGTTTATGCTTTATTACGACATTTGAACGCACAATTTTGTTTATAGCGCTTAGGTTGATGATTTTGGAATTTAGGCCTCTGGTTAACACAACGGAGGCTTAAATTTCAAGCTGACGGAGGGTTAGCCCTTGCCGTACGGAACAATCGAAGAAGCTTTTCTGAATTTCATAGCCGGACTGGAGTTAACAGAGCAAAGCGTTGCCCCCGCGCTGGCAAAAAGTCAGCAACTCATTGAGCTGGCCGGGAGAGAATTGAAGGTCAATAGCTCCTTTTTCGGGGGCCCTTACCGCAGAGGGACAGGTGTGCCTTCCGACACACTCAGGCTGCATCTGGTCCTGGGTTCCAAATATTACTATAACTACCGGGAAAACTCAACCAAACTGCTCTACTTCCTGAAAAACAGGTTATCGGAATTTGCCGGCAATGCCCTGGTCGGGGGGGACGGGATGGTTATCAGAGTGAAAAGCCCGGGGATTGACCTCGACCTTGTACTCTCAATAAGACTAAAATCATTTGGTTACCTTTCACCCAACGGCCTTGGCGGCTGGTTTAAGTCTAATCCCGATAAGGAGGAAGCGCTGTTTAAGGCAAAAGACAAAGCCTCCTCGGGGAGATTTTTACAGCTGGTTAAGATAATCAAAGCGTGGAACCTTTCTGCCGACAGGCCATTTGACCCTTATTATCTGGAGTTGCTTGTCTACTACAGGGTTAACGATTTTAACAAAACGTACGCGGAACTGCTGCATTCTCTTTTTGCCAGCATGCGTATGTTTCTGCCGGAGTTTTTAAACTGCCCCGCGGCGGATGAGGTTATATCATGCGGCTCGCCGGACGGGGTCAGAAAGCTGGTTGTCGAGAAAGCCTTCGATACAACTTCCAAGGCCATAAATGAATGTGATGTCGATAAGTCTGCAATACTATGGAGATCTCTGCTGGGAGCAGAATTTGGAAGATGCAAAAATGACCCCGTTTACCCCGCTGGATAGCGGGGTTTGTCTTTTTTGAAAAAATGGTCTATACTGGTTTTGATGCAAAATATGGTGGAGGACAACATGGAGCTTCCAAAGCGCTTGGCCGCGCTGGCGGCATTTATACCGCACGGCAGTATTGCCGCCGACATAGGGACCGACCACGCTTACCTCCCAATTTTTCTTGTAAAACAAGGAATATGCCGTTTTGTAATTGCTACCGACCTGCGGGAAGGACCATTCCAGTCGGCAAAACACAAGATTAAAGAACACACCCTGGAAGACCGGATAAGTTTGCGTCTGGGAGACGGACTACAACCATTAAAGCCGGGTGAGGTCGAGGTATTGGTCCTGGCCGGGATGGGCGGCAACACGATCAGGGGGATCCTGGCCGGGGCGCCGCCAACACTAGCGGGAATTAAAAGGCTGGTAATGCAGCCAATGGCCGACGCGGGTGACTTAAGGAATTGGCTGGCAGCGAACGGTTGGAAAATTGCCGACGAGGAACTGGTAGAAGAAGACGGCCGTATCTATGTGGTCATTGCCGCCGAACCGGGATGTGAAGCTACCTGTGACCCGCTCTATTTGGAGCTGGGCCCCAGGCTGCTGGAGAAAAAAAGCCCGTTGCTGGAAAGACACCTGAACAGTTTTATGGTTAAGTACGAGCGTGTTCTGGCGGGGCTGGCCCTCGCCCATAGTACGGCAGCCAGGGAAAAAGCCCTGGAAATCGAGGCAAAAGTGGATAGAATCAGGGAGGTCTCGGCATGCCTGCAGAAGTTGGTGAGATAATTCGTCTTATGGAAGAGGCGGTGCCTCCATATCTTGCGGAAAAGTGGGATAACAGCGGTTTCCAGTTGGGGGATCCGGGAGGGAAAATCGCCTGCGTCCTGCTCGCGCTTGATGTCAACCCGACTGTGGCCGCCGAAGCACGGGAAAAAGGCGCCGGTTTAATTGTGAGCCACCACCCGCTTTTCTTTAAGCCGGTCAAAGCTATCCGCTTTGATCGCGCGGAAGGTGAACTGATCCGTTACCTCATCTCCCACAACATTTGCGTTTACGTGGCCCATACCAACCTTGACCTGGTGGAGGGAGGGGTGAATACCGCTCTGTCCCGGACACTCGGTCTTAACGACCTTTCCATATTGCAAGAGGCCGGCC
>DNIT01000197.1:860-14611 GCA_003489345.1 Pelotomaculum sp. | reverse complement strand
AGAGGCCGGCCGTGACGCATATTTTAAGCTGGTTGTTTTTGTCCCGGTAGGACACCTGGACCAAGTCAGGTCCGCTATCGCCGAGGCCGGCGCCGGCTGGATCGGCAATTACAGCTACTGCACGTTTGCCGCACCTGGCACTGGCACCTTTAAACCGCTGGCAGGCGCCAACCCGTTTATCGGCAGTACCGGGGAGATAGAGCAGGTGCAGGAAATGAGGCTGGAAACCATCGTTCCAGCCAAACGGATAAACGGGGTCCTGCAGGCAATGCGCAAGGCCCACCCTTACGAAGAGGTTGCCTACGACCTGTATCGCCTGGAAAATCCCGGCGAGGCTTATGGTCTGGGCAGGGTTGGCGCGCTTCCCCAGCCGATGCCGTTTGGGCGGTTTGCCGAAAAGATAAAAGATGTCCTGGGTTTAGCTGCGCTGCGCTTTGGGGGATCCCTTGCGGAACCCGTCAGCAAAGTAGCCGTGTGCGGCGGGTCGGGCGCCGAGCTCTGGGAGGCAGCCTTGTCCTGCGGAGCCGATACCCTGGTCACCAGCGATATCAAGTACCATACAGCCCAGCAAATACTAGAAGCCGGACTCAAGTTTGTAGATCCCGGGCACTACGGCACGGAAGCCGTGGTCCTGCCGGCGCTGCAGAACCATCTCCGGAGCCGCTGCCGTGAATTGAGTATGGATATTGAGGTAATCTTGTCTGAGACCAAGACGGACCCCTTTGAGTATCTTTAGGATAGGAAATATTCCTATCCTTTATTAATTTTGTCGAGGAGAGATATTTGTATGCTCGATTTGAAACCGCTGTGGGAAATCCAGCTGCTGGATGGTCAGAGGAGGGCGTTGGAGGTAAAGCTGAAGGAAGGGCAGATTTCCAAAGACTTAAAGGCTCTCAAGGGTGAAATAGAACAGGGCAGGGTGGACTTTGATAAGTTAAAGGAAAAGTATAATGGTTTTAAAAAAGAGCTGAAAAAAAAAGAGATGGATGCCGCCACGGCAACCGAGCAAGTGGATCATCTCGGGCAAAAATTATACAGCGGTACTATCACCAACATCAAAGAAATCAACACCAGCAAAATCAAGCTTGACAGCTTGAAGAGCGTTGTCAATAAAACCGAGGATGAAATCCTTAATATCATGGAGCAACTGGACAGCCTGCATGCTCAGCTGGAGAAGAAGAGCGTAGAGCTAAACAAAAAAGTCGATGAGTTTCGCAAGCTGCACGGCACATACCTGGCCAACCAGCAAAAGATTAAAAGTGTTTTAGCCCAATTGCCCCTGTCAAGACAAAAAATATTGGATAAATTGGATATTGACCTCTGGAACAAGTACCAGGAGATGAAAAAAAGGTTTAATGACCCCCTGGCCAAGGTCGAAAAAGGGATCTGTCTGGGTTGCCGAATGGGGATATCCTTCAATGACCTGCGCCTTTTAAAGCATGGAGTAGATCTGGTATACTGCAGCAACTGCGGCCGGCTTTTATTCTGGGAAAGGTAGACCGGACAAGGCGGAGCGCGAGATTTGCAATTATTATATATTTAATGATATAATATGTTATATAAATGCTGGTGAGCAAATCAGGTGGTCGCGGGCGCAAGGCCGAAAGGTGGCGTCTGAGGAAAGTCCGGGCTCCGCAGGGCAGGGTGCTGGGTAACTCCCAGTGGGGGCGACCCCAAGGAAAGTGCCACAGAAATGCAGACCGCCCGCCGGAAGGTTTTGTCCTTCCGGTGTGAGGCAAGGATGGAACGGTGCGGTAAGAGCGCACCAGCGGTCGGGCGACCGGCCGGCTAGGTAAACCCCACCTGGAGCAAGACCGAATAGAGGAACATAGGGACGGCCCGTCCCGTTCCCGGGTAAGGTCGCTTGAGGCGGCTGGAAACAGTCGTCCTAGATAGATGATCACTTAACGACAGAACCCGGCTTATCGATTTGCTCACACGTCAATGACGGAATACGCTCTAAATTGGGCGTATTTTTTTGTTTGTGGGTTTCTTAGTTTATTTCTCAGTCGATTGCCTGAGAAAACTTGACAATAGTTTGATGTCTAACTATACTGTAAATATGAAACAAAAAAATGCACTTTCCCTGATAGGCAGGATAAGAGAAAAAGCAAATAAGTTTATTATCAGGGAACTCGAAAGTCATGGAATTAAAGGGCTTGTTCCTTCTCATGGTGATATTTTAGTGATCCTTTTTCATGGAGAGAAATACACTATGAAGGAGTTAGCAGATAAAATTAATAGGACAAAGCCAACAGTTACTGTATTGATAGATAAGCTGGCGGAGTATGGTTTTATTCAAAAGGAAAAAAGTTATACAGATAGTAGAGTAACCTATATAAAATTAACCAATAAGGGAATTAAGTTGAGACCAATTTTTGAGGATATTTCTGAAAAGCTTAATGCCATGCTCTATGGTGATTTTACAGATGAAGAATCAGAGGTTTTTGAAATGTTATTGAATAAGGTAAACTCCAGACTGGATAAACAAATATGAATCACATATAATCCACGGATTATTTTTTGCGTATATAGTTAGACGTCTAACATAATGAAAAACTTGGATATGGAGGTGTACTTGTAAACATAACAAAAAGATTAAATTATAAAAGGAGAAATGCAAAATGGAAGCATTACAAGCAATTGCAAAGAGAAAGAGTACGAGGAGTTATACAACAGAACAGATTTCAGACAGACAGTTGGAAACACTTCTTTTCGCAGCAGATGCAGCTCCAAAGGCAGGAGGGACAGAGGGCTGCGTGCATATTTCAGTAATTCAGAACAAGGAACTGCTCAGAAAGCTGATTCAGGCAGCCGCAACAGCTTTTCGTCAAGGAGAAGGCTACACCCCATTTTATGGAGCCCCAACTTTGCTGGTTATCTCTGGCAAAAATGAAACTCCATATGGTGGAGCAGGCGCAAATGTAGCATGTGCCGGAGAAAATGTGCTGATTGCAGCAACTGCTTTGGGTCTGGGTTCGGTCTACCTGACAGGCTTTTTGGCCGCATTTTCTATAGCTCCTGAATTGATAAAAGAAGTGGGGGTGCCAGAAGGATTTACCCCATTAGCAGGAGTAATTGTGGGCAATAAAACAGAAAAAGAATTTATGGATAAAGAATTTAAAGTCGGACAGTACGTAAACTATATTAAATAGTATTTTTGGAAGACCAAAAATGATATGAGTCTATATCCGGTTTATGATTTACTCATACGTCAATAAAGGACAACGCCTGAACAGGGCGTTTTCCTTTATGAAACTGTTAACCATGCTTTTCGGTTTTAAGGAATTGAACACTGATTTGCACTTCAAAATACCCCAAATTTGCCCTGACCATAATCCTAACAATCACGTAATATTTACAAAAAAAATTCCTTCAAAAATATAATCTAGCAATAATTAGCAAAAAGATACTTAAGGGCAATTGGAAAGCACTTGAATAATGGGGTATTTCTTCTTTTACGCGGTTACAAAACTAAAAAAAGATTATAAATTTTCAGATTTCGACAATATTGATGAAGGAAATGTGAGATATTTGTCTAAATAAATAAAATAAGTATCGTGCCATATTCTGGAGGTATTACTGGTGAGTGTGAAATTAAGTATACCTGTTGGGCTGAGAAGAAAAGCTTCGGATACTTATATCAACCGTCTTGAAATTTGTGATTATAAGAATAAGTACGGATCTCAGTTTGGCAATGAGGAAAATTTAAAAACACCTGAGTGCGCAATGCTGCTTACCCAACTACGTAACCTGGAGGAGCGAATTCAAAAAAACGACGAACGATTTCAAACCTTTGTAGACAGTATGCTGGATTGTTTTGCGGTTTATTCGGCTGTGCGGGACAAGTCCGGAAAAATCACAGATTTCCTGCTTGAATATGTTAATGACGCAGCATGTCACAACTTCAAAATGACCAGAGAGGAGCAGATCGGCAGGAGCTTTCTGGAGTTGCGTCCCCTTTATAAAGAAGCGGGCATTTTCAATGAATTCTGCTTGGTTGCCAATCGAGGAGTCCCTCTGGTCAGGGAAAAAATGATTTATGAGGATCCTGTAAAAAAAATTATATATGGGATGTACGATATCAGGGCCGTGAAGTTGGATGATGGGATTGCCGTCACCTGGCGCGATATAACAGAATATAAAAAGACGGAAGAAGCCCTGCGCCATTCGGAGGAACGTTTTTATAAAATCTTTCACACCAGTTCAATTATTCAGACGCTTAGAAGACTTGAAGATTTCAAGTATATTGACGTGAACTTGACATTTGAACGGATATTGGGGTACAGCCTGGAGGAGAGCCTGGGCCGTTCATGTATGGATTTGAACTTATGGCCGGAAGTGGAAGATCGACAAAAATATATACGCGAAATTAAAAGGCATGGTATAGTTAGGAATATGGAGGTTAAGCTTAGAGCCAAGTCGGGTGAAATCCGGATCGGTCTGTTGTCGGCGGATGTTATAGCCCTTGGCGGAGAACAGTGTGTATTAACCAACTCCATTGACATTACCGAAAAGAAGCAGATGGAAATAGAGATGGCCCGGCTCGAAAGGTTCAACCTAGTTGGCGAAATGGCTGCCGGGATTGCTCATGAAATAAGAAACCCAATGACCTCGGTCAGGGGGTTTCTGCAATACTTGAGCGGCAAAAAGGATTGTGTGCAATACAAAGAATACTACGACCTGATGATAGTCGAACTGGACCGGGCCAATGCAATTATTTCTGAATTCCTCTCCATTGCCAGAAGCAGGGCGGTGGAGTTGAAGTCTCATAACCTCAACGATATTATTGAAAGCCTGTTTCCCCTTATTCAGGCCGACGCAATGGTAAGTGACAAGGAGATAAAATTAGAACTTGGAGAAATAATAAACTTAAACCTGGACGAAAAAGAAATACGTCAGTTAATCTTAAATTTGTTCCGGAATGGGATGGAAGCCATGCAACCCGGCAAGCACCTGACTATCAAGACGTACATGGATAACGGCAAGGTGCTCCTGTCCGTGCAGGACCAGGGTGCGGGTATTGAACCGGAAGTCCTTAAAAAGCTGGGTACTCCGTTTTTTACTACCAAGGAAAAGGGAACCGGCCTGGGGCTGGCGGTTTGCTACAGCATCGCGGCCCGCCACAACGCCACCATCAAGGTTAAGACCGGATCCGAGGGTACTACATTTTTCGTAAGGTTTGCCAAACAGTGAGGCTGCTAATTGACAACAAATAAGACCACCATCAGAACTGGACAGAAAGCCGAAGTGCTTATTACCGGGATCACCCACTCAGGAGCAGGTGTGGGTCGTTACCATGGGCTGGCAGTATTTATCCCCGGGACATTGCCCGGGGATAAGATTTTAGCCGAGGTTTTGGAAAAGAAAAAAAAATATGCGGTAGCGAGGCTGCTGGAAATCCTGGAGCCTTCTTCCTGTCGGCTTGAGCCGCAATGCGTCCACTATGCCGCCTGTGGCGGGTGCCGCCTGCAGCATGCAGCCTACGAAGAGCAGTTGCGGCTGAAAACAGGTCTGGTCAGGGACTCATTGAACCGTATCGGCGGTTTGGGCGAGGTGGTGGTTGGTATGACTCTGGGGATGGAGCATCCCTGGCACTACCGCAATAAGGTCCATTTTAAGGTGGAAAAGCGAGATGGCCGTTATCATCTCGGCTTTTACGAAGAAGGTTCCCACCATCTGACCGATTTTTTCAGTGCCGGAAGCTGCCGGCAGCCGGGGTGTCTCCTGGTAGACACCGGATTGAACCAGTTGGCATCCCTCTGTGGGACACTCCTTGATAAGTACGGGGGAGAAGCCCTGGAACGGGAGCCCGGTTTTTTTCGGCACCTGGTCCTGCGCAAGGCCTTCTTTACAGGCGAAATGATGGCCGTAGTCGTTACCGGGAGCCGGGATTGGCCGCGCGAGAAGGACTTTGCGGGTGAGCTTATGGCACAACAGCCGGGTTTAACCTCTCTGGTGCGCAGTATCCACACAGGTCAGACCGGGGAAATTATGGGGAAGGAATTCCAGCTCCTGGCAGGCAGGGATGCTATCTATGACCGGTTGGCCCACCTGACCTTCAGAATATCACCGGATTCGTTCTACCAGGTGAACCCACTGCAAACAGAGGTCCTATACGGCAAGGCCGGGGAGTACGCTGCTTTGACCGGAAGAGAAACGGTGCTCGACGCCTACTCCGGGATCGGTACCATCGCTTTATATCTGGCGCAACACGCCGGCAAGGTATACGGTCTCGAGGTTGTACCTGCGGCGGTTGAAGACGCCCGCCACAATGCAGATATCAATAAGATTCGTAACGTCGAGTTTTTGGCCGGCAAGGCGGAAAGGCTTCTCCCGGCTTTGGCCCGTAAGGGCCTACGCCCGGACATGGTGGTGCTGGACCCGCCCCGCCGGGGTTGCGCCCGGGAAGCTTTGGATGCGGTTATCGCAATGGAGCTGCCGCGTTTGGTCTATGTGTCATGTGATCCGGGCACGCTGGCGCGTGATTTGGGATACCTGGCTGGGAAGGGATACCGGGTCGGAGAAGTCCAGCCGGTGGACATGTTCCCATGGACGCAACACGTTGAGAGTATAGTTCTGATGACGAATAGTGGTTTGAAGGGCAAATAAGGCGGGTCAACCACTATATGTAGTGGTTTTGGACCAAAAAATGAGCAAAAATCGGGCTGAAAAAGTGCATTTTTCGGCCCGTTTTTTTTGGGTTTTTATAGATGACATGAGGTGTTGCATGATAATCAAACAAAGGCTAGGGCTTTTTGTGTTTATGGCCCGCATCGTCCATCATTAGATTATTCGTATATGCGGCTTATTTTTTAAGGACGATATGATGTATGGGGGCATAAGAACTATACACTAGATGATATGGGGATAAAATTAGAGTTATTTTAATCATGCTCCTATTTTATTGGGGTTTTTATTTATTGACAGTTATGACTCATTAGTCATATAATATGACCCATGGGTCATATTATATGGTATCGGAGGGTAATGCATTGCCGAAAAGAACTTTTAACCGCTTGGACGACGACAAGAAGGAAAGAGTCATGCGAGCAGCAATTGGGGAATTTCAGGCTCATGGCTTTGAAAAGGCAAAGATAGAAGTGATTGCCCAAAATGCGGGAGTCGCCAAGGGCAGCATCTATCAATATTTCGATGATAAAAAGGAATTGTTTATATATTCCGTCACATGGGCGTTGGAGTACTTTATGAAAGTTATCGACAGGCAAACTCCACTCAAGGATATGGATGTCTATGATTACTTTCTGTCCGGAAGCCGCGAGAGGTTTAAATTGTTAAAAAGGGAGCCTCTGCTGGTTGCGTTTTCTATGGACGTAGTCTCGGGCAAGTACGGCAGTCTGGCGAAGGAAGTAAATAGCGAACTAAACAGGATTGGCGAGGAGTATGAGCTAAAGCTTATTGCCAACGGCAGAAAAAGAGGAACGATTCGAGATGACTTGGACGACAAAACACTTTTGTTATTTTTTCAAGGGGTGACGGAAAAGTTTACCACGGAAATTATGGAAAAAGCTGAGGGATTTAAGTATGAGCCTACAGAAGAACAGTACTGCGAAATGGAGAGCCTAATGAGAAAAATGGTTTCATTATTAAAACAAGGGATGGGGAGGTAAGTATGTTTATTACTGTTGAAAAATTAAGAAAGAGCTATAATGTTGGCGAAAATACAAGCGAGGTATTAAAAGGAATAAGTCTTACGCTTGAAAAAGGGCAAACCGGCGTGATACTTGGCCCGTCCGGCTCAGGGAAATCAACGCTGATAAACATAATCGGCGGCGTTGACCGAGCGGACAGTGGCAGTATTCATGTTGACGGCCTGGAGCTTACTGCTTTGGACGACGACAGGCTGACGGATTATCGCAGAGATTCGGTCGGTTTTATCTTTCAGTTTTATAATCTCGTACCAAATCTCACAGTTACGGAAAATATCGAGGTGGTTTCCAACATATCAAAAGCCCCGTTGAATATTGATTCAGTACTGAAAGCAGTTGGCCTTGAAGTGAAAAAAAGGAGTTTTCCAAGAGAGCTTTCCGGAGGAGAGCAACAGCGTGTGGCTATAGCCCGTGCTATTGTTAAGAACCCAAAACTGCTTTTGTGTGACGAGCCGACCGGTGCATTGGATTATGAAACATCCCACAGTGTGCTTTCCCTTTTACAAAAAGTCAACCGCGACTTTGGCACAACAATCCTGATGATTACCCACAACACCGCTATCGGCGATATGGCGAATGTGGTTTACAAGCTGCGCAGTGGGGAGATCGTGGAAACGATCCGGCATGAAGAAGTAGTTGCGGCGGAAAGGATTGAGTGGTAATGACGCTGTTTAGAAAAGTAATACGAACCATGCTTGAGTATAAATCCCGCTACATCGGTGCCATGCTTCTGCTCACAATCAGTAGTATGATGTTTGTCATGCTGAATATGACATCCATCAATTTGAATAATGCGTTCACTGTATTTTCCGAGCGTAACGTTTTGTCCGATGCGGAGTTTTCTACCGATACCGAAATTGACACTGCCGCCCTCGGTGAACAATTTGCCGCAAAGGTTGAGCTTGGCGGCACAGCGGACTGCGAGGTAAGGCCCGGCCAGACGCTGCGGGTGTTCTCCATGATGAATGCGGTTAATATTCCTGCTGTCCAAGAGGGGCACTTACCCGGCACTTCGGAAATTATGCTTGGCCGCTTGTTTGCTAAAACAAACGGCTGCAAAATCGGCGACAAAATCACCGTTGCGAACAGGGAGTTTACCGTTTCGGGTTATACTCTTTTACCCAATTATATTTATGTTATCAAGTCAAAAGAAGTAATGATGAACGACCCCAAGACCTTCGGTGTGGGCGTTATCGGTAAGGCGGATTTTGACCACCTGCCGGATCAGAATAAGGTTTACGCCATTCGTTTTGACGAAAGAGGAAATATTAAATCTCAGGAAGCGGAAGTAAAAAACGCACTGCGTTCGCAGGGTATCCACATAACAAACTGGCAGAGTGTCGAAAAGAAAGTTAACGTATCCTATGTTCCTATGGAGATAAGCGTATTATCCACAATGAGCGCCGCTGTACCGCTTGCTATGCTTGCGCTCACTTGTGTTTTGCTCGGAATGCTGATGTGGCGGATAATTAAAAGCGAATCAGTCATCATCGGGACATTTTACGCGCAAGGCTATAGAAAACGGGAATTGCGCCGCCACTATCTGATGTTCCCGCTTTTGGTGTCCGTGATCGGCTCGGCGTTCGGCTCCATATTGGGGCTACTACTGGTGGACAGAATATTTAGCTTAATGCTGACCGCCTTCCCCATGCCGGTTCAGGAAACGATATTTAATCCCTGGCTGATTGTTTGCGCTGTTCTGCTTCCGATTATAATTCTTTGCGGCGTTACATGGGGTATTATCGGCAAGATACTGAAAACACCGCCGGCAATACTCATGAAAGGCGGAGAAGCAAAAAATAAGACTAATTTTATAGAGCGGAGTCTGCGGCTTGACCGATTAAGCTTTAAGGCAAAATTTCAAATCAGGGAACAAGTCCGTAGCTTATCCAGAACCTTCTTCCTGTTGCTTGGAGTTGTTGTTGCCACTATGCTTATGTTGTACGGTTTAACGATGAAAAGCTCCGTTGACTATATGCTTAACGAGGGCGTAAAGGAAATGTACAATCTTAAGTACGAGTACGTTTTTACATCGGAAAAAACCGGAATTCCGCCAGCGGGAACCGAACAGTTTAACGCGGCTTATGTAAGCCTTGCAGACAATGAGGACATAAGTTTTTATGTTACCGGAGTTCTGCCTGATACCGAAAGGATCAAGCTTAAAGACATATCCGGGCGAACGCTCAAGCCGGAACAGACCACAATTACGGCTCCGCTAGCGCAAAAGCTGAATGTGAACGAGGGTGGCAGCCTGACGGTGTTTGACACGGATAATGGAAAGGAGCACACCTTTGTAATTGAAAAAGTAGTCGATACCTATGCAGGGGATTTCCTGTTTATGCCTTTAGATCAGTTCAACTCTGAGTTTGGGCTGCCCGCAGGCGCTTATATCGGTATCTGGAGTGACAAACCAATGACCTTTGCCCAGGGTGAGATTCAGAGTACAAAATCTATTGACGCCATCGTCAAGGGATTCGGCATGTTGATTGATCAAATGGGTGCTATGATTTACGGACTTATCGCTGCCGCCTTTATACTCGGTTTGATTATCATATATATTGTAACCGGCTTAGTGGTTGATGAAAGCCGAGCTAGTATATCGTTAATGAAGGTGTTTGGATACAGAAAAAAGGAAATCGACAGATTGATATTGGGCAGTAATACCCTTATTGTTGTAGCAGGCTATCTCCTCGGTATTCCCGCTTTGTTGGGAACTGTGGGGGCACTATATGGATCTCTGACAGAGAGTCTGCAGATTGTACTTCCGGTTAAACTTAACGTTTGGTATATGCTGTTTGGTTTTATTGTCGTGATGGTTACTTTTGAGTTCGCAAAACTGATGTGCAGAAAAAAAGTGGCACGTATACCAATGAGCGAAGCTCTAAAAGCGGGAACGGAATAAAAGTACTTAACTAAAGGATATTTATATAATCGTTATTTATTTTCGCTACAAATTGATTTTTATGAGGTGTTTTAAATGCCATCAAAACAGAACGACTGCAGCTTCACGCATAGGAACGATGAAGATCTTCTGAAGCTCATGGTGGGCGAGCTGAGACCTCATAACGCATCCATCACCCTTGTCGAGTATGATCCTCGTTGGCCTGAGCTATTTGAACGGGAGGCTAACAGGATTCGTTCCGTACTCGTCAACAAGGCATTGCAGGTAGAGCACGTGGGCTCAACCTCAGTACCGGGACTGTGTGCAAAGCCAATCATAGACATGCTGCTGGTTGTGGAGGACTCTGCCGACGAGCCGTCCTATGTCCCGGCCTTGGAAGCAGCCGGATACACGTTACGGGTCCGAGAGTCCGAGTGGTTCGAACACCGTATGTTCAAGGGGCCTGATATTGAGATTAACCTACATGTGTTCAGTGCGGGCACGTCTGAGGTCGAACGAATGCTTCGCTTCCGTGATTGGTTGCGGTCCAATGAAACAGATCGGGACAAATATGCACAAGTCAAGCGAAGCTTGGCAAAGAATAAGTGGCGGCATGTTCAGCACTACGCGGATGCCAAAACATCAATAGTCCAGGAAATCATGGACCGAGCGAACGCAGCCGAGTAGCAAGTTCGACATTACTGAGTCCTGTCGGCCATGCAAAGGATTTTGTAGAGATTGGGAAAACAGAAGCTATATGTATTATCGTTTTAGGATGTACTACAACTATGTATTTTATTTAGCTGAGAAGTTATAGTGAAATCCTTTTTATACTATAAAAGTAATTGATTTAGATTGGAGTAAAAATGACAGATATTAATAAAAGTTGGTATAAAAACATAACATTATTTTTAGCAAGCCAGAATATATCGCTCTTTGGATCGATGCTGGTTCAATATGCGATTACATGGTACATTACATTAGAAACACAATCCGGCATAATGATGACGATATCGATTATTTGCGGTTTTCTGCCCACTTTTTTTATTTCTCCCTTTGCAGGGGTATGGGCTGACCGATATAACAGAAAAGTCCTCATTATTCTGTCAGATTCTATGATAGCAATAGCGACGCTTATTTTAGCTATACTATTTTTTATAGGATACGACACAGTATGGTTACTCTTTATGGTATCTGCTATAAGGGCATTGGGGTCGGGGATTCAAATGCCAGCCATAGGAGCTATTCTTCCGCAACTTGTGCCAAAGGATAAGCTTACCAAGGTAAACGGAACAAACAGCAGTATACAATCACTGGTGGCTCTTGTGTCCCCTATGCTTAGTGGGGCATTGCTAACTATGGCTACGATTGAAGTAATATTCTTTATCGATGTTATCACAGCGGCCGCTGCAGTTTTAATATTACTTTTGTTTTTACATGTGCCTACTCATACAAAGGTCCTTGAGAAAAAAAGAATTACCTATTTTGGAGATATGCGCGAAGGCATCAATTATATCAAGAATCATGGATTTGTTAAGACAATTTTTTCGTTTATAGCAATCTACTTTATATTAATTGCACCTGCGGCATTTCTAACGCCCTTGCTTATTACACGCAGTTTCGGGGAGGATGTTTGGCGTCTAACTGCAATGTCTGTCGTATATTCTGTCGGTATGATGGCGGGAGGCATGATCGTGGCGACCTGGAGTGGTTTTAAAAACAAAGTTCATTCAATGGTCCTTTCAATCCTCGTTATTGGAGCCTGTACCTTTGCACTTGGCATTATCCCGATCTTTTGGTTTTACCTTTTTTTTATGGGATTGATTGGTGTTGCGATGCCTTTCTTTAATACGCCGTTTACTGTTTTGCTGCAGGAGAAAGTCGAGCAGGATTTTTTAGGCAGAGTATTTGGTGTTTTGAGTATGATATCAAGTTCAATTATGCCTTTGGCAATGCTTGTGTATGGCCCCATCGCCGATTTCATTAAAATAGAATGGTTGCTTATAGGAACAGGCTTGCTGATGTTTGCTGAAAGCCTTTTTATGTTAGGCAACAAAGTGTTGATTGAGGCAGGGAGGCCAACTTCAAAGTCTGAACTGTAGTTTTAGGAGGATTCGTATTGTGAAAATTGAAATTGTAGAATATAACCCGGATTGGATAAAAGCTTTTGATGAGGAAAAAAGGAATGTGCTTGCTCTTCTTGGTTCTCATACTGTGGCCATTGAACACGTTGGAAGTACGGCTATATCTAATCAAAAAGCAAAGCCTATTATAGATATTTTTATTGGTGTTTTACCCTTTATGAAATTATCCTTTTATGAAACTATATTTAGCTCAAAAGATTATCGTTACATATCCACTGATATGACAGGCAGATATTTGTTTGCAAAATATACAAATGGAGTTTGGACACATAATCTTCATATTTTACCGTACAATGGTGAGTTTTATATGCGTAATGAATTTCTACTTAGAGATTATTTGCGCGAACATCCTGAATTGGTTGCTGAATATGGAGGAGTAAAAAAGAGAGCTGCTATAAAAAGTGGCAACACCATGAAGGAGTATACACGCTCAAAAACAGAATTTATCTGCTGATTTCGTATATAGTCGTGTTTTTAGCCGCAATCATTGTCAGTACAATAAAATTTGTTAAAGGAGAGCGGAATCCATTACAAAGCAGCGGTTTGATCTCACTGCTCTTTGTAACAGGAATATTCGGCGTATGGTATGCCTTGTTCTTGAGCCGGATTGCCGGTTTTCCCGCCTTTGCTTTCGGAGTTTCCTTACCGGCACAAATTATGCTGACATTGTTATTAGCAGTCTCAGTATTGAGCATCGGATTTTTAATAATATTGATCGGAAGCTGCTCGGCCGGTGAAATGAAAACATCTGACAAAATATTTTATTCCCTTGTAATGATATCTTTTATAGGAGCTGTATACTGGTTAAATTATTGGAACTTATTAGGATATAAATATTAATAAAGCTCTTTTTAAATTAAGTTAAGATATAAAATTGCCCAAATATGTTTTAGTGTCGAAATTTTTGTTGCTGGTGTAAAAGCACCTGTAAATTATGTTTGGATGTTATTTTAACGATAATCCGAATTCTTCGGCTTTTTTTCAATGCATCCGTGTGTAGAATGTCACCTTTTTCTACAACAGAGGGAATTAGCAGATGAGCAAGGTCAGTCCATT
>DNIT01000197.1:392-771 GCA_003489345.1 Pelotomaculum sp. | reverse complement strand
AAGGTCAGTCCATTTCTGATAGGCTGCGATTGCTCATAGGTTCTGACCAGACCGTCAAAATCAGCTTCTTCGGGTGTATTCGGATTCTGTGTAAAGTCCAAATAGATGTAAGATAAGGCGGTAATTTTGGGGGTAGTGGCTGAGATAGTCAACTACCCCCTTTAAAATTGCATTATACGTTAAAAAATATGGTTGTCAATCCTATCCAATCCGATCCTCAAAGTAAATTTCCAGTTGGGAGTGAATACGGCCCCAGTCCTGACGCCTGCCGGTCCATTTCTTGGTAATATCGATCATCGCCAGGTAATTCAAGGCAGCAATCAGAACTGCAGTAGGGGTAAACAGCATCCGGTAACGCTTCTGGATGGATTTAACAGGG
>DNIT01000197.1:0-297 GCA_003489345.1 Pelotomaculum sp. | reverse complement strand
CACTGATAAATGCATCTTCCCAGTCCCAGGGGGTCCTAAGAATACTACATTCTCGGCTCTTTCAATAAAAGTAGTTGGAAGACTAACCGTAACCGATGCCATGATTAAAAATTGCCGTTTTTGAAGATTTACTAAGCAGGCTTAGTAAATTTCCAAACGGCCGGATTTTGGATAGGGTGCCTTGGGGGCGGCGATACCTTGACAGCGCAAGGCGCTCGAATTATAATAAGTATACAATTCATACTTTTCATACTCATAAGTATCCGGTAAAGATGTGAGATAATTCTATGGCTTCTC
>DNIT01000200.1:7233-9391 GCA_003489345.1 Pelotomaculum sp. | reverse complement strand
TATTGAGATCCTTGGCGATGAAAGGAAAATCAGCGCTTTCTGTGAAGTGCTGCAGGAATTTGGCGTTGTAGAGATCGTTCGGACCGGCAAAGTCGTTCTATCGCGAGGTCCGGGCGCGGTAAAGGATTAGCCTGTGATATTGACATAATTGAAGCCATAGTGTATATAATATGGTATACATGTTCTATGCAGCTTCGTGGGGGAGGACCGCCTGTGTCCCAGGTAAAGAGAGTCATGATTAGCTTGCCCGACTCGCTTCTGGAAGAAGTTGACGGGATTGCTGCCGCTGAGCAGTTAAACCGCAGTGAATTTATCCGTGAAGCCATGAAGCTTTATATTTCGGAGCGCAAAAGGCGACTTTTAAGGGAACAGATGAAAAGAGGATACCTGGAAATGGCAAAAATCAACCTGGCCCTGGCGCTGGAGCACTACCGTCTTGAAGCAGAGGTATCACGTATTTACGAACTCCCTTTTCCGGGGGTAAAATAAACATGCTGATCCGGAGGGGAGATATTTATTTCGCGGATTTAAGCCCGGTCGTAGGCTCCGAACAAGGAGGGACCAGGCCGGTGCTTATTATTCAGAATGATATTGGTAATCAGTACAGCCCTACTACAATTGTGGCGGCCATCACCTCCAGCATAGAAAAGCCCAAACTGCCGACGCACGTTGAGATGCCGGCAGGGCCGGGGGGGCTTGAAAAGAACTCAGTCATTCTCCTTGAGCAAATCAGGACCATCGACAAAAGCAGGCTGATGGAGAAGGTAAGCGCTCTGGATGGTGAGATGATGGCCAGGGTCAACCAGGCTGTTGAAATCAGTCTGGGGCTGGTTGACTTATAAGGCTAAAGCGTCGTATTCGATGACATCAATAAAGCCTTTGCCGGACCCGGCAAGGGTGTTTTAGTTTTTGGGCCGGGCTGTCCGCAGCTTAGACTTATATGGAAGGAAGTAGATAAAGTGCTGGCCCTAGTAGGCGGAAGAGTCATAACGATGGCGGGACCTGTCATTGACAGGGGCACAGTCCTGATTGACGGGGATAAAATAACCGGTGTGATGGAAGAAGTGATTGTTCCTGTCGGCGCTGAGCCCGTAGATGTTTCAGGAAAGGTCGTTATGCCGGGTTTAATTGACGCCCACAGCCACGTGGGTATCGCAGAGGAGATCTACCGGGAGGAAGGCGATGACTGCAATGAAAACACCGACCCGCTGACTCCCCACCTGAGGGCTATAGACGCTGTTAACCCCGCCGATCTGGGCTTTTGTGACGCCCTGGCGGGTGGTGTCACCACTGTAGTTACGGGGCCGGGCAGCGCTAATATCATCGGCGGGGAAATGGTGGCTATGAAAACACACGGGACTGTGATCGATGAGATGATAGTCCGCTTCCCGGTCGGACTGAAAGCTGCGCTGGGGGAGAACCCCAAGCGCAGCTACGGGCGCGACAAAAAAATGCCGGCCACCCGTATGGCCTCAGCAGCTCTCTTAAGGGAGGCGCTGACCAAGGCCCAAAATTATTTAAAAAAGGAGCACCCCGAAAAAGATCTCAAAATGGAGTCACTATCCAGGGTGCTGAAAAGAGAGGTACCGTTACGCGTGCACGCTCACCGGGCCGACGATATCATGACCGCTGTCCGGATTGCCGGTGAGTTCGGGGCCAGACTGGTGATTGAGCACTGCACGGAAGGCCATTTGGTGGCTAAGCAGTTAGCTGCCAAAGGGATACCCGCAGTGGTTGGGCCGCTCATTACCAACAGAGTGAAGGTGGAAATGCAGGGTATTACCTTGAAGACGGCAGCGGTCCTGGCCGGCGCGGGAGTTCCCTTCGCCATTATGACCGACCACCCGGCGGTTCCTATTCAGTACCTGGCAGCTTCAGCCGCCCTGGCCAAAAAGGGAGGGTTGTCCGATGAGCAGGCGCTGCAGGCGGTAACGATTAACGCTGCCGTCATTCTCGGACTGGAAGGTCGCCTGGGGAGTATCGAGCCGGGCAAAGACGCGGATATTGTCATCTGGGACGGCGATCCCCTGGATATTTCGTCACAGGTTGAGCAAGTTTTTATCAATGGGCAAAGGTGTTTTTCATTTGATGGAGAAATATAGAATTAAAAGATTTTAATGGATTTCTAAAAGGAATTTGCAAACGTATGTCGTATAAT
>DNIT01000200.1:4936-6998 GCA_003489345.1 Pelotomaculum sp. | reverse complement strand
AGAGAAGTGGGGCACCAAGTATATACCGCCAGGAACGGGCTGGAAGCTGTAGATATTGCTAAAGCCAGCCATCCTGACCTGGTTTTTATGGATGTACGGATGCCCCTGATGGGAGGCCTTGAAGCGCTTGGTAAAATTAAAGCGATGCTCCCCGAAACCGAGGTGATTATCATGACAGCATACGGTTCGGAGGAAACCGTCACCAGGGCCATGGAAGGGGGGGCGCTGTGCTGCATTGCCAAGCCCTTTGACGTAGAGAAAATCAAGGAACTCCTGGAGAACCTGGAATGGAAGAATTCATGCTATAAAAAAACTTTAATTAGAGATTACGCTTAAGGCCTCCCCAGGTTCGGCCATACTTTCTCCCTCCCGGTGGAGGGTTTTGTTTTTTCATGGTGAATTATAGTAATCGGGGGATTGCTCCATGACGGCAAAGGTTATAATATTAATACTATCATGCAAAAGGCGTCATATACTGGAGTGAAAAGATTGTTTTACGCAAACACGAAGTCGCCGGAAGAAACAGCCCGGATCGGAATGATCCTGGGATCGTTTCTAACAGCCGGCGACATAGTCTGCCTGCAAGGGGAGCTTGGCGCCGGAAAAACCTGTTTTGCTCAAGGGGTGGCCCGCGGTATGGGTATTGAAGACCCGGTGACCAGTCCCACTTTTAACTTGGTTAATGAATATCATGGGGAACTGACGCTTTATCACCTGGATGTCTACCGCCTGAACGGTCCCGGTGATTTGGATGACCTTGGTTATGAAGATATTTTTTACGGAGATGGCGTAACGCTGATAGAGTGGGCGGAGCGGGTGCGGGAAGCTCTTCCTGCGGAAAGACTGGAAATTCTTATAAACAGGGGTACCCAGGGAGACGAATGCAGGGAGATCAGGATGCTCCCGCGGGGCGATAGGTACCGGCTGCTGGTTGAGGGGTTGATGTCTGTTGTATGTTCTGGGAGTTGAGTCCGCCACACCGGTGGCCTCGGTCGCGGTAGCCGGCCAGGGGGGGATCCTGGCTGAACGGATGGTGTTGAACCGCCGGACGCATTCCGTAAACCTCCTGCCAATGCTCAAGGCTGTGCTGGAGGAATCGGAGATAGACCGCCGTGATCTGACCGGTATAGCGGTTTCAGGCGGCCCCGGTTCTTTCACCGGCCTGCGTATCGGCATGAGCACCGCCAAGGCGCTGGCCTGGGTCTGGGGACTTCCGGTGGTGGGTATTTCAACCCTGACGGCACTGGCGCATCCCCTGGCCGGGAGCGGCGGCCTGGTCTGCCCCATTCTGAACGCGCGCAAAAACGAGGTTTACACCGCCATCTATGATTGCCAGGGTGAGGTTATGCATTGTATACATGGTCCTGTGGCTGTTGGCCCGTCGCTGCTGGCTGAAACTATTTTGGAATTCAAGCGGCCGGTGACCTTTTTGGGTGACGGGGTCCCTGTTTACGGAGCCCGGCTGCGGGATGCCCTTGGCAGCATGGCAAGACTCGCGCCTCAGGCCGCCAGCTTTCCCAGGGGGGCGGCCGTAGCGGAACTGGGTCTGGCAGCCCTGCGGGAAGGCCGTGGTATTGAGCCGTCTGCCCTGCAGCCTGAGTACATCAGACCTTCCGAGGCAGAGTTGACCTGGCTGCGAAAAAATTGTCCGGGGGGGTAGGATGCTTGAAGCTCGTTTTTACAAGGATGCGCCTGGAGCACTTAAACCAGGTGCTGGATATAGAAGAAGTTTCCTATCCTGCGCCCTGGTCCTACTATGCTTTTGCTTACGAGCTTCTGCAGAATAACCTAGCCCATTACATCGTGGCCCTGAGCGAGCAAAAGGTGGTGGGTTACAGCGGGATGTGGCTGATTCTGGACGAGGCGCATATAACCAACGTGGCGGTCCACCCGGACTACCGGCAGAAAAATATCGGCAAGTCGTTGATGCTGGAAATGATCAGACTGGCGGTAGAAAACGGCTCCACCGGAATGACCCTGGAGGTCCGCCCCACCAATACAGCAGCTCGGCGGCTTTACGAGACGCTGGGTTTTGTAGAAAAAGGCCGCCGCAAGAAATACT
>DNIT01000200.1:1021-4811 GCA_003489345.1 Pelotomaculum sp. | reverse complement strand
CGGGTAAAGGCGAATGTTCAACCGGCCAATAGTAAAGGATCATCTGTAATCCGGCTTAACAGCCGGTTATTTATTTTATGATATAATTATAAGGCTAACCTGTCACAAACAGTCCTTTGTCTCTGTTTAATACATGAAAGCCAAAACACCAGGGGGTACCGGGGAATGGCCCTGCAGTCGACAGTCGACAAGCACATAAGCAGCCATAACGGCTTTAGAGAGCTTTTTGACCGCCACTACCCGGCCATTTGCCGCCATCTCACCTGCCTTCTGGGTAATCGCGCCGCCGCGGAGGACGTTGCCCAAGAAACGTTTATCAGGCTTTACCAGGCGCCTCCCCCTGAACCGTCAAATATGGGCGGCTGGCTGGCCAGAGTTGCGACCAACCTCGCTTACAACCATCTGCGCAGTGAGAATAGCAGGTCTCGTCGCGAGGTAAGCGTCGGTCTGGCTGAGGTAGCGGCCGGGGACGGGCCGGAGGAATTACTGGTACGGGAAGAGGAAATTGCCTTGACCAGACAGGTCTTGGAGAAGCTCCCGGAAAGGGACCGGGCCTGCCTTCTGCTCAGGTTTTCCGGGATGGATTATGCCGGGATCGCCCGCGCCACCGGTATCAAACAATCCTCTGTAGGTACTGTGTTGGCCCGTGCTCGCGCCAAATTCAGGGTGGAATACACCAAGTGCAAGGGAAGTGATTGAGGTGCGCTGTTATGATATCGGTATCCTGCAGGCTTATCTGGACGGGGAATTAAATGAATCCGACAGGAAGCGGCTGAAAGAGCACCTGTTGGGCTGCGCTGCATGCTGCGCTGCAGCGGAGCGTCTAAAGGATAATCACAACTATACCAACGCCAAGCTAACCGGTTATTACCACGCGCTGACCGGTGCATCTGTTGACACAGACCTGGCTTGGAGCAGGTTCAACAGGGGCAAGTTAAAGGATCGGATCGCCTTGCGCCGTGGGAAAGGAGTGTTTAGCATGTTTGCAAAATATCGTTCAGCTGCCGTTTCGGCAGTGGTTGTACTGGCCATAGCTGCAACCTTCAGTATCGGTTCCGTTCGGTCGGCGGCAAGTGAACTACTGAGCATTTTCCGGGTTGAGAAGGTAGCAACAATAAGTATTACGCCTGAGGATATGGCTAATATTGAAAGAAGTATACGCGAGGGCGCCGGACAGGTAAATATTGAGAATTTCGGTAAGCTTGCGTTCAGCGGCAAGATAGAATCTCTCAGGGTAACGCAGGCTGAGGCGGGTGAAGCCCTGGATTTTCAGCTCAAGTTGCCCGCTGTTATACCCGATGGGTTTGAGGTCCGGGAATTCAATAAAACTACCGGTGGCACCATGGACCTCACTTTGGATACCGTGAAAACCAACGAGGTGATAAAATCACTTGGCAGCAGCAAGTTATTGCCTGACGAGCTCAACGGCAAGATGTTCACGGTCAAATTTCCGGTCACCGTACAGGCTTTATATGCCGGGCCCAACGATAACCGGGTCATGGTGCTGCAGGGGCGGAGTCCCGAACTTGTGGCCCCGGGTTCGGATGTGGCGGCTATAAGGGACGCGCTTTTAGCCCTGCCTTTCCTGCCGGACAACCTGCGCAGGCAGTTGGCGGCAGTTGACGACTGGCAGCACACCATCCTGGTGCCTGATATAGATGGGTCTTCGCGAGAAGTCAGCGTGGCTGGACAGCAGGGTGTATTTGTAACGTCAGGCGCCGGGGATAACCACGGGCAGGGCAACAGCCTGATCTGGCAGGAAGACGGCGTTGTTTATGCCATAGCCGGCAACCTGGACCTGGAGCAGGCTAAACAAATGGCCGCTTCAATGAAGTAGTGCGGCAGACCAGAAAACAATTTTTGCATATGTCCGGGGAGTGGCTTTAAATTTTAAATTGCCATTCCCCGGCTTTATGGTGTTCTGGATAGCCTTTTCGAAAACATTTTTAGAGACAGGAGACGGTTCTCATTGCTAACCTAAATGTCATTTGAAAGGAGTGTTGGCCGTTTGATCCTGGAGACTAGCAACCTGACCAAGATGTACGGCAGTAAAACCGGTTGTAGCGATATCTGCCTGGCGATTGATAAGGGACAAATCTTTGGTTTTCTGGGTCCCAACGGAGCGGGTAAAAGCACGCTGGTCAAGATGCTGGTGGGGCTTCTTTTCCCCACCTCCGGTACGGCCTTCGTCCTGGGGCGGCCCCTGGGGGACCTGGAGGCCAGGCGCAAGACGGGCTTTCTGCCGGAGAATTTCCGCTACCAGGAGTGGCTGACCGGTGAAGAGCTACTTTCCTTTCATGCCTCCCTCTACAAGCTGACCGGTGAGGAAAAGAGGAGGCGCATACCGGTTGTTCTGGAGCAGGTGGGGCTGGGCGGCAAGGGAAAGCAAAAAATAGGCTCCTATAGCAAAGGCATGCAGCAGCGGGTGGGCCTGGCCTGCGCCCTGTTGCCTGACCCGGACCTTGTATTCCTGGACGAGCCCACATCAGCCCTGGATCCTCTGGGAAGACGCGAGGTGCGCGAAATCATGATGGAACTGCGCAGCCGCGGCAAAACGGTATTTTTAAACAGTCACCTGCTCAGCGAGGTAGAAATGATCTGCGACCAAGTGGCCATTATCAACCAGGGCAGAATCATGGCCGCGGGTGCCATGGATGAACTGCTGGTGGAGACAGTGGAGGTGGAAATGCAGGTGGAAGGCCTAACTCCGCCGTTGGTTAACGAACTTGCCGCCTTGAGCAGGTCATGCCATGTCAACGATAGTCTGGTCAGGTTAACGCTGGACGCACGGGAACAGATACCATCTCTCGCCGTAGCAGTGGTCCGGTCAGGCGCTCACCTGTTCAGCCTGCAAACAAGGCACAATTCTCTGGAGGAACTGTTCGTTAATTTAATTCAGGGAGGTGGTGAAGGGTATGCCGGCAGTGGCCCTGCTGACTGTTAAAGAAGTGATACGCCGGCGCATACTCCTGGTAACCCTGGTTTTGGCGGTGGTCTTCCTGGGCCTTTACGCCACCGGGGTCTATTATGGCTACCGGGACATGGCTGCTCACGCCGGACCGCTGCAAGGGCTGATGGCTGCCCAGTTTCTAGCCCTGGGCCTTTATTTCGGCAGCTTCATTATCGCCTTTCTGGCTGTAATGGCCGCAGTGGGAGCAATATCAGGGGAGATTGAAAACGGCACCATTTTCGCTATAGTGCCCAGACCGGTTAGACGTTCCGAAATCGTACTGGGCAAGTTCCTGGGCTACGGGTTGGTCCTGTCGGCTTTTGCTGTTCTCTTTTATATTGCGGTGCTGGTTATCATACGCATCAATACCGGTATGAGCGTACCGATCCGGCCGGGCGCGTTGGGGCTTTTTTGCCTCCAGCCGCTGGTCCTGCTGGCGGTGACCCTGCTGGGAACCACCTTTCTGTCTACCCTGGCCAACGGGGTAGCCTCCTTTATGCTTTACAGCGTCGGATTTGTGGGCGGTATGCTGGAGCAAATCGGCCACCTGGCGGGAAGCCAGGTACTTGTTAAAATCGGCATTTTTTCCAGTCTGGTGATGCCGATAGACGCCATTTACAGAAAAATCGTCTATAACTTGTTGTCGGCGTCAGGGATATCTTACTCCGCTTACATGTTGGGCCCCTTTGGCGCCGGTTCTGAACCAAGTGTATGGATGCTGGTCTATACCGGAATGTATCTGCTGTTTTTTCTGGCTATGGCCGTACGCGTGTTTTCCCGGAGAGACATTTAACAGGATAATTTATTGAAAAATATCGTAATTAACAATTAACAATTAAC
>DNIT01000200.1:0-928 GCA_003489345.1 Pelotomaculum sp. | reverse complement strand
AATTAACAATTAACAATTAACAAAGCATGTACGCAGCAGCAAAGCAGTCGCTCCACAGGAGCATTGTTCGGGTCTGCGAGGCTGCAAATAAGAGAAAAAGACTCAACTAAATCTCAAGTATTACAAACATATCCTCTAGCAAGATATATCCGCGCATAGTACAATTTAAATATCTATTGTTACGGTGAAATGGCCCGGAAGAAAAGATTACTTGCGGGTTATTTTTACGCCTTAATTCCCATCTGAATCCCTGCCGCGGCCCCTCCTGGTAGTTTACCTGGTTCTGCAATGATACAGAATTGATTTCAATGATGCATGTATGAATTAATTTTACCCGGTATCATTCATCCGGCTCCCGGCGTCTTTATTGCGGAGATCCCCGGAATATCTGGTTTATTCCACCTTTGATATTTGATTTCCCACAAAATTTCAATTATTAAGACCCCGGCACAACAGTTGCATATTTAGAATAATACTAAAATTTCTGTAGTTTTATTTGGATAAGTGTTAGGAATAGCAACATTTCGCCAGCCTTTTATAAGGAAGGAGAAAGCGAAGTGTTCTCGGCATGATATAAAAATTTTTTTATAGGGCCATTATTTCATTTTAAGGGGGGATGCCTGATTCATCGCCGTATTGTTAAAAAAAGGAGGGAGGATCTGCAAGTAACAGTAAAATGAAATTTGTAGCAAATCAAAAGGAGGAGGATTTGTAACAAATGAGTTCAAATTTAGCAGCTCTGGATGCGACAATACCTGCCAAGCCAGCCTCTAATTATCGCTATATGGCGATTTTCCTGATCGCCATGGCAATTACGGTCAATTATATTGACCGCGTTAATATCGCTGTGGCAACACCTACCCTGATGACGGTTCTTGGCCTGTCGGCTTCTCAGATGGGTGTGCTGATGTCGGCCTTCTTCTGGTCT
>DNIT01000233.1 GCA_003489345.1 Pelotomaculum sp. | reverse complement strand
CCCCATATCGCCAGAGCCAGCGTAGATAGGCTCAAATACATGGCAAACAGCAGCACGGCGTAAATCAGGATGAGGATGGGCAGGGGGATGTTTTTGCTCTTCTTCTTCTTTGACATCTCAACGCTCCTTTCATTGTTGTTCGGAATCCCGCTTTTCGCGCCAGCCCACGCCGACCAAATACAGGACGGTCGATAGGAAAAGCGGCGGTAACGTGATCGTGGCATAGGAGCGAAGCGAATATACCAGCAACACTCCCGCCGCCAGTTGGATATAGCCAAGCGTCCGGCACCAGCGATGTCGGTGGAGCCGCTCTGCAAAGGCCAGGCCCGCGATGGCCGTCACCATAGAAAAGATGTACGCTATTCCAGCCGCGAAGCAACCCGCTCCGGCGTAGGTGTAGTCCAGTGCCGCATTGTCAATAAGACCCAGGCACCACAGCAGCATGGGCAGGGCGGTAAGTAACATCAGTACGGATGAAATCCGCAGAAGTATTCGTTTTCGCGGGCTATTATTTGGTATGCCATTCATACTCATAAGCTGTTGCAATTATTTGATTACCACCGGTAAACCCGACCACAATATATACCTTATCGCCATCGGCTGACCCTGCGGGCATCGTGCCGCCAACCGTGACTCGCATACCCGTGTAGCCGGTGTTGGTATCGTTTTTTTCGGTCCAGATATATGATTTTGTGTGCTTTTCAGTAATATCATAAAGAGATGTGTCCGTACCGTATGAGACAAAGGGATCGTCATGGTTGATAGGCGTAATAGCGGCCCCCAAAGACGCCCCAAGATGGAAGCAAATGTTGCTTGATGTGTTTGCCTTGATACTCAAATCCAAGGTAACCGGCTCTCCTCCCGAATACCGTCCATTTGGGCTGCTTGCGGTTCCTATATTCTCAACAAATTCGCCTTTGCAATTATCGTGGGTACTACCGGAGTAACTGTAATCAAATGTTGTTTTGCATCGATATGTGTAGCTTCCGCCGCCACCACTCCATGATTCTGAATAGGAATCGTCAGCTGCGCTTGTTTCATACTTGTTATCAAAGCTTCTGACAAGCAGCCAATACCCCTCAGTCACCGCTCCCGCCTTTTTCAGATAACCCTGCTCCCGCATCCAGTCATAAAACTTGGCTCTGTCCTTGCCGTAGCCCAGCCACATGGCAATTGCCATGCTCAAATTATCTTCACGGTTTTTTTCACTTCCGAAAACGGATATATCCCCGCCTAGCATTTTCAAAATGACTTGTCGAATGGTAAATAGCGACTTCAACCTCTGCTCAATAGTCATGTCATATTTATATCCGTTTTCAAGGCGGTTGAGCAGGTTGGCATCCTTAAAGCTCCCAATGATCTTCTCATATTCCGTAGCCTTGGCTTCAATCAGCTTCTCATTTGCCAGCCTTTTATCGAATTGTTCCTTTAGATCGGCTTCCACATAGTCTTCTAGCATTTTGATTTCAGCATTGGTCAGGCTGTCTTTTCCGTGAAGTCTACGCCAGGCTTCCTTCTTTTCGCTTAAAAGGCGGTTGTAATATCCGCGCATCTGGATTTTCAGTGTTTCCCAGTCACCGGAGTTAAGCGTATAGCCGTAAGCGCCTTCCTTTGCAAGCCCTGCATACGACTTGTAAGCACATTCCATCTCATAATCTTTCCACGCCATAATACCTTGCTCTACTGCTGCCTTGCTTAAATCCCCTATGGATTTAATCGCAGTCACTGCGCCGCCAGCAGCACCGCCAAACAGGGTAACGCCTAAATCGGTGAACTCCACCACAGCTGTTTTATAATCCCCATTATAAAGAGCCTCTGCGCCTTCGGTGAGTGTGCCCAATTTGCCTAAGCCCTCCATTAGGCTCTCCTTAACAAGAGGATTTTCCTGAACTATATCAACTGTGGCTTCGGCAAGAATCTTTCCACATTCATAGGTTAATGCCTCTATATCACCTTTTGCCGCAAGCTCTTGCGTTGTCGGAATAATGTTCATCTCCAAAGCACGGTCAATAATAATTTCTCGTGTTTCACCGGCATAAAGCCCAACTCCATCAAAATAATCATTGCACACTGCTTTTATCTTTTCGATATAAGTTGGATCTTTCACTTCGTTGCTGACAGAATCCACCGCCATTTTGTGAGCGTAAAGCTTGATTTGTTCTTCTCTGTTCATCAACTTGCCACTGTATGATGAAAAATGCCATGTTTCAAATTCCAAATATCCCTCGGACAGGCGAACAGGGTCGGGGATAATCGGCTCCCATTCGCTGCCGTTCCAATATGCCATGACCGTTCGGTCAAAGCTCTCGGCATCGGGGATGTTTTTCTTATCAAGCTTCATGGTGATTTTCACCGGCTGGTTCAGGCGCACCTGCTCCATGCCCTCAACGCTGATATCGATGGGCGTAGTGAGCAAGACGTCTTCTCTCTCGGAGGCTTTCGCCACGATGACACTTACATCCCCGTCAAAAGCTCCAGCAGGAACCGATACTATCCAGCCGCCCTTTTTCAGATTCCCGATTTCTGCTCCTTTGTCCGAAGCAATTTGGGTTGAGGCAAAACCACTTTCTCCACATCCTGCAAGACCTGCTATAGCGGACAGCAGCATGACGGCTACAAGCAGAATAGATAATATTTTT
>DNIT01000210.1:14630-14762 GCA_003489345.1 Pelotomaculum sp. | reverse complement strand
AATATGGGCAGATAAGCATGCCCCACCGGTCACCCGATAAGAAGGATTTGTTCTACTGTGCCTGGCAGCTTTGCAGGATTATGGCAGCAACTGTCAAAATTAAAATACTATATTTTTCATTTTTGATAATAT
>DNIT01000210.1:10836-14347 GCA_003489345.1 Pelotomaculum sp. | reverse complement strand
CAGTGAACCTGGCCATTCCCAACATTGGCCTGGAATTTAACGCCGGCGCCACTCTGCTCAGTTGGACGGTCAGCAGCTATCTGCTGATCACGGCCGCCCTGCTGCTGCCCTTCGGGCGATTGGCGGATATGGTGGGAAGAAAAAAAGTATTTGTTACCGGTTTGGCTATTTTTACTCTGGGTTCCCTGTTGTGCGCGCTTGCCTGGTCGATCGAAACACTGATTCTGTTCCGTTTGCTGCAGGGGGTCGGGGGATCGATGATTTTCGGGACCAGCATGGCCATCCTTACTTCGGTTTTTCCGCCCCAGGAAAGGGGCAAGGTGCTGGGTTACAACCTGGCTGCGGTCTATACGGGCCTCTCATTGGGTCCTGTTCTGGGCGGGGTGCTTAACCATCAGCTGGGGTGGCGGTCTATCTATTATTTTATTGTTTTACTGGGAGCGGTTGCCTTTGTAATTACCTCGACTAAACTAAAGGGAGAGTGGTTAGGTGCGGAGGGAGAACGTTTTGACACGGCCGGGACTGTCCTTTACATAGTTGGGCTGGTTGCTGTTCTGTACGGGTTTTCCACCATAGCTACATCAATCTGGGCCAGGTATATCCTTGTCCTGGGCATGATTGTAATGGTCCTTTTTGTACGCCACGAGATTAGAGAGCGGAATCCTATTCTAAACATGAAACTTTTTAAAAATATAGGCTTCGCTTTTTCCAACCTGGCGGCCCTGATCAACTACAGCGCTACCTTTGCGGTCGGTTTCCTTTTGTCTCTGCATCTACAGGTGGTTATGGGCATTAACTCCCAGTCAGCCGGGCTGATCCTGCTGGCCCAGCCGGTCATCATGGCCGTGCTCTCGCCCTTTACAGGAAGGCTTTCGGACCGGGTCGAACCCCGGGTGGTGGCTTCCTGGGGCATGGGTTTGACTACTCTGGGGCTGTTCGTCCTGGTCTTGATCAGCCGGAGTACGCCGGTTTGGCTGATTATCCTCAACCTGGCCCTGCTGGGAACAGGCTTTGCCCTGTTCTCCTCTCCAAACAGCAACGCCGTTATGGGTTCGGTTGAAAAAAGGTTTTACGGTGTGGCCTCCTCCACCTTGGGCACCATGCGGCTTATCGGCCAAGCGGTGAGTATGGCCGTGGCCACCTTGTTCATTGACCTCTACGTAGGTACGGCCGGGCTGAGCCCGGCTTACGCCGATCAGATTGTTGCCAGCGTGAAAGTTTCTTTCATGGTATTTGCCGTCACGTGCTTGTTCGGCATCTATGCCTCCCTAGCGCGGGGAGAAATTAACACGGGGGCGGAACGAGGTTAGCAGGAGGCAGGCATTATTAATTTGATAAATCCATCAAAATATAAACATTAGAGTTTATTAAAAAAGATGTTGTATAGTTTTGCAATGATAACCTTTGTAAGGCAACCACCTTTTGATAACGCCCCTAAATCTCCAATCATTGAACGGTTTATAGAGTCTGCAAAATTAATCATTGGACGTTTTTTATATTCTTCTATCTGGCGTTTACCTTGTTTATCTTGTTCACCTTTTAAATCCATATTTACATCCTCAGTATCATATATTTACGTGATTTTCTTACTCTATTAAAAACGGAAAATTTACGTAGCCAATTTTTCCAACCTGTCAAATCAATACTGTCAATTCTATTTTTGAAAGAAGTGCGGGTGGAACGTTGATATAAGTATCTGGGGAGAAAATTCTGATAGGAAATCTAAGCGGCAACAGGTTTTGCTCACAACCAGTGTATTTACCAAGCGTTCTATATTAATGTGAGGCAAGATTTTGAGTAAGCAAAAAAGTTTCTAATCGCTTTACAAAGTCCCAATTGATGGAGATGGTGTTAAAAGTCTTTTCCTCCAGACTTTTATTGGTATCATTATCTATTGAAAAAACATTTGTTAATACTCCAAAATCGCCAAAACTTTCATATGTTTCAACCATTATAGGCCGGGGAATTGTTATGTAATTATCTTCAAGATTAATATTATCTTCTGGCGATATAACTTGGTAATGTATAAATACCCTTGTTAGAGTTGCTGGGCGTGAAAATCAAATTCATTTTAATCACAACTGTATCTTCTTTATCTTTAAAAAAAATCTCGAATTTACTTGGTTTAATAGGATCATCATCAAAACATAAAGTTTTTCTTTTTTCGAAATTGAGTCCTTCGGGAAACACAGTAATAATACGAGACTCAGTGTTCTTACTAATTAATAAATAATCCTCACTACCAAATTCATTTAATAATTTAATATATAACCCATGAAAGTCATTATAAGAATAATTAAATGCCTTTAATGGCTTGCTATATATGATAATTCCTGATAATAAAGATAAAGATAAAATTACCAAAATAAAAACTATATATCTCTTTTTCATAGACTTTCACCTTTTATATATCATTTTAATTTATTAAAAAGTGATATATAAATTCTCCAAAATCCTCTCTATCTTTTAGAAAATATATTCATCAAAACTATGATAATACCAATAAGAAATAATAATACTAACCAACCAAATCTTTCAAATCCATGCAAGACATCCTCTTCGTTTATTCCTTCGCGATTTATCTTTAGTAGGCGTCTTCTTTTAATTTCATCTATAATTAATATTGTACAACAAAAACCAACTATTATAATAAAAGACAAGCTGGGGTTTGAATAAATGCCGGTTAAAGCATTATTTGCCCAAATTCCATTATTAAAAGCATTTAAAAAGCATAATATGCCTCCTATTAATCCAGCGTATATAATTTCTTTCATTTGCATATTATAATATAACTTTGAATCTTTAATAAGATTATATCTAAAGTCTGATGATGTAAATCCGTAAAATAACATTATTAATAGATTTTCTATGTAATTATTATACTCTAGTTTTTTTCTAATATATTCACATTTAATAATAGCAACTTTAGAGGTGAACATAGTGAACCATAAAAAGGGCAATAACCAGCCATCAGCAATGGTTCCTATAAAAATAATAAAATATATTCCTATGGTCAAAATTGTAACTCTAATCAAAAACAGTTTGAATATAATACGTACCTCCTCTGATGAAGATTGCGGAAGACAGGAAGTATAATACGTTTAACCAGGGCTCCGATGCCAGGCTATCTGTAGTGGTAGCTGTTATCTTGAGAAGTACAGGCACTAACACTCCCTCCAGCACTCCGAGAATCAACGATCCGGTAAGAATTGAAATAAAGCAGTGCCATAGATTCGTTCTTGTAACAACAGCTGCTAAAAGTGTTGAAGACACCGCAAGTATTATTGTGTGTGGACGCCAAACAGGAGGGGCAATTCTCGTGCAAAGATGGCAACAATACTAATTATCAGGGACAAGAATAATGCTTTTAAATAGCTTACGTGCAGGTTGAAAAGCTGAAACCCGATTTTAACGATGAGAAATGTTTGCGGGATAGAAAGCAATAGAACAATATACCAGGGCAACTGTGTTGGAGGCATGATCTCCCTCCTAATAAAGCGGGTAAATTTAG
>DNIT01000210.1:9786-10623 GCA_003489345.1 Pelotomaculum sp. | reverse complement strand
TTCTACATCTACTTACAAATTCCTGCCGCTTGGCACAAATAACCCAATTTTGGGCCTGAATAACCAAAATACAAACCCTACTGATACTCGGGAGCTTTTTATTTTGCCGTCCGATTATTGCTGTGCATAAATGGTTTGCCAGGCGCCCCGCTGGCCGCCTTACCGAATGAAACCCTGTCCGGAATAATCTCCCGGACAGGGTTAATGGGCAAAACGGATGGACATAGAATGTGCGCAGGGTGCGGTCAAATAGTGTGAGCAGCAACATATTTGTGTTGCTCGCATATCCCGTATTGGATAATTTTTAGATACTCCTTATATAGCTCAAGAAATTTATCTAGATCTTCCGGTAAAAAATTACCGGATTTACCCATGAACTCTCTGGCGACTATATGTTTGGCATGATCGGCTACTATAACCAGCAGCTCCATAGCCTTGCCGGGGTCAATATCTTCCCGGAAATTATCCCTGTTGATTTTATGTAATAACAGTTCTCGATGACGTTTGTGCCTTTCCGCAACTTCTTTCCCCAGTTCTTCGGGAGTGCCCGTACCCAATATGGCTCTCAGGGCGAAATTCAAAACATCAATGTCCTCCTGAATAATTCTGCCGTAATATCCCTTTATCCAATCATAATCTTCAAAAATATCAAAGGTTTTTGGCCCATTCTCATCATTAAACTGGTTTAGAAATTTATTTACAAGTGCTTCCACTGCATAATCCACAATATACAGATACAGATGCTTTTTATCCCCAAAATACAGAAACAAAGCGCCTTTGGAAATTCCCAGCCTTTTGACAATGGTATTGGTTGAAGTATTTTTATAGCCATGTAAG
>DNIT01000210.1:8599-9544 GCA_003489345.1 Pelotomaculum sp. | reverse complement strand
CATCTTTTTCATTTTCTATAAGCAAAATTTTACATTTATTAAACAATATTTTCCATAAAACATTCTCATCACAAAGCCTACTGCAGCTTTATTTTCATACCCTCCTTGATGCCGATGTCCGGTTCGGATAAAACCAGGTCCCCCTCTTTTAAACCATCCGTGACCTCCACAAATGAATCATCCTGGATGCCCTTCTCGATGCTTCGCAGTACCGCCCTGCCATTCTCCACAACAAAGACACGGCTTTGATCTTCATAATCGAATACGGAGCTTAAAGGCACTACCAGCACATCGTTTCTCCTCTCGGTAATCACCCTTACATCGGCTTCATAACCCGGCTGTAGAGATACCGCATGATCCTGCAGCTCAATGGTGACAGCCACCTTTTTCTGGTTGACCCCCAAGGAAGAGGTTACATTGGTGGCAGAAGGCGCGATTTTTGCCACTTTTCCGTTGATCACTTTTTTATCTCCGGACCTTTGGACGATCTCCACCTCATCCCCCGGCGCTATTTCCGGGACATCATCCGCCAGGATGTATGCCTCCATCTCAAGGCTTTCCATATTTCCGATCACAAAAGCCTCCGTTCCCGCCGTACCCATGGCATTTACCTCCACCTTTTTTTCAAGGATGATTCCGTCCATGGGGGCTGTGACCACTTGCTTTTCCAGGCTGTATCGAAGGCTTTCCCTGCTCAGGGCAACCTGCTCCATCTGGGCCTGATAGCCCGACTTGATACTTTCCGGCGTATTGTTTTCAATCTCTTGCAGATTGAGCCGGGCGGTGTTGAAAGCCGCCTGGGCATTTTTCAGGGCAGCTTCCTTTTGATCCAGCTCCACCCGGCTTATTGCCCCGGCTTCGGCAAGAATTCTTGCTTTATCTGCATCATTTAAAGCCATTGTGTAGGCGGTTTCTGCCTGCTCCACCGCAATTCTTGCTTTTTCC
>DNIT01000210.1:7131-8587 GCA_003489345.1 Pelotomaculum sp. | reverse complement strand
CAGCTCCACCCGGCTTATTGCGCCGGCTTCGGCAAGAATTCTGGCATTATTTGCATCATTTGAAGCCGTTGTAAAGGCGGTTTCTGCCTGAGCCACCGCGATTCTTGCCTTTTCCACCCGCGTGGCATAATTTTTTATTTCGCTTCCCTCCAGGGCTGCCTCTATTTCTTTTATCCTTTCATTGCTCTCCCGGATCTGGATCTCCAACTGCTTGGTGTCCATACTTAAAAGCAGGTCTCCTTTTTTCACCTGCATTCCCACATCAGCCGCTATCTGCTGAATCAGTCCGTTGCCTTCCAGGCATACGGTTATGGTATCGCGGCATTTTACAGTGCCGATGTCCTCAACGTATGCTTTGACGCCGCCTTTTTTGACCTCGACGACAGCCACTGCCGTTCCCCGGTTTAAGGCAATAAACAGGGACGCTATGCTTGCAACGGCAATAACTGAAATCCAAACAATCTTTTTTTTCATCTCTTAAAACCTCCTGCCCGTATAAAGAAAATAAAATTGTCGGCCCATTGACATCAGTTTATTACTCCGCACTTTTCAGCGATTCAACCATGTTGATGGATGTGACTTTTTCCCCCAGCAGCAAATTTGCCGTTATGGTGAATAGGATCAGCAGCGCGGCGGCAATCAGATAGCTGAGCGGACTCAGGACCACCGGCATCTGCATCTCGTCCGTATTCTGCATGGTCACGACATACTGCAGAAGCAGCCTGCCGGGAAGGATTCCCCCTATGATTCCCAAAGCGCTGATAAAATAGTTTTCGTTGAATACCAGGCTTTTTAATTCAGCGGGATTGAAGCCAAGCACCGCAAGGGTGGCAATTTCCCTTCTCCTTTCAAAGATATTGATATTGGCGATGTTATAAATGACGGCAAAAGCCAGAATGCCCGCCCCCAGGATCATAAAGACGATAATGTTATTCTGGGCTTCCATCGCCTTTTGGGTGTTGGCCACGATCTCAGCTTTAGACTTGATGGCCTCAAGGGACAGGATGCCTTTTAGCCGGTCTGTCACCTCTTGCTCGAACTTAGGGTCATCCAGCTTGATATAGGCGGCGTTGACGATGGCCCCTTCATTGAGAAGATAATGGACATAATCCGTACTGCAGACGGCGCTCTGGCCCATAAACTGGGAGACAACCCCCATCACCGGCGCCGCTTTCTTATTTTCCTCTTCGTTTTTACCGGGATAAAAGGAACGGAGATAGGCTTTGTTGCCCACCTTGAGCTGCAGGGTGTCCATCAACCTGGCAGGCAGCAGGATGCCTTGCTCCGGCAGAGCGGCCGGCCTGCCTTCCCGGTCCGTAATGCCGTATAAGGTGGCGCCGGGTTCCAGCGCCAGCAGGCCGATGTCCTTCTTCATCCAGCCGTTGCTTATTTCCATGCCGCTCTCCAGCACCGGTTCCACGGCTGCGATATGTTCGATGCCGCTTATGTAGCTTAG
>DNIT01000210.1:3583-7071 GCA_003489345.1 Pelotomaculum sp. | reverse complement strand
CAGCACCGGCTCCACGGCTACGATATGTTCGATGCCGCTTATGTAACCTAGTTCATCCGCATCCATAATATTTGCCAAACTGATTTTTATATCGTATTTCTCAACTTCGGAAAATTGCGTTTCCATCAGGCTGTTCATAGAATCCTTAATGCCTAAGGCCACTAAAAGCAGAGCCATGGCAAAAATGATGCCCAGCGAGGCCATGGCCGACCGCTTTTTATACCGGAAAAGGTTCCGCAGGATGAGCTTCCAGCTGAAGCTGATGTTGTGCCACAACAGCTTGATGTTTTCCAAAAAAATCTTTTTACCGGAAGCGGGTGGCTTGGGCCTCATGGATTGAGCCGGAACCAGGGATAGTTCCTTGCGGCAGGCGTTATAGCCAGCGGCGACGCAGAAGAACAAGGCCAGCAAAGAAGCCGGCAGCACCAGTCCCGCATCGATGGCGGTTTTTTCCACGGGAAGGTTGTACATAAGGTTAAACAGGCCGATCAAACTGCTTCCGACTATAAACACACCGATAAGGGATCCGATGATGCTGCCCAGCAGGCCCACCAGCAAAGGGTAGGTCTGGTAATGGAGCATGATCTGCAGGTTGCTGTACCCCAACCCTTTCAGCACCCCCATCAGGGTACGCTGGTTCTCGATCATTCTGGTCATGGTGATATAAATGATCACGGCTGAGGCTATGAAAAAGAGCAGGGGAAATATGGATGTGATGGATTGCAAAGAGGTTATTTCCCCGCTGTAGGTACTGTAGCTGAGCTGGTCTTTTCTTTCCACCATACTGCTCAGGCCGTAGGGATGGAGTACCTTTTTCATTTCCTCCTTAATCTTTTTGACATCGCCGTCCTGACTGAAAAGCACAGCAATATCGTTGACCGAGCCTTTGAAGTCCAGGACATTTTCCAGAAAGGACTTTTTTACATAGACCACACCGAACCTTTGGGGATTGGGTACCAGTTCGCTTCTCTCCCGAACTTCATAGATGTATTCCGCACTTTTGGCGGTCCCCACCACTTTTAGCTTGACTCTGTCCCCATTGATAATGGGTTCAATCACTTGCCCGAAGGACAGCCCGTTGGCTTTAAAAAAGTTTTCCGATATGATGCATTGGTTGCTGTCATCCGGGGAAAAATAGCTCCCCGACCTCAGCTGGATGTCATTTACAGCCGCACTTTTCTCGTCGGGCAGAGAAATCAGCCTGATGATGGCCTCCCTGTCTTCCATACTCATACGTACATCTTTAACCAGCCTTCCCGTTGCCATGCTGACGCCGGGTATTTCCTCTACGCGTTTTACCGCACTTTCCGGCGCACGGTAGATGGAGCCCCACAAATCCGCCAGTCGGTACTCTTTGATGTACCTGCCGCCTGCTTCCGAAAAACTGCTTACAGCGAAATGGAGACCGGTATAAAACATCACCCCGATCATCACCACCGCCAGAACAGAGATGAACTGCCCCTTGGACTCTCCCAGATCCCGGTAAAACTTTTTAAAAAAGAGCCACATCACCATTCAATCCTTTCTATGGGCAGCGGGTTCTCATTGAGTTCAATAGATTCTACCTTCCCGTTCTTCATTCTTACCACCTTGTCGGCCATTTGCGCCACAGGGCTGTTGTGGGTGATGATCATGACCGTCTTTTGAAACTCCCGGTTCACATCACGCAGCAGCTTCAGGATGGCTTTGCCGGTCATGTAATCCAGGGCGCCCGTAGGCTCATCGCACAATAACAGAGTGGGGTTCTTGGCAACCGCCCTGGCAATGGAGACTCTCTGCTGTTCTCCGCCGGAAAGCTGAGCCGGAAAGTGAGCCGCTCGTTCCTGCAGACCCACCTCCTTTAAGACTGAAACAGCATCCAGGGGATTGTCGCAGATCTGAGCGGCAAGCTCCACATTTTCCAATGCCGTCAGATTGGGCATGAGATTGTAGAACTGAAATACAAAGCCCACATGCTTTCTTCTGTATTGCATCAATTCATTCTGCTTGAATTTGGCGATATCCCTTCCATTAACCCAGACCTCCCCTGACGTCGGGAAGTCCATCCCTCCCAGAATATTCAATACAGTGCTTTTCCCGGCTCCGCTGGGCCCAAGCACCACCACCAATTCTCCAGAGGCGACCGCAAAGGATACACCGTCGGCAGCTTTGATTGTTACTTCGCCCATGATATATTCCTTGACCAGATCCTTAATCTCTATAATTGGTTCCATACGGTCTCCTCTCTTTCACAGGTTAATGACCACATGGTCATCATGCTATAATTATGCAATGGAGCCAATTCATTGTCAATGACCATGTGGTCATTATGAAAAATAAAATAAGCTTGGACAATTATGAAAATCTCAGTCACTCCTGAGCCTGAACGGAAAGAAAAGGTTGGTGATTTTGCGGATTTAGCCCATGAAAGAATAGAAGTGGATGAAGGAGTAAAAAAAAAGAGCCGATTACCTTATAGCATAGGATTTAAGCCATTTGACACTTTGCATCTTGCCTGTGCTGAAAGTGTGGTTGCCGAAGTGCTCTTAACGACTGATGACAAATCTAAGTAAAGCAAAAAGGAATAAAAATAAACTGAGAGTAAGAGTTGAAAATCCAGTAATATGTTTTTTAGAGGTGATACAAATTGCAGATTCAAACGATGCGTCCTAGTCAGCTGCAAAAAGCTGGTATAGCGGCCCTGGTAAAATCGCTTGGTCCGGCGGGAATGGCTAGATTTATCCAACAGTATGACATAGGGACGGGTGATTATACAAAAGATAGAAGTAATTGGCTGAATGACATGAGTTTTGATGAAATAATCTTAGGCATTAATAAAATGCGAAATGCGGATTCGGAAGGAAAGTAATATGGTCAGTCTTAGTGAAATAGCCCGGTCCACGGAGATACAATGTGACGTTTTTATTGTGGCAATACTTCTTTTTGCGGTAGGTAACTGATGCCACACCAAGCCAGACAGATCGGGTCATCGAAAAAGTGTTGAATAAAAGGCCAGTCAATGTATTGCGGGAAATGAGCAAGACAGACCGGACACGGTACTGCATGAACTGAAGATTAAGCATCTTATCTGATTTTTGGGAGCGTTGTGGGTGCGGCAGATTTAAAGCGAGGGTGCCTAAATATCTCTCCGGCAATTGACCGCATGCTTACAATCGAAAACCGTGCAACTATATTGAATACATGCCAAGCAAAAAGATGACAACGAATTGGTAGTATTTCATGGTAGGCAGTATAGTCCTGCAAAACGAATTCCGATAAGTGATAAAAAGCAAAACAAAAATATATTTTTAGGCAGTCCAGCTGCCGATTTAAAAGCCATCGTATTATTCAGCAGGACGTCATAATCTATATTTTCTACAAACCTCTTTTCCTGGTATCTTTAGAGCTGAGCCGCAGAATGTTTATTCTGTCGCCTTCGGCCGGGGATTCCAGGCTGAGCATTTTTTCGGGATACCTGTTGTAGCCGTAGATAGCGCTTCTTCCTATTG
>DNIT01000210.1:0-3490 GCA_003489345.1 Pelotomaculum sp. | reverse complement strand
AGATAGCGCTTCTTCCTATTGTAATATTTAGCGGTTATCCGGCTCGTCGCCGGCTTCAACCAGTTCGGCTTTGGCCAGGGCTTTTTTCAAGAGGTCGTTTAGGTCTATACCGGTAAGGCCCTTGACGCTTTCGGGCAGCACCGCCATAATGTCGGTTATATAATGGGTGAGTTTGGCCGCGCCCCTGGGACCCTGGCCGTTGCCGGAGTCCACGATGACAATTTTCTCCACCTTGGTCAGGGGTTCGGCGATACTCTTGGCAATTTCGGGAAGTTTGTCGATAATCATCTGGGACATGGCGGCGTCGTTAAACTGCTTGAAAGCTTCCGCCCGCTTCAATAGGATATCGGCCTCCGCCTCGCCCTTCTTACGGATGATCTCGGCCTCCGCCTCACCCTCCACCCGCAAGGCCTCGGCGTTGGCCAGGCCGATCAGCTTAATGGCCTCAGCCTTGGCCTGGGCTTCCTGGATTTCCTTGAATTTGCCCGCCTCCGCCTGCTTTTCCTGGCGGTACTTTTCGGCTTCGGACTGCTTTCTAATAGTCGCCTCCAGTTCTCTTTCCTTGCGCATGGACTCCTGCTCGGCCAGTTCGATCTCCTTTTTCTTTTTGACAATCTCAATCTGCATTTTTTCCTGCTGGACGTTTTGCTGGACCTTGTTGCCCTCGATATCGTAAGCCAGGTCTGCCTTGGCTTTTTGGGTTTCCTGCTCCTGCCGGTACTGGTGAATCTTCAACTCCTTCGTCTTGTTGGCTTCGGCAATCTGGGTCTCGGCCAGCAGCTTAGCCTCTTCACCCAGCCTGTTGGCTTCGGCGGTCTTGATGCAAGTCTCCTTCATGGCTTCGGCCTCGGCAATGTCGGCGTCCCTTTTGACCTCGGCAATCCTCTTTTTCCCAAGTGCTTCCAGGTATCCGTTGTCATCGGATATATCCCTGATGGTGAAGGCCTTGATTTCCAGACCCATATCAGCAAGATCGACAGCGGCCACCTCCTGCACCTGGGAGGCGAACTTTTCACGGTCCTTGTAAATCTCCTCTACTGTCAGCTTGGAGATGATCTCGCGCAGTTTGCCTTCCAGCACGTCCTTGGCGGTGTCCTTGATGACCGTAATCGTACTGATTTCCTGCCCGGTGTTGAACTGCTCCACCGCTGAAAGAATGGACTCTGTGTCGGACTTGACCTTGATTACCGCGACGCCGTCAGCTTTGATATCCACTCCCTGCTCGGTCAGAGCGCCCTTTGTCTCAACACTGATTTTCATGTTTTCCAGGGAAATTCTATCTGCCCGCTCTAGCATGGGGACAATGAAACCGCCGCCGCCCGAGATTACGCGCTTTCTCAGTCCCGTGATCACCAGGGCCTTGTCCTGCGGAACCTTCTTCCACATGGCTGCCACGCTGAAAACCAGCAGGATGAGTACAATGACGATTGCCAACGCCCAAAAAAACATGGGTATTCCTCCATTATCATAGTTTTGTTACCTTAAACACATTCTTCTGAATGTTTAAAATTACCACCCGTTCTCCCTTAAGTATTTCTTCACTATCGCCGGAGATGGCCGGCGCGGTATAGGTGTTGTTGTTAACCACATAGGTGATCCTGCCGAAACAGCCGTTCTTGATATCCAGCGTCACCGTCGCCGGAACACCGTTCAGTTCCTGTTGGGAAACGGCGCTGGTGTTTTGCGCCAGGTACAGCGGCACGATCAGAAATCTGTACATTAAGAATGAAGCCAATATGCCGGTGGAAAGAGCTGCCGCGAAAGCAAAAATCGCAGCCAGACCCAGATAGTTCAGACCGATGACACCCATCCCGCCGAATACGGTAAGAAAAGCCATGATCACCACTGGCTTAAAGGGTGATATGATGGGGCTGCCCTGGTGGTTGCCATCTATATGTGTGTGTCCTGTGGCATCAATAGCGCCGTCGGGGTGATGGCCAAAATGCAGGAGATGGCCCAGGAGAAAGGACACTACCGAGAAGATGGCCCCCACCAGGAAGCATAGCTCAAATGTTTTAAGCAACATTATTTACATCCCTGCCATGAGTCTTTTAAATGTACAGCGATGACAGAATCTACTTTTCCACTTTCAATTTAGCCTTCAGCCGCTCCAATTCTTCCTTGGCGCTGGAACTGTTCACCAGGGCTGCCAGCTCCTCATCAAGTTTTTTGTTTGTACCGCTTAGTTCCAGGACGGCGGCGGCTTCCGCCTCATTTTTCAACACCTTTTCCTCCATCCGATCAAATCCTTTGCGGGCGGTGTCCCTGCCTAAACCGGAAACGACCTTGTTTATTTCCTTCTGGGCTTTGGCCGCTTCTGCCCTGGCTACTAGAGTGGCCTTTTTGGCCTTCATCTTTTCAAACTCGTCTTTCATGTCAAGCAACTGTTTTTTTAGGTCATCCGCCACTCCTCGGGCGCGCTCAAACTGTTCCTTGTAATCAGAGGCTTTGCCCTGGTGGATTTTTTTGTCCTCCAGGACTTTGAGGGCAAGGTCCTCATGCTCCTGTTCAAGGGCCTGCACCGCCTGGGCTTCCCTTTTCTCAACCATGGACTGGGCTTCCTGGAACAACGCTTCTAAACGCTTCACTACGGCAATCTGTTTTGCCGCCGCCATTTCAGCGTCGCCAATGTCGTCTTCCATATCCCGCAGATACTGCTCCAGCATTTTCACAGGATCTTCGGACTTGTCCAGCACAGCGTTCAGATTGGCTCTGATGTTATCTCCAATCCTTTTGAATAAACCCATTTTGTCCGCCTCCCAATCTCATTTTTTAATGTAACAAATAGTTTATCTCTTAACGCCGAACCTCGTTTAAATTACAACGACCACTCTTTACTAGGAGTGGCTATCATGTCAGAATATTATATTCTCGTTGCGCCACCATAGAATAATATTAATTTTCGAGCTGTTACATAAAAGTTCCTCCTTAAAATAACAATTTGTGCAAAAAATGCAGGGAATTAATTAACAGAGAAATTATTAATTTTCTTCTGGAATAGGGGGCGAGAGGTGGATGAAGGAGTAAATATCCCGATCAAAGAAATCATGAAAGTAAGACAAGACCTTGCCAAGGAGATTGGGACGGCAGGGAATTAGACGTTCTAGTGGCCGAACGGAAGGCCAGGAGGAAAGAACTGGAGGCGCTTTCACACCCGACTTTATTGTTGATGAGGCTCCTCATTTTGCGGAACCAGCCTCCTGCGGCCCGGGCAATGGGCTGACAGGTTTGGGTGTATAAAAAAGTCAATATTGATGAAAAGAATTATATATTCATTGACAGCCAATAAAGGTTCTCTAAGGCATTATTTTAGGCTGTTACCCCTAACGTATTCATTTGAATGATCTCCAACACTTAATTTTTTATTAGCAGCTTATTTTTTTATCATCTCTCGGCAGAAGACCCTCACTTCCAAAGTAGGGGATGAATGCTGGTTTCTGCCTCAGAACATATGTTTCGATTGCTTACATTTTGTGGTACAATGGAAGTG
>DNIT01000220.1:1756-3849 GCA_003489345.1 Pelotomaculum sp. | reverse complement strand
TGCCAGAACGTACTGTCCGGTATTGAAAAGGGTGGTACGCAGGGGGTTGCCCCGGTTGGCGATGCCCTGACCAAAAACCGTGGCAACCCCGCTGACCCAGGCCGTGGCCGCCGGACCGTAAATCAAAAAGGTTGCTATGATCAAGGTAAAAGAACCCGAGAGCTGCCCGTGGGGAAAGGACACGGCCAGCAATTCGGCCAGCACGCCCAGAAAAATAATTACCAGCAGCTCACCGGTCTGGTCTAAATCCAGGGACGGGAAAAGACGGCAGAGCTGCCACACCGCCAGGCTCACTACCAGCCAGCTAATTGTAAAATGGAAAAAACCTTCTTTAGGGCGCAAGAAAATCCACCTCGCCAGGTTATTTCGACAAACCGGCGGATTTACCTGCGTTTAAAGCTTTAAGTCGGTAAAATACAGGCGCGTTGAGCAGATCGCTGCCGGTCAGCCCTCTGGCGTCAAAAAAATGATCGCCGGCAGGGTTCCTTTCCGCTTCCATGGCATTTCGTTCGTGGGTAAGGTCGAAGGAATAGACCCTTTGCAGGCGCACCAGCACTTCCCGCGTTTGGTCACTGGACCCGTCGTCAATCACCAGGATTTTCAGGCAGGGCATCCCCCTGGTGCAACGGACGAGTTTGCGCATAAAGCCCTCCGCCCACGGCTCCTGGTCTTTCATCACAATTATGAGCCTGACCGCTTCATTACCGGATTTACGGTAACGCTCGCCCAGTTTGCTCAAGTAGTAAGCCCCTGCCAGCAACAGCACTGCCAGTGTCAGCAAAAAAAGCTTCAATGGCTCACCCCCGGGAGTTTTTACTGCACCCTATGCAGCGGGGGGGCCTGGGGTGATTTCTGTGCAAGCAGGAAATCATTCCATTTTCTGTCGCCGCGATGGCGGTATGTGGAACACCAGGATTGTCACGTCCATATGCTAGGTAAAAAGGGATTGCGAAACATGTTTCTTTTTAACCCCTTTAGCAGAAAGAAACAACCAAAGAAAAACGTTAAACCATCTCATGGTGAAGCAGCTCAAAACTGCGAACTTGAAAACCAGCTGGAAATCACCATAGGGGGTGTCCGGGTCAAAATAAACCGCTGCTCAGCTTTCCCGCCTGTCAATGAGCTTAGCGCGATCATCCCGCGGGCTGAGATTCGCCGCCGATACTACAGCAACGGCAGGCTAACCGCTGAAGAAGAAATTATTTTAAACAGCATTACCCTGGTCGACTCCCCCCGGCACCCAACCGGCGGCTCCCCGCAGGCCTGCCCAAAGGCATGACAAGACATAACGGAAAGGCCAGCCACTCCCATAACGGTGCGTAGGTATACTATGCAGCAAATCATTGCCGGTTTGTGCAAACGATTTAATCCGGGCCGGGTGGCCTTTTCGGAGACCGGGACATGGCAAGCAAAGAAGTCTTGGATGAGTTGCAAGATGGATAGGCGCCAGGCTTAAACGTACGAGGAAAGACAAAATAACACCTGTATATAACTTAAAGCTCTCACTTAACCTTTGAGCTTTTTGTTTTAAACAACATGGTATTTTGCCAGAAAAACGTTTCCCGCTGTTTCCCGCTAAGCAAGCTTAACTATATAAGCCTTTTTGTCAGGAAGAGCGTGAACGATGGTTATGAGCCCTTTTCCCCAGGATCGCTTAATTCATCAATACGGTCTATTTTATACTTGTCCTTGTCATGCTTATATGCTAACTCAACCTTAACAATTTTCCAGGCTGCTCTTTTGTCTGCTTCTTTTACTATAGCGAAAAAATCCTGATTTTCTTCTGTATCAGAAAGTAGCCTTGGGCGATGAAGTATTTTGTTTTGTTTTCTTTGAGAGCGGGGTGTCGGACATGGGGGAGCCCTCTTTTGGTATAAATATAGCCCGGCTTAGCCGGGCGTTTATAACAGGAAAATCATTTGGAATTTATTAAACCCTATTCTACTAAATCATCATAGGCATATTATTATTGATTGATTCTCGGCAACAATTGGTCACCTTTCCCCCCTTGAACTTGAACGTTAGATGATTAAGGCTCAAAACCAGGTGTTACCTGATATTTGAGCCTTTTTTCTCAGCAAACTTCCAATTGG
>DNIT01000220.1:0-1572 GCA_003489345.1 Pelotomaculum sp. | reverse complement strand
AACCGTCCCCTTGGTTGAAACCTGGTAATGCCATTATAAAAAAGCTGGCAGTTGCGTTGCCACCATCTGCACTTAGAGATTTGTCAACCGGCGGTTGCGATGTTATTTTCACCTATAAATGCAGTAACGATGGGTTGGTCGCAATGTCTATCTGAAAAGAAAAATGCAGGCGCTAATTTTCCACCTGCATTGAAATGCTACAGTCCGGCCCCGCGCCGCAGCGCTTCCGCTTTGTCGGTGCGCTCCCAGGGTAAATCCAGATCGTTGCGCCCGAAATGCCCGTACGCGGCAACCTGCCGGTAGATGGGGCGGCGCAGGTCCAGTTCCTTGATGATGCCGGCCGGCCTCAGATCAAAGTGCTCCCGGACCAGGTTGACCAGGGTCTGCTCATCAACCTTGCCGGTCCCAAAAGTTTCTACGGCAATAGACACCGGGCGGGCCACGCCGATGGCGTATGCCACCTGGAATTCGCACCTGTCGGCCAGTCCCGCGGCTACGATGTTCTTGGCCACATAGCGGGCGGCGTAGCTGGCCGAGCGGTCAACCTTGGTGGGATCCTTGCCGGAAAAAGCACCGCCGCCATGGCGGGCCATACCGCCGTAAGTATCTACAATAATCTTACGGCCGGTCAGGCCGGTGTCTCCCTGGGGGCCGCCAATGACGAAGCGTCCGGTCGGGTTGACCAGAAAACGGGTAGCCCCGTCGACATATTCGGGCGGGATTACCGGCCTGATTACATGTTCAACGATATCTTTTTGAATTTCCTCCAGGGTCGTTCTGACATCGTGCTGGGTCGATACTACGATGGTGTCGACGCGTACCGGACGGTTGTCCTCATACTCAACAGTCACCTGGGTTTTACCGTCGGGGCGCAGGTATGGCAGGATATTTGTCTTACGGACCACGGCCAGCCGCCTGGACAGCTGGTGCGCCAGTGATATGGGCATCGGCATCAGTTCCGGCGTTTCGTTTACAGCATAGCCAAACATCATCCCCTGGTCGCCGGCACCGGTGGCCTCCAGAATATCTTCCAGATCTCGGCCGTCGCGCACCTCAAGAGCCCGGTCTACTCCCTGAGCTATATCACTGGACTGCTCATCTATGGCGGTAAGAACCGCGCAGGTATCGCAATCGAAGCCGTATTTGGCTCGCGTATAGCCAATCTCCCGCACCGTCTCGCGGGCTATTTTGGGAATATCCACATAGCAGTTGCAGGTGATTTCACCGCTGACCAGGACCAGACCGGTGGTAACCAGAGTCTCGCAGGCTACTCTGGCGAACGGGTCCTTTTCAAATATGGAATCCAGCACCCCGTCTGAAATCTGGTCGGCAATTTTATCGGGGTGCCCCTCAGTTACCGACTCAGAGGTAAAAAGTCGTCTGCTCACTTTAACTCCCCCTTACGTAAGACTAGCCCGTCCATAAAATAAACCCCCTGGGCAGAGGTTTCAAATGGGGACAGTAGACTTCCTCTTAACGACAACATAATAGGAATCATAGTAATTCTAACAAAAACGGGTAAACATTGTCAATAAAACGGTTAATAAGGGTGTGTTTGTTCTGTGATAATGT
>DNIT01000013.1:7049-8431 GCA_003489345.1 Pelotomaculum sp. | reverse complement strand
GCCTGAACCGTGCCCGCCGTCTTTGGCGCGGAGAAATCAAGATAGATCCGGGACAGGGAAGCGTTCAGATTTTCCAGGTAGAGCCTGAGCTGCCGCAGGGGCAGATTAAAGGGCAGGTTGAAGGGGTAACCCGCGGCGGCCAGGACTTTGAAAGCGCTGTCCAGGATCCGGTACCCGGACGTATGATCGGGCTGGGTTTCCCACGGGGAATCCACCGCTGCAATTTTGCCGGCCCCGTCATAGGAGGATACGGCACGTCTTTGTCCGATACCGGTACCGCCGGTTATTTCCACCGACAGCCTGTTATAAAAACCGTTTTGGGCGGACGCGTCAGCCGCAAGGGTAATCGATGACGCTCCGCCGGCCCGGGCGGCGCCCGCGTTTAAAACGTACTCGTTTTCGATCCTTCTCTCTAAGATCTCGTTAATAAGCTGCAAGTAGGATATTACAGTATTGGTGTTGTCACTGTCGAGCTTCATTTCAAAAAGGTCGGGCCGCCGTTCTTGCAGGGTAAAACCCTGGGGTATGTTTCCTTCCGGTTTTGCGGTGTTGGGACAGGTGATATATTTATCGGTTATACGCATCAAATCCAGAAAATAGGCTGAAGGACTGAAAATTGTGTAAGACGGGTTGCACCGGAAATAGTCCAAACTGCCGAAGAGCTCCTGGTAGCCGGGAAGGTTTTCATAATACTCTATAAGTTCAGGGGAAGCATTATTAAAAAGAGTGGCTCTGTAATAGCTGGACCCGACAATATTCCCGATACTGGCCAGGAGATGATGAACCCTGGTTTTTACCTGGACAGCTTCGTCATATATCTCAACTGCCTTATCGTCATTGCCGTTAAGGCTGTTACCGCTATTACACAGCTGTACAAACTGCTGCCTGGGCATGGCTGCAATTTTATGGGCCGAGTCCATGCCGTTATCCAGAAGGAATTGCGCCGCGTTTACGTCCGGGTGTATGCGCAGCACCCTTTGCTGGGCCTTTAGCTGGTTTATTGTGCTTTCTTTATCCAATCCGGCCCAGTTCAGCGTTTCTAGCAGCTCTTTATCATGCAGGTTGGATTTAAGAATGTCAAAATCAGGGTTTGCCGTGTGGAAAGGCCCTGTAGTTTTATTCATGATTTTCAGCAAATTGTCTTGCGCCATTTCATCTCCTCCTTTTTATAAATGTTTTAGATTTTCATATATTTGGCCGCTGTCCAACAATACCTTGCCGGTATCCGGATCATAAATACCGCCGGCGCCGTTTTCGTCCAGGCAGGAGACAAGCCTGCCGTCCGGAGTCATATCTGAAAATATGACCTCGCCGTCAAATTCCTTTTCCAGCAGAACGCCTCTTCCTTTTTCCATTACGGCAAACGTTCCTTCATAGGTGCC
>DNIT01000013.1:6430-6866 GCA_003489345.1 Pelotomaculum sp. | reverse complement strand
TGCAAGCTTACCTGTTTCCGTGTCGAATACCATTCCTTCATCCCAGTATATGAAAAAATACCTGCCGTTTTTCGAAAGCTTGAGTTCTCCGCTCAACTGGTCGAGATACCAGGAATCCATGACGCCGTATGCCCTTATTTCCTGTTCCTTTTCCATACTCCATACAGCCAGATTAAAATTATCGTGGTAAACAATTTCATTATGTTCAGGGAGTGCGGCACAGGCGTCAATCTGATGGCTTATGGGGACAGCGCTAAACCCTTGCGGACCTTTTTTCCATAAAAGCCCGCACCGCCATTCATCAACGGTGATATAACTATCTTTGGATATGGGTTCGCACTGGTGTACGGCACATTGATGTTTAAACGCGCATAGTACCAGCGCGCTTTTTACATCCCACACCGTTACCTTGCCCGACTTCGTTGATACGGTCAAA
>DNIT01000013.1:5394-6312 GCA_003489345.1 Pelotomaculum sp. | reverse complement strand
ACTTCGTTGATACGGTCAAAAGGCTCCCGTCATGGGAAAAAGCTATGTGGATTACCGGAGAGTCCCCGGCGGCCGGCAGCGGAAGAAGCTGCGAGTTATCCATGCTGCCATGATAAACCGCGCCATTTTCCAATTCGCTTATAAAGCTATTTTCATTGGGCGACAGGACCAGCCTGATCAGTTTGTTCGAATTCATAATGTTTTCCACTCCTGTTATTGTTTTGTGAAGACAAATCTCCTCATTGAACCTATGGTTGCGGGCCTTGGAGGACCGGTTCTCTGGAATGTCTCATGGAAAGAGGGATGGTACGTTTGATCGGTTAGCTCGCTGGTATAGTCGGCATAATAAGGACTTGTAGTCCAGTTGAAACCTGTCTGGACAAAACCCATAGCTCCTATTTTAGTGGCTGTATTTGCAGGCATATTAACCTCCAGTGTCCCGCCGGCCCTTAAAAGTTGAGCGCCATAAAACTTAAATTTGGACAGGATAAATTCATTAAGCCCCATTATACTTCTCTTTGCTATATATCCGCCTTCTACTTCCTGGAACAATTCGCTGAAGCTATATTTGGTACCGGTAGCATAATCGGTAAGGGAACCTGATTTGGAGAAAGCAAAATCTTCACCAAGGTCTTTCAGTATTTCCCGAAAAACTTCCATCGTTCCTCCGTACCATATCGTCTCGGCCTGCATCCTGGTAACGAGCATACCCTTTGTCAGGCCTAAAGCCTGAAACTTATGCTGACCGAATCCAGCATGGGGGTTATTGAAAATAATGGCGTCGAAATCAGCGCCGTGTTTTTGAGCAAGGGTCTGCCAAACCCCGCTATCGGTTACGTCAAAGTCCTTGTCCCCGGGTTTTGCTCCTGTTTTATGCCGGTATAGCTGAAGGTTTTGCGGCCAGGCAACAGATTGGGG
>DNIT01000013.1:2650-5338 GCA_003489345.1 Pelotomaculum sp. | reverse complement strand
CCGGTATAGCTGAAGGTTTTGCAGCCAGGCAACAGATTGGGGGGGAGCTGACACGTCATACTGAGTTACAATGACAGTGTTTGTTGGGGCAGTACTTGTTGAGGAAGCGCTTGCTGAAGAAGCGCTTGTTGCGGGAACTGAAAGCTTTTGGGCAAGCCTTATCGCGTACTCAAAACTTCTGCCCTCTCCGACGATGAGTATTTTAACATTCCCCTTGTCGTCGATAAATGCCAGAGGGTTGCCGCCTACGAAAGCATAAAGGTTCAAACCGTCTATTGCGCCTGCCGGATCGGGGCTCATCCACCGGCCCAGCCAGGATATGTAATACCTGGCCCCATAGTAATAAAGGCCCGTGGAGTCGTCCCGTTCCTTGCCGGAATAACGGTATTCCTTCAGGCTGACTTCCTTCTGGCTGTTTCCGGCTATAAGGACGGTTTCGCCGTAAGGAGAATACTCTTCATAGCTTATAATATTTGCTTTTTCATCGGTTTCAAGAATGGCCGAGCCCAGGTTATTGTCGTACTGGTAACGGAATTTGCGTTCCCCGGGGGTGTCGGTTTCACGCTTGAAATCATCCTGCAGCCAGTAATGCGTGGTTGCTATGCGTTTCCTGTCGTCCGTCACATGCGTCGACTGCCGCTTAAATATAGTGGAGACGCCGGCTTCAGTCTTTCTGGAGACGCGTTTGAGCTCAAAATCGCCCAGGTAAATTTTTTCTTCTATTTCAGTGACGCCGTTGCCGAGATAACGCTCCGAAACCTTCCTGATCCTGTTTCCGTCACTGCCGTAGACATAGAAATCGCTGTCCGGGTTTTCATCCGGCCGCAGAATTATATCCGCACGGCTGATATTGTTCCGGTAATTCCATTGGACGTCCCTCATGAATCCCAGATTGAGCATATTGCCGGCAGCGTCATAGTCTACTTTTTTACCCTCTACCGAAATAAGCCTGTTTGAATCAGGTGCCGCGGCCGCTTCCCTGGTCCATGCAGCCGACGCGGCCATGTGCCTGGTTTGAAGCAGGTTGCCTGCATCATCATAACTGTAAAATTCCGAGTAGTTCTCCAGTTTTTCAGCATCATTGGGATTGGGCGGAGGGCAAAGGGGCAGGTACAAGCTTTCTTTGAATCCGTCCCAATGCGTGCCGGCCAGGATGCCCGGGTGCTGTCTGCCTGTTGCACGGGTAAGCTTGTACAGGGCATTATAGGTATAATCGCAAAGGGGCTCAACTACCTGCTGGCTGCAGAACACGGTATCAAAGGCGTTGTCATAAATACGGGTCACGTTGCCAACCGGGTCGTAAGTGTAATCGATATTCTGGAGTACGGCGGCTTTCATGCCCCCTTGTCCACCATCGGTATATCGCGTGGTAATAATTTTTAATAAACGCAGTGTGGTTGATTCATAAGTATATTGGGTCAATACGCCCCTGCCGCAGCCTGCGGTGGTGGTTCTTGTATCTCTGTAAACGCTTAACCGCTGATTGTTGGCATTATAAGCTATGCTGTCGATAAAATTGTGCGCTGCCGGTGGTCCCTGCCCGGGTTTGTCGTCAAAGGCTGCGCTTATTTTATTTAAAAAGCCCGAAATATTGTACTGCCTGTTATGGACAGCGCCGTCCGGAGCCGTATTGGATATAGGCATAACCAGGGCATTATATACAAAATTCGTTTTAAAAATCTCATCTTCCAGCGCCGGGGAACCGCTCCAGTCCACTTCGCTTTTATAGTCCCGTCGAAGCCGGCGGCCGGTTTCGACCGCTTTGGCGTGGATGTCGTAACGGTAGAAATATTGCTCTCCCGCCTGGTCGCTATGCTGGTAAACCTGGCCCCTCAGATTTTTATCCTCGTTATCCGGCTGACTTTCTCCGTAGACAATGCTTTCCACAACCTGGTCAAGGACAAGTCCCCTGCCGTCATCGCCCGTTACCCGGACTTCAACCGGGCGCTGCAGGCTGTCATACTTTATCGCCGTGTGGAAGCCCCGGCCATCCCAAAGATGTACCGGTTTGCCGTAGATATTGTTCAGGGTAAGTTTGATCCCTGAATCCACGCTGGTTGATGAAAGTATCGAATTTCCCAGATCAAAGACCTGTACAAGATTTTGTACAGGTTCTGCAAGTTTGGCAAGGCGGGGATCGGTGACCGCAAGAAGATTGCCGCGTATATCCAGGCGTGAATGGGTGGGTAAATAAATATACTGTGTATTTCCAGCCGTATCCGCGGTAACGTCGGTTTCTATGGTGAGGAAAGCTTTGCCGGTATTGTCCAGCACCTTCTGCCGGGGGGTATTGTAAAAAAGCCGGGCCTTTTTCAGGGTGTCCTCTTCAAATTTCTGTTCGCTGGTTCCCTTTTTTATAAAATCATTATAAAAAGCGGAATCCAAAACAGTATCGTTCTCGTCGTAATGCTTTTCCACCCATGGCGAGAATTCAACCCTGGAGAAGAAGCCCTTGGGCGTATCTATCCTTATTATTCTCAGCAAAGGATCATAAAAGGTTTTTGTCGGGGGCGGGGTCCCGGCGCTGATTTTTTCCCCGTTCTCATAATCCCGCGTGGCAGAGAAAAAGGGAAGATACTGCATTGCCGGTTTGCCCTTGTTGTTGTAAACGGTTTTACCCGATACTATCCAGCGCTCCCCGGCGCCGCCGGGATCAGGCTCTGTTAAAACCTTTGCTGCAACGGCTCT
>DNIT01000013.1:2165-2633 GCA_003489345.1 Pelotomaculum sp. | reverse complement strand
GTTGTTGTAAACGGTCTTACCCGAAACTATCCAGCGCTCCCCGGTACCGCCCGGCTCAGGCTCTGTCAAAACCTTTGCCGCAGCGGCCCTGCCAAATCCATCGGCAAAATCTATACGGATCTGCACCCTGGTTTCACTATCCTGATCCAGCTGGCTTACATGGGTCTCCCTGGATAGGCTCACCGACCTGGCAGGCTGCCCTGAATCCCTCCAGCTGTAAAGATCGTAAAAGAAATAGTTGGTAGCCTTCTGCAGGAATTTATGGGGATCATGCAGCACTTCCGCAAATGTAGCGTCGTATCTTGTATAGTTTGCTAAATCACCATCCCCCTCCTGGAGCTTCCCGCCGGCCGTTTTATATATGGACGTCGCGGTTACCAAGCCCAGAGGGTCAAAGAGCGCCTGTGCTATGTTCTTATTGATATCGGTTATTTGCTTCGGCTGTAATGTTTGATAATCAATTTCGGC
>DNIT01000013.1:906-2020 GCA_003489345.1 Pelotomaculum sp. | reverse complement strand
GGGCAGAGCCAGTATTTATCGTAATCGAGGGCTGTTATGCCGCTGCCGGGGCCTTCGGTTTTCCATGGCTGGTAAAAGCCTTCTTGGTAATAGGACTGGGTCAATCCCCCGTTCCACCAATACCCGTCCTTAAAGGTGTATCCTCCGTCACCGGACAACATTTCCTCGCTTACTTTACCGCCGAAGACATTGTCAATCAACTGAGGTGTAAACACGGCCTGCTCGATGTGGTGGGGTAGCGCCAGGGCGTTGACAGCGCCAAGGGGCAGCGCAGCGTCCAGCTCAAGGTCCCAATAATAATACCTCTCCCAGGTAAAGGGCCGGGACTGTTTACTGCCCTGAGAAAAGTCTTCATCATAGCGTATACGGTGGTTCAAGGCTTCATTAAGCTGAACCTTAATCCGGTCAAAAGAAAAATACGCCTCCCCCTGTAAATCGAGGCCTCCCAGTTCCAGAGACATCTTTTCGCAAATAACGCCTATGAGCCAGCAGTCATCCGTGGTGATATTCCCAAACCTGTCCAATTCCGCCGTCGCCTTGAGCTGCATCTGCTCGTCGTAGATGCGATCGGCGGGATTAGCGGATGCGGGCTCCGCAGGCGGAAGACGCCTGGGATAATATACAGTGCAGGAGTTTAATACGTTACCGTAATCATCCACCTCAAGGGTAAAGGAATGCTGCATGCGGGGATCATCCGGGTTGCGTTCATAATCATAGGTTAACGCTTCATTTTCGTGGACATAAAAAACAGCGTAACCTTTCGATTGCAAGGGCTGATATTGTTTTACCCGGTAATTGGTTTCTTCAACGGTATAGGGGTGATCAGACTCCGGCTTTTGGTCCGCCGCGTAAATTTCACTGCGCAGAAGCCTTCCTTTTAACGCCCTCCAGGCCTGCCGGTAATTCTCCGCGTCCTCCTCTGCGGGTATTGGCTCGAAAGCGCTGTCGGGCAATCTGAAAGCTTTACCGTCTTTCTGATAGTATTCCTTTTCATATTGTTTAGACAGGACTCCCGCCTCGATATACGCTCCGGTATGGTACCAGGACTTGGTATAGACCGGCGGAACATACAATTCCTCACGCGTTTCCTTGCTGACGTCACTTTTGCCGTTAC
>DNIT01000013.1:493-699 GCA_003489345.1 Pelotomaculum sp. | reverse complement strand
TCATGGTATTTATATAACTCTACAGTTTTGGAACCGGAAACAGCGTCGATACTTTCTATCCTTGATACTACCTGAACGGGGAATGGAAGCTTTGTTTTCCACGGAGCGCCGGATTTCATGTCTTCAAAATAGTAACTTGTGGAACTTCTGTAGGTTATGCGGGTTAAAGCGCCCAGGTTGTTTTTAATCTGGGTCAGCAGGTACGG
>DNIT01000013.1:0-266 GCA_003489345.1 Pelotomaculum sp. | reverse complement strand
GAAACAGGGTCGCTGAAGCTGTTGCCGCTCCTATTAAAAAATATGTCCGCCCGATCCGGGTATACGTAGATAATGTCCGCCGTGCCGGAACCGTCCAGGTCGGCGAGAAAGAGCCTCTCCGCGTCCAGTGCGCCGTCATACCTGGGGGCGTTTCCCAAAACAACTTTTTTGTTAAAGCGGCCATACCCTTTATTGGGCCAGCATTCTACCGATCCGTTACGGATCCTTACCCTGTGAGCAAGGCCATCGCCGAACATGTCGGCAAA
>DNIT01000153.1:7824-9030 GCA_003489345.1 Pelotomaculum sp. | reverse complement strand
CTCCGACACCCTGATTAAAAGTCTGTTAAAAGCCCATTTTTAAGGTTGTTTGCAATCACTTGCAAGTATTTCAACTGCCATAAGTACCTACTTATAGGCATATTTTTGTGCCATTGGTCACTTGCTAATGCTTCTTAAAACTTGCAAAAATAAAAAATTAAAGTGGTGTGTGACCTTCTATGTGACCTTCGATATCTTCTAAAACGCCTTTTAGAATAGCTTCATCTAACCAGGTCACATATTTTCTCATGTCTTCCAGTTGGGTGTGAATATAAACATCAGCTGTTATATTATCCATTTTACCATGTCCAAGCGCGTCTGAGATATATTTTAAATTTGCGCCGGCACTTTGCATAGCACTGGCATAAAAATGCCTGCAGGAATGAAACGTGGCCTTCTGCTTGAACCCAATATCTACCATAGCTTTTGTAAAATATTCGCTTAAGTAGTGCGGATCGAAACATCTGCCATCCTCCCAGGCCAAAACATAGCCTTGGTTATTATACATGGTTTTATAAAACTCTTTATCTTTTTCCTGCTCCTTCTTATGCCAGTCCAGGATAGTTTTAAGCCCAGGAGTTAGCGGTACCCATCTTTCCTCCTTATTTTTCGTTGGGCCCAGTACCAACTGGCCATCTTCCCGTTTGATAGCATGGCGAATATGTACTGCCATCCTTTTGTAATCTATATCAGGCCATTGAAGGCCACATACTTCACCTGCTCTGACTCCTATCATCGACGATATTATGATCGGCAGCTTTAATGCTGGCACCCTCTTACGTTTGCCTTTTTCGGTGTATTCATGGAAGGATGTATTTGTAATAATATAGGCCATCTGTTCTGTACTTAATTCAGCCGGTTTATAATCGTTCTTTTCCGGTGGCTCGACAGCTGCACATGGATTCATTCCCCAGGGGAGCCACCGGGACTTTACCGCCTGGTTATAGGCTGCGTGGAGTATCCGGTGGTGGTACAATACAGAGGTACCGGAAAGTCCTTTATCCAGTTTACGGTTATAATACTTCTGTATATCGTCTGGCGTAACCCGGTCAAAGAGTTTCTTTCCCAGGTCATCCTCTGCAATATGTACTTCTATAGTCTCTTTATAGCTTTCATAAGTCCTTACTGCCAGTTTTCGCTTTTTATAGGTATTCAGCCAGTAGAGCATATACTCAGAGACGGTCATCTTGTCGCACCCCCTGCGGG
>DNIT01000153.1:0-7675 GCA_003489345.1 Pelotomaculum sp. | reverse complement strand
AGAGACGGTCATCTTCCCTGGAAGGGATGTACCCATTTTATACATAGCTTTTAGCCTGGCCTCTTCTGCCCTGGCCTCAGGTTTAGTTCCTCTAAAAGTGAAAACCTTTTGCTGCCGCTGTTCCTTGGTTCCTACGTCTATAACTATCTGCCATGCGTTGCCCCGCTTACGAATACCCATTTAATCTGCTCTCCTTCCCCGTAATAGTACATATGTTCTGCTGAGTGGTTAAAAAATATCCCGACCCGGGGGCCGGGAGTTAATTTTATGTATTATGTTTTTAAATTATGGTTTACATACCCCGCATGGTTGATAGCCGGCAGCCGCTGCTTCTTCCTTGGATTTAAACCATATCTGATTTTCTGGGGTAATTTTGTCCGCGTAGCGACAACTTGGCGTGTGATATTTATCTGAAGAGACACTTCCAACATAAGTACCTTGGCCGGCGCCAGATAATGGGGGAGGCGTTCCCGCTGGTTGTGCTATAGGCGATACGGGCTTAGATAACATAGTGATAGCCTGTAACTCCTGATTCCATTCCACTGTCCCTCCGAAAGCTTCCCCTACGAAACGTAATGGCGCCAAGGTGCGACCGTCAATAATCTTGGCTGGGACATCCAACTGCTTAACCTGTCCATTTATTGTTGGGGTAGTTGCCCCGATTTTTAGCTCCACTGTGGTATCGCCCTTAACTGCGGTTGCTGCCTGACTGTCCTGATCCCAATTGACCGTAGCCCCCATAGCTTCAAATATGGCTCTTAAAGGTACCAAAGTCCGTCCATCTTCAATTATGGGTGATACATCAAACGATAATTGCTTACCATCCAAGGTTACTGTGGGCGTTGCCATTGCGGGAGTGACCAAAAATAGACAAAGTAATAGAGCCATTCCACATAACAAATATTTATTCACAATATTACCTCCTCAATTAGCTGAATTAATTATGTTTGAGCAAATCATGCCCACAATTTCAGCATCTTCCCCATTATTAAACTGAAATAACCCTGGCTTTTGTTGCCCTTCTTTACCGATTCTAATTCCATTGCCGAACAATTCTAAATCTATTATCTTTGCCCAGGTAGAAGTGAAGTTTTTCCTGTCACCGCGAAAAACAATGCGTTTATTTGTTATTATTAGTTCGCCAGCACTTACCGGGACAATCTCTTGGCTTGTTTCTACATGACCTCGAAAACCGCCTGTTCTGAAAGATACGCCTTTTGCAATACGCACACTAACTCCCCTAGAGCCCCCAATATATTGCCGTTTTGTTTTTTCCTCAAGCATGCTAGATGATTGCACCCAGTGGACTTGCTCGTTTTTTTGCAAAGAAAGCCCCGACGCATTAACAACAGGCAATTCTCCTAATTCAATACTGTGCAAAAGCTTAAAACGCGCCAAATCTTTATAAGATCGAATTTTATCCTTGTCTGATACATTAAAGTGAGCCGAAAGCTTGGTGAGCATTGCATCTTCATCAGGCGATAGGCGGCGGTCTTGGGTTGTGTTTTTCAGGGCCAATGCGTAAAAGCGATTTTTCAATTTAATCCATGTCTTTTCATCAATATTCCATTCCATTCGCTTGGCCTCAATTTCGGCGATTTCATCCTCGTTTAAAACGCCATCATCTATTGCCCTAAGGAAGGCATCTTCAATTTCAGCTTTGGCCTTAGCCTGGACCTTTACGTTAGACACAAACTCCCCTATCCATGACATCGGTAAACCTCCCCTTCAGGTTATATTCTCTTTCTAACCTCCATAACCCGACCCAAAATTAAAACTTCTTCTTGTTTGACAATTTTAGGTTGGTACTTCTGGTTATCAGATTGCAATACGCAGTTTCCCTCATTACAGAACACTCGTTTAATGCACGCTTCTTCTTTGTCGAGCAAGACGACTGCTACCTGTCCATTGTCCACTGCCGGCTGTTTGCGAATGAGGACTATGTCTCCAGGCGTGATAGTGGGTTCCATACTATCACCTTTGGCGTAGAGGGCGAAATGCTCCCCCTGCTCTGCAGTCTGCTTGTCGATGTAAATATAGCCCAATATCTCCTGGATGACAGTAGACGAAGGGCCACAAGGAGCAGAGCCCAATATCGGCACCGGGATATCCTCTTCCAATGTGAATGATTCAGGTAGTAAAGTTGGGGTGTCCCGGCCCAACAGATAATCAGTTGTGCAACTAAATAAATCTGCAAGCTTAACGACTGTATCTTTATCGGGGCTTCGTTGGCCTAACTCATACATCGCTACAGTGCTAGGGGACAGTTGAATTAATTTAGCTAATTCTCGCTGACTTATTCCCATACGCTCACGTAGCTCTTTTAACCTATTTGCAAACAATAGAATCACCTACCATATATTACTATTATACTCACTGTTTGTGAGTATCCCTTCCTTGCTCACAAAAAGTGAAAAATATTTTTTAAAACCCTTGACTGCTTACAATAGGTGAGTATAATAGTACTTAAGATGCTTACTCTGAGTGAGAGGAGGTAGTTACATGAAAACGCTTGCCGAATATAGAAAAGCATTGAATTTCAGTCAAGCTGAACTTGCAATAGAGCTTAACAAACGACATATCTGCGTGAGCTCCGCAAGTATTGCAATGTATGAGACAGGTCACCGCACACCACCATTGGAGAAAGCCCAAGCGATTGCTAGGTTCTTTGGTGTGGCAACTGATGATATTTTTTTTGGGCCAATAGCTCACTTAGAGCGAGCAGAACCGGCCGCCGAGCCCACGGGCACCGACGGATAGGAAGGAGGCGGGAAAATGTCAAGCTACACAGTTTTTCTTACAAAGTCAAGTAAAGCGGCTGCTGCCATAGCTAATGGCCACGATGATATCAACGGCTTAAAGGGTGTTAGTTATGGCTCATTATACAGCGAAGGACACAAAGCAGGTTTCATCCCCGCAATTTACCACAATCAAGGATATTTCTACTGCATTGTGGAGCATGAAAACTCGGATGATCTCAAGGCGCCTGAATACGAGCTGATTATTTGCTAAGAAGCCAGTAATACAAATCCTAGATTGATCTTTGACAACCGCATACCCTTCGCCTAAAAGCAGAGCAATGGGCCAGTAGTGACTGAGGGATGCCGGCCGTAAGGTGACTGGATTGTCCCGGTGAACGCCCAGGGTAGAAATTCAAAGAAGGGATTTATAAGCAAATTATCCCCATAAATACATCATGAGAGGAGGGACAACCATGCAGAATGCAGCTGAAGCTTCAGATGGCAGAGTATATGACCCTGCATCAGAACTACCTTATATCCTTAAGACCGAGGATGTCGCCAAGATGTTAAGCGTTTGCAACGCGACCGCACTTAAAGAGATCCGTAATGCCGAAAAAAAAGGCGTCCTGGTCCGTTGGATTGGGAAAGGAAATCAGCCGCGAGTAAACCGGGATAGCTTTTGTGCCTATTTGGAATCGAAGCCCCGTAGATCTATTTAATTATCAAAGAACCATTATAACCTAACTTTATACGGAAGGGAGGGAAGAGAGGATGTTTAAAGAGGCACGTAATCAGGCAGGAATGAGCAGAGATGAGGCAGCATTTAGGCTCCATATCGGCAGCCGTACGCTTACTAACTATGAGCACGGGTTTACTGTTACACCACCGGAGATAGCTTTAAAGATGCAAAAAGTGTACCGAGACCCGACACTTACGGCAAGATATTGCTCAAACTATTGTCCCATTGGGCAGATATTTGCTCACCAGGTACCCGAACACAATAACCTCTGTCAGGCGGTACTGGGGCTCCTAAAAGAGCAGAACGATGTGGAGCAGATCAGAACCAAATTGATTGAGATTACAGCAGACGGAATTGTAGAGCAAAATGAGTTGCCGGCCTTTGAACTGGTGATGGAAGAGCTCCTGGACCTGGAGAAAAAGATCGAAGAGGTCAAATTACAGGCGGCCAGTATACTTTCGATACCGGACATGATGCGGAAAAGAAAAAAGACCGCATAATTGCGGCCAAACAAAAAATTTCCTACTACGAATATACCACAGCCCCGGTCATGGGGCAAGAGAAAGGAGAATCAAAGGCATGGAGCTGATTAAAAAACTCAACTTAGAGATTTTGGTTTACAAATACGAAGACCAGGCAATGCAGGCCAGTCACGCGGATAACATGCTGGCGCAAGGCTACGAGATTGGTTACATGGGTGAATGCTACTTAGGAACAGAGTCGACCACATCTTCTTTTTGCAATAAATCAAACTGGTATTTAACTACTGAGTTCAAGAAGGAGAAAAAAGAGGAACTGTTCGGAGATTACCAGATTCAGACTATTGTTTATTAATATCCCGGGCTACCTGCTCGTGGTGTTGGCACGGGCGGGCGGCCCAATAGAAGGAGGCATATAAACTATGGATTTAACCCAATTGAAAGAAGCCATAAACCTTATTAAAAAGGGCGAACAAATGAAACTTGAAGGACAGCGGATCATAGACTATGCCATGTCAGAGTTAAAAGAAACACCTCTGCAAATCCTTGGCTACCAGAACTATTTTACCCCGATTTTACAGGCTTTGGACAAAAAAGTATTTACTGCATTGTTCCCCAACTATATTATTAAGCCTTTTAATATTGAGAATAGCGATTACAAAACCAGACTTACTGCAGAATTTAACGGATTTGAAATTATGGTGTTGTCGCAAGACCCGATGCCCCAGGGTACAACAATGGTTTGCGTTAGCAAGCTCCCGGTTAACGAGAAGGAGGCGGTATAAAATGACAAACGTAATTAAGGTTAAATTTTTGCGTAATGGTAAGCCCTCCGGCCGGGCATATACCTACTACACCCCGGAAGAGGTCGCGGTGGGCGATATCGTAGAGCTGAACTCCAGGGATGGCATTGCTAAAGGCGTAGTTACCCAGGTCGATGTACCGGAAGAAGAGATCCTGGTGTTTGGGGATGGGGCAAAGTCCATAATCGGCAAGGCTCCAGAAGATAGCCCGACCGTAGCGGGGCCAGCCAAAAGATTTGATATCCAAAAAGACATAAACGAAGCACTGGAAGATATTGATGCTTCCTGAAATCACGGGTCTAAAATTCTACCCCCAAACACACCAATACATCCTACAGCAGGGCTCCGTGAGCCTGCAGCTTCCATCAGTAACCCAGATTATACAACTGATTTCCAACGAATGCTACGGCCAGATAGACCCGGTCACGCTGCATAAAGCGGCTGACCGGGGTACCCGGGTGCATGAGGCCATAGAACTGATAGACCAATGCGGTTGGGCTCCTACGGAAGAAGATACCGCGGGCTATATTGAAGCCTACAAGCATTGGGGACGAGATTACGAACCGGAGATCCTTGCCACCGAGTGGAGAGGCTACCACCGTACCATGCTATATGCTGGTACGGGCGATAAAATAATCCGGCTGTACGACCAAAAAGGGCTAATAATAGTCGACGTCAAGACCAGCAGTATATATCATCCGCTACTGGTCGACATCCAACTGGCAGGGTATACCTTGATGCTGGAGTCATGGCCGGACATAAAAATAGCTGAGGCATATGGGCTGCAACTCAAACCTGACGGAACCTACCGTTTCTATCAAACCCAGGACCTATCCAGGGCAAAAAGCTATTTCATGATGTGCTACGCGCTGCATAACGCAGTTCAAAAATCAAAGGAGGCATAACCCTATGCAGGAAGTAAACACAATGCCCATAGAAGCCGAACCAACCATAGAAAATGAGCAGAAGTCATCTGCTCTTAAAATCCTTGAACAGGCCAAACTGCTGTCAATCAACAGCCCCACCGATTATGATGGGGCTGCCGCCTTTACCAAGCAGGTAAAGTCCCTATCGAAGCGGATTAAAGACTACTGGGAGCCCCTCAAGAAGTCGGCCCGGGCATCCTGGCAGTCACTGGTGGACCGGGAGAAAGAACTGCTTACCCCGCTGGAACAGGCCGAGACCGAGGTTAAAAAGAAGATGGCGGCCTATCAGAAGAAAGTCCAGGAAGAGGAGCGAGCCGCCCGGCTACTGGCCGAGAAGCTGGCCCGGGAAGAGGCTGAGCGGCTGCTCCAACAGGCCGCTGAGGCAGCGGACCAGGGGAACCAAATAGAGAGCGAGATACTGCTGGCCCAGGCTGAGGTAGTTGAAAACGTGCAGCCGGCAGTGCAAGTACAAAGACCGACCGCCACCGGCGTATCCACCCGGACTTTATATCGGGCAAAGATTCTGGACGAGTCCAAGGTACCGGTTGCAGTGGCCGGCGTAACCATAAGGCCAGTGGACCTATCGGCTATAAACAAACTGGCTCAGGCCAGCAAGGGCAAGCTGCAGATTCCCGGCATTGAAATCTATGAAGAACAGTCCGTAGCAGTACGGGCTTAAAGGAGGTCGCCATGAACGAACAAATCACTGCGCTGTCTGTTATTGACAGCATTGATACAAATATCGTTGCCAGGACTATGGACAAGATACATGCCTTCCAGCAGGTCATCCAACAGGCGGTAAAGCCGGGGCATGATATCGGTATCATCCCCGGTACCGACAAGCCAACGCTGTTAAAACCCGGGGCCGAAAAAATAGTCATGATGATGGGCTTGTCCAGCCGATATGAAATCATGGACAAGGTCGAGGACTATGATAAAGGGTTCTTCTCCTACAATGTTAAATGCGTCCTCTCCCGTAACGATTACGACATCTGCGAAGGGGTAGGGAATTGTAACAGCCGTGAATCCAAATATGTGAAAGCCGACCCTTATAGTATAGCCAACACCATCTTAAAAATGGCAAAAAAAAGAGCCTATGTAGATGCTGCCCTGTCGGTAGCCAGTCTATCCGATATCTTCACCCAGGACCTTGAGGATATGCCGGATATGCACATAAGGGGAAGCAATGCTACTCATCAAGCTAACCAGGGCAAGGCGCTCAAAGAGCAAGTAATTACCTTTGGTAAGCACAAAGGCCGGACGTTGGGTGATCTGCTGCAAAATGAGCATGGATACTGCGAATGGATGGCAAACAAGGCTAACAATGAAAGATGGACTCCTGTGTTTCAGCAATTGCTTGAAGAGGAGGCGGCCAAGATTCCTGCAGATCCTGAAACCGGAGAGGCTGAGGACGCCGGTGACATTCCTCCGGCCGTCTTGAGGATGGCCGACAAGGCCGGCATGACTACAGAAGATTTTTTCCAGTTCGTAGATGAAAAATACGGCAAACCGTGGAGAGAATTGACCGGCAACGAAAAGAGCGAAGTTACTAAACATCTGCATGAATTAGGCCAGGCCGGGGCGTAAGCCCTGGCCCTCTGATTTAGCGCCGTTGTGCAAGAAGGCTAACGCCTAAAAATTTTACCCTGCTTTACTGCTAAATTAAGGATATATAGGAAAGGGGAACTAATTATGCAGATCACATTGGATTGGTTGAGAGAAAAAGAAGCTTGCTCGGAATCAATGCTGCGATTTAAACATACTTTTCCCGAGGGTGCTGAATATCAGGACGTTCTGGATGCTTTAGCAAAAGAAAATAAAGCAGATTGGGCTGCATGGCTGATGAAAGAAGCCGGGTCGACAAATGATGTACTGGAAGTTGAATCCCTGGAAGTGGAATGTAGCCTGTTTTTCGCCGGCCAAATCAAAATCAAAGGGCTTGTAAAAATCGCAAAATGGCTCTTAGCTGGCGGGGGTATCGAAGCTG
>DNIT01000149.1:1379-3821 GCA_003489345.1 Pelotomaculum sp. | reverse complement strand
CACCCGGGGTTGGAACTTTTTATGATTTGCTGGCCCGGTTATGGCTGGCTGATGCTCCCCAAAAAGCTATTAAAACACCGCAGTCTAAAGGCCGTAAACGTCCCCAATCAGGCGAGAAACTTAAACCCAAGGCATTCAACCGCTTGCGCTTCATCAAAGCTTTTGCGCCACGGTAACGCCGCTACACCCTTCCATCCAGTGGAACCGCTTTTCTCAGGTTTCTGGTATCTCGTCTTATAGTTGCCCTCCCCAATTCCGGGCATAACTTTGCATTTCCATCCCCGGTTGTCAACATAGACCTTTACAAACCGGCAGGGGGGTTCACCTTTGCCAAAAGGAGATGGAGGGCAAGCTTGGTTATCTGGCGTTTCAGAATTGGGGCACATGCAGCATCTAAAATTACTCTCAATACTAATTTTTCTCCCCTCCTTTTTAGCATTCGATCACGTTTTCAAAGTGCGCCCAGCAGTCCCGCTCGGCTTGGGCCGAGTATTTTCCATCCACCCACCACTGCCGCGTATCGGGATCCCACCTGTGGGCCTGCGCTGGGATATGCCGTTTCAATGAGTCAATGAAATCTTGGTCATACGGAGCATCTATAAAAAGGGCGCCGTTCTTTTTGGTAATATAACAGTGATTTTTCATAGGATGTTACTCCTTTTCTGTTGGCAGATCATGGCGCCGCCCCGCCGGTGAAGTTGTCAACAATAATCTCTCTCATAAGCTGATACCTCTTTTATAAAAGCTTGCAACTAGTGCTATAACTCAATAACCTTCTCCTGGTAACCTTTTTCTCCCAAGCTCATATCATAAATATAAAAGGGGATACTGATTTTGAGCTCAGACCAGGATTGTCAACGATATCACGTTCATGAACATACTGGCTTAACCACCTGTAACGACGGCCATTGCCACATTCACCCGGGAGTCACCAATATTCCGATACAGCATGGCTCTTCCCATTACCATGAAATAGTTGGTGCAACAACTTATCAAGACGGGCATTACCATGTTTATCGCACTAACACTGGGTTAGCTGCCCCTCTTCCTGGCGGATACCATACACACTACGCCAGTTTTACTACCAGTATCGCGGATGGCCATACCCATAACGCTATGCTTTATGTAATGGCCATCAAGGATTAGACCGTCTGTCAGCACCTGACTTACTCCGGGCTTAGCCCGGTGCTCTCGTACTCTGCCAGCTTGTCCAGCGCCGCCAGTAGTCCCTCCCGGACATAATTCACGATCTCTTCCAGTGTAAAGTCGTTGTTTTTGTCTCCTGCTACGGCCTCTTTGAGTTTTTCCAAAAGCATCTTGATCTGATCCGGGCTCAACCCGCTATCGTCATACTCGGCCAGACGGCGAAGCGTGGCCAGGTTGTGCTCACACCATGTACACCGCGTAGTGTCCATATGCTCACAGCCGCCTTGCTCGACTGTCCGCTCAAAACATTCCCGGATGTACGGGTTATTGTTGTCCCAGTCGGTCAATCTATTTTGCCTAAGCATTTTTATTCCTCCGTTTCGTACTTTGGGTTAACCTACGAAACATACTTGATACATCAGACAGTATCAAAGGACAGTACAGCATCCGCCCATAGCCGATGGTGCCGCTCATATCCATCCTGTGTCGCTATCGTAGCTGCCAGGCAGAGGGGCTACCTTCTCCCGGCCGTGCTTTTTAGTGCTGTCGTTGAATCTATACCGGTGCGCCAGGTCCGTCGCCACACCCCTCAACTCCCTGGCCCGCCGGATCGTGTACTCTTTTGTCCCGTTGCCGTTAGCCACTTTTTTTGTGCTCCGTAAAAAATTTCTGTCTAACACTCTTTCTCTCTCCTCTTCTCCTGCGCCCGCGCCCGCAGTATCCCCTTGCCACGTTTCAGCGCCGCCGCAAAGAGGTCCGGATCCCGCTGCAACAGCCTGGATATTTCGTCCGGCGTGAGAAAGACGCGGCACTTAGGCAGCTGGATTTCGATGTAGCGGCGCTCGGTCAAGGTGGTTTACCCCCGCGTAGGTTTAGCAGAATATTTACAGTTACCACAATCCCCATTACACTCGTTTTGCCCGTCTGTGGTTTCAACAACATCATCAGCCCAGCAACCCATCAAGTTACAGCCAAAGAAGAAGAGAAAACGAAAGAGAAAAGAGGAATTCTAAAAAACAAACAACCTGGATAATACCAGGTTGTTTTTGTGCTTTCCTCATTACACGCACCACCACCCCAAGCACAACACAGCCAGCAGGCCGGGGTCATTGTTTTAAACGCGCGCTTCTCGTCAATCCCACATTCTCTCCAGTACCCAGCCCTCTTCGTTCTGCACCAAGTCGCACACCAACCCCTGGTACGTCTCGCACCTGTAGCGCGGCGCCCATGGGTCTCCGTACCGCCCCCGCCAGAAACGGTCGCCCTCATGCTTGGCGCAATTCAGCACCCGGTGCC
>DNIT01000149.1:0-1286 GCA_003489345.1 Pelotomaculum sp. | reverse complement strand
GGCGCAATTCAGCACCCGGTGCCAGCGTCCGAGCCAACGGAAACGTTTTGGCAGCTGCTGGGAGTCGAGCTCAACCTGGACAGGGGAGCGGTAGAGTTTAGACATTTCTTTCACCACCTTGAGTACACGGCGCACAAAAAATACCTCTATATGCGAACTGGTGTTCTAGGGGTATTATATCAAACAGGTGTTTGAGTGATCAATTAAATTTATTATAAAATCAAATTATTTCTTGTCTATATTAAAATATAACCCATATATTATATAAGGAGTTTGCCGCGGCACTCTTTCCCTTCCAGCTCCTGGCTAACCCCAGTACCTTCGCATAGTCGGTCATGTCAGCCACAAGACCGTTCAGCTCACTGCGAAAGCGTTCAATTTCGCTAATCAATTCAACAAAAGCACAAAAAAACCCCGCTCCGGAGAACGAGGCACGTTTTCACACAAAAAAAACCGCCCCCAGATGGGAGCAGGGCTTTATTTCACGTGGAATAATATGAGGCGAATCCAAATCATGTACCAGCCTTCCCAACCATCCCTGCAGCGCACTCCCCGCAAACAACCTTCCCCCTAAACTCCTCCAGGTCCTCAGTGCCGTCACAAAAGACGCAGGCGGGCGCGCACTTCTTCAAGATAATATACTCACCGTGAGTAAAAATTTCTATGGAATCATGCTCGCTGATGCCCATTTCGCGCCTTAATTCAAAAGGTAAAAGAAAACGCCCGACGTCGTCTATCTTTCTAACAAAGCCTGTTACCTTCAATTGTAACCCTCCCCTAGGTGCCAGAATACCAGAAATTAAATTCTATGGTATCAATAATACATCTACGTGTAAATACCTTCCCAAAAACAAAAAAGCCGCCTCTCGAAGGAAGCGGTCATTCTCGCACAAAAAAACCGCCTCAGTGGACGATCCTTCCTTATCCTATTCCTGGCCAAACCTCCAGTCAACTTTTGTAGCACCCGGCCCCGGCAGTCACCAGACCGGAACGGCTTACAATGCTCCTACATAATATACCAAGGAAACATATCACTGGTATGTAAAAAAGGGGGGGGCAAACAAATGACGTTCGGAGCAGCCGGAGGTACAGGATGTGGTACAGGTGGTGGAGCTGGTTTCGGAAACTGGGGCTTTATCATCTTCCTGATTTTCATTCTTCTAATATTCGGCGTAGGATTCTGTGGTGGTTGTATTTAGAACCGATAATTTAGTCATGAAGAAAGCCGCCTAAGACGGCTTTCTGTTTTCCCTAATGTCCCCTCTTTCCGGAGCGGGGACATTAGG
>DNIT01000058.1:4781-5111 GCA_003489345.1 Pelotomaculum sp. | reverse complement strand
GGTTGTCTCATTTCCAAAGTTATCTTGAATATCGACAGTTACTTTATGGCTTCCGGTACCCCATTTGATACCAGTAATTTCAAGTTCTCCGGTTTTATCATAAGAATAATGTTCTTCATCTGAAGAATAATCTTTCCCATCTACCAGAATTGTTGATCGATCCCAGTTGATTCCATAATTATCGCCTTGTTCTGCATCATGGGCATACGCTGAAATATCAACGGCGCTTGAACCGTACGTTTTTCCATCTGTTGTCACGGAATCGATAACCGGCGAAGTGGTATCGTCATTTGTTGTTCCATAAACAGCGCGTATGTTATCGACATATAC
>DNIT01000058.1:4226-4671 GCA_003489345.1 Pelotomaculum sp. | reverse complement strand
CACTGCCTTTTGTCATAGGGCAACCACTTATCTGTCCGGATTTTACGCACAGAACGCCAAGAGCAACACCTTTCCCTATATGAATTGGAAATACGGCGTCCGATTTTATAGGAGCCTCGAGATATTTCCAACCGGTCCAGTCAATACCCGTCTCTTGGGAAACGAGGTAGTCTTTCCCGTTTCCTATGGCTTTATTACCATTTTTGTCATAAATGCCTGTCCATAACCATTCTCCATATGCTTCCGGTGTCGCGTAAACCCACATACCAATTGCCGTAGGGGTCCCGGGTATATCGATGTTCGCCTGTGGGCCTACATAAGTAGTTAATGTAGCATCCGACTGGCCTGTAGTGAAATCAAAGTTGAATTTTAAAGCATGATTTCCAAACCGAGTAGGCTCATCAGGATAAGTACTTAAACCACCAAATGAACAAGTTTCCTTACG
>DNIT01000058.1:0-4032 GCA_003489345.1 Pelotomaculum sp. | reverse complement strand
AATCACATACAACACTAGGCGGTTGGCCAACAATTATATCAATTTTTGATGATAGTTTTGTGCCAAGAAGGGAAACCTTAATAGAACCTGACGTTGATCCCTTACCAGCATGGAATACACCGTCACCATCTACACTGCCTAATGTATCCGGTACATCCCATTTAAGAACTGATTTGTCGATAATAACATCGCGTCCCTGATAACGAGCAGCCAGATCTAATGGCTTGGAACCATTTATGCCAACACTAAGAGAGGTACCTTTAAATTTAAATTCATCTGGAACGGCAAATTCAATATTTGTACTTCCGACTTTTTTACCGTCATAAGCCAAGTTTATCTGGACTTGCCCAGTTTTTCCGCTTGAAGTCAGCAGCCCATCTTTGTCTATCGTCCCAAAACTTGAATCAGACAAAGACCATGTCAGCCCTTTATCCGGACAATTAGCAGGCGCACCTGACTGATCAATACCGGCTGCTTTCATCTGCACCGACGATTTTGGCATATAAGTTTTGTCTTGAGGAGTTACATAGGCGGATGCAAATTTCCCATCTGGTTCAATATCGGAAACAACCAACAGAGAATTTGCAACTTTTCGTTCCCAACCATCGGAAGGGCTGTTTTTGCAGCTTAGTTCACTCTCTCCAGGCGTCCTTGAAACATAAGTTGCAGAACCTCCGCCGTCAAGTTTAGCTCCCCAAACGGCACCCATGACAACCAGCAAGTGCGCTAAATCATTTTGCGTAAATCCTTCTGAATACTGTGGCTGCGCCCCATCAACGCAAGCCATAAAGACAGAGTTGTCATCGCGGATTCCGATTCCAACATAGGGATAAGGACCATCATTAGACTCGACTGCTTTTCCGTTGTTTACTAAGATGGGTCCGCAGCCAATAGCTTCCTGAATATCATCCTTTTCTTGTTCATATTGTTTCGATGTCCCAATAATTGCAGTGCCATTTTTTTTAATGGCGAAAAAGTTTTCACTTCCATTTTTATGAATTTCTTTTCCATCTTTTACGACAACACCCTGAGGTTCTCCTGTTGCCATATTATAGAAATCAGCATTAATGGCAGCGACCACATTTTTGCCATTCGTCTTTGCCGCGTTGGCCTGGTCCCGGACAGTCTGCATCCCGTATTCTTCACCATCATTCGGAGTTCCGACCAATATCTGCGTATTTGATTTCGCGCCTAATTTGACATCAACAGAAAAGCATTCCGACCTTTTTTGGTTCGGATTTTTAAATGTGAAATGCCTCTCCGTAATTCCAGGAGCCAATTCAGTAGTGACTTGGTTAATAAGGAGCTGGAATACATCATTAGCAGCATAGTCTGGTTTACCAAGCGCAGCCGCTGGGAATGTATAAAATAGCTGTGTAAGTGCTATCGCACCAGCAAGGAGCGTGATTCCCGCTCTTCTCTTCACATCATGGATTTTATCTTTCATGAGTCTTTTCACCATCCTTTTAGACCCAGTTGCACAGAAAGACGGTTTGAGCGTAACTCAACCCGTCTTTCAAAATAACGAACTTATTTTACGATAGTGCCTATTGTGCGCGGAGCCTTTTCTCCGTTCACATAGAACCCGGCTTTGTCGCCGACTTTACCGGTTGCGGTTACTTTGGAGAAATAATCGTTTCCTTTGGAACCGGCATAAGCAACACGGAAAGTGGATCCTGTTCCGCACACAAAGGACGGTCTCTTTGCAGCGGTAACCTTGAACTGATAGGTCTTGCCTGCCTTGACTGACAGCTGCTTTCCTGTGTCCAGCTTGGCATAGTTCGGGTTGGAACCCACAGTCGCTACCAAGAACCTTGATCCACCGTTAATGTAGATACCAGCTTTATCACCCGGTGCGCCAATAGCTGTAATCTTAAAGAAATAATCGTTTCCTGTCGTTCTGGCAAGTTTGACGTCAAACACTCCGGATGTACCAACAACAAAGACGGGAGTTTTGCCGTTCTTGCTGGTAATTCTGAACTGGTACGTCCCGTTTACCGTAAGATCATTCGTCGTGTCGCTGACGAAAGTCTGGGACGGTGTTGATGGAGAAGACGGTTTAGTCGGGATACTTTCGTGTTCATCATCATTATTATTTCCGCCTCCACCACCACCATGATGAGAAGATGAAGCCGAGACAACTTCACCCTTGAGGGCATCAATAGCACCTTTTAAAGCTTCTGTAGCAGTCTTAATCTGCTCAATATCTGTACTATTGCTTAAGGTATTAGCCGTCTCATAAGCATTTTTGAACGTTTCCCAGGAACTATATTTTCCGTAAGTCGCTTCAGTATATTTCCCAGCCTCGTCGATTTGGCCTTGCAACGCTTCTTTGGCAGCCTTTAAATTTTCACCAGTATCAGAACTTTCAGACCCAGATGCCAATGGAGCTGATGTAGTCGATTTCGAATCTTGCGCCGCAAAAGCTGTCGTACTTGCAAAGGTACTTGCTGCCAAGGTCAGCGACAGAAATATTGGCAGTATTTTTCTCTCTTTCAAAAATAGACACCCCTTTCACATTCATCCTGCGCCGGAACATTCCAGTCACAAAAAAATGTTTCGCCCCCTCGTATTATAAGTTTTGGTACAATAATCTAACCCGGCGCAATATACGGCCCTTCCGGACCACTTGGATAAACAGACAGTGCAGGACTGAAAAACAGCCCTACACCTCTCTTGCGCAAGGCATAAAAAAAGCGTCGTCTACGGATAAATAATCCATATACAACGCCTATAACATGCACGTCAGATTCCTATTATGCCCCTCGACAATATGGAAAAACGGCGGTATAATAAAGGACGCAAATGCACTGATTCGTCAGTTGTGTATGGAGGTATCTCTCCGTATGCAAGCGTGAAGGTACTCGCGATACCAACACGCTGCTTTGCACTTTTTATTGTGCCTTGCTACCAAATTATACCTCATGTCGGATAATATTGCAAGGTTGAATTGCAGATTTAAACATAATTATAGTAAAATAGGTAAACAAACCTTTGTTACTACTGTTTATGCGTTAAGGGAGTAATAAAATTATTTACTAGAAGATAAATTCCATCTATTGGCAAGGAAAAAAGCAGCATATATTATAAGCAGGATGACCAATTGGTCATCCAAGTCTGAAGTCAAAATATCAGAGAAAAAAGTATTTTGTCTTTTTTGCATACCGTAGGTGGTAAAATATAGGCAGGCGATGAAAGATGCTTTATCTACACGGTGCACACAGCTCACGGCCGGCACAATTTTGTCCTCGGCGAGGAGCTTTCCCCAGCAACGTGCATGACAGCGTAATGTTCAAAAACATCTATGACAAGGTAAAGGCTGCTTTCCCTGAAATCAAGTATGTCGTTGCCAACGCCGGTTACAAGATCCCTTATATCTGCAAACAGGTTCCGGACGACCAAAGGGTTCCGGTCCTGCCCTACATTACGACTGTGTGATCTGCCCGAACAATCAGGTCCTGCGTTACCCGGCCACAAATCCGGAATACAAAATCAAAAGCTGGTGATCTGGAAGTCGAGAGACCTCAGGTTCGGGCCGGAGCACAGTTTTCTTGCATGAAATACGCCGTCTGGACCTGAATCCCAGACGGCGCTTTGTTTACGGTCTAAATCAATAGCAGGTTATTAAAAATTGCAAGCGGAAATCTTTTATACATTATTTGACAAAATAGTCTGACTAACAGTATAATAAAAATGCCAAAACTGTGGAGGTGAAAAAATGCCGGTTGCGGATCGTATTAAAAAACTGCGAAAAAAGAATAAACTTTCTCAAGAAAGGCTGGCAGCGCTTTTAGGTGTTTCTCGCTCCAGTGTTAATGGTTGGGAACTTGGCTTTAATATGCCCAGCACACAGTACATAATTAAAATGGCGCGCTTATGGCATGTAAGCACTGATTACCTTCTTGGTATTGAAGAAAGCCAAACATTATCACTATCTGGTCTAAATCAAAGTGAGCGGACGCTGGTATATTCTTTATTAAAAGAAATAGAAGACAATAAAACTCATTATGAAAATTGATCAATAGGGATAAA
>DNIT01000217.1:8361-11743 GCA_003489345.1 Pelotomaculum sp. | reverse complement strand
TTTAGAGGATGTTTTCCTGGCCGCCTTTCTCAAGGCCGATTATTTCCCGGGAAGAATACCTGGTGGTCCGCAGGTTGTAAAAAATAACCGAATCTTCGTCTTTTAGAATAATTCGCTCCAGTTCCATTTTGAGCTTTTTAAGATTGGACTCGGAGATTTCTCCCTCCAAAACAGAGTTCTGAACCCAGTGCAGATACTGGCGACATTTCTTGAGGACTTTGGAGACTCTCTTCTGGTTGACATCATAAACCAGAATAACAAACAATGTCAATCACCACCAAAAACTAAAATGTGTCCGTTCTGTAATAATGTCACCCATGACTAAAGATTGTTACCACCGGGCTACGTAGGCCTTGTATTCCTTTTCACCCATCAGGTGTTTTTCCAATTTGTACAGTTCCAGACGGATTAGCCGGCGGTAGGATACCTGATGGCCGATATCCCGGTGGTTAATGGTGGTAGTCAACTTATTGTCCAGTTCTCCGACAAAACATTTCTTTGCCTTTTCTTTCAGCATGATCCCTTCGGTGTCCTGGTCAAAATCGTTTTTGGTGATCATTTTCTTGGCAATAACAGTGAAAATAATTCTGTCAATAATGATAGGCTTAAATATTTCTGAAATGTCCAGGTTCAACGTAAAGCGGCGGAAATTGGTGGTGTGCAGGAACCCGATGCGAGGGTCCAGGTGGGTTTTGTAAATTTCACTGAGACAGATGGTGTAGAGCAGGGAATTGCCGAAGCTAATCAAGGTGTTGAGGTGGTTTTTGGGCGGGCGCCTGCTGCGGACCTGAAAAACAAAACCAGGATCTCCGATTATTTCATCGAAAGCCTTGTAGTAATGATCTCGTATGTTTCCTTCTATGGCCATCAGGGACGGTATATCAGTGCATCCATCAATGGATTCCTGTAATTTTTCCACCGGGAGCAGTATATCGGTAACGTCTTTTCCCCACCCCTGATAGTACTTCAAGACCTGCCGGATGTTTTTCGCCGCACCGTAGACAATTTCCCGGGCGATGGCCAGGCGTTTTTCTTCGTCCAGGTAGTGCTCGGACTGCCTTAAAATCATATAGCCGGAGTTCAGGTGTTCCCGGGGATAAAAGGAACCCATGTAGTAGCCGTGGTGGCTGAAATAGTGGAGAATGACTTCTTTTTGTGAAAGGAACTCCAACAGCTTTTTATTGACGTTAACCTCACCGAAGACCATGATTTCTCCGGTATCCTCCACGGGGATGAATTTTTTGGCTTCTTCGGTTTCAAAGCAAAGGGTGTTGTCTTTTCTAGCCAGTTCACCGTTGGAGAATATGTAAAGGGTCTTTTTCAACTTTTTCACCTCTTTAGGACCAGCAAAACTCCGCATAGGCGCATTTTTTACAGAAATTGATTTTGGCGGGCGGGGGTGGTTGGGATAGGTAAAGGATGCGCAGGATTTCGCGTTTTGCCTGCTCCAGTGCCTTTTCCGTATCTTCGTCCAAAACAACTTCTTCCCGGTTTTTTTCCCGTGGAAAGCGCAGTTCACCTACGGCCTTAATGCCGTGCTGTCTTAGTTCGTCCAGATAGAAAGCCAATTGCATCCGGGCACTCTTACGGTATTTAGAGCTTTTTTTAACCTCGCCGATGACTAGCCCTCCGTCGCCAACCCTGAAGACATCCATTTTGCTGTGTCCCACGGCCAACTCTTTGCGTTCCCTGGGGTAGGAGAAATCCTGGATGAAGCGGCCCAGGGAAACATTAGCGTCTTCCTGGTCGGCGGTGATCTGGTGACCGATCAGCCAGACCTCCCTCGGACAGATAAAGTAATACCATACCAGTGTTCCGCTGACATGCAGTTCTTGTTCCGCCATTGTGCCGGCACCGCCCTGTTAACTTTTTGGGTATGTCGAAAAAAAATGTAACAATTTTGCAACAAGAAATGTTGGAAAATATAAAAAATAAGGTTTATTTTAGTGTATGATTTAGGTATAGTAGTTTCTTGTTAAATTTTAGCATCATTGCAAAGCTTGTTCAAGCAGGAGGCAAAAATCTTGCACGTTTACGTCAAAATGAGGATGGAGACGTCGTCTCCGCCCATACCTATTCACTATAACTATCTGGCGCAGTCCGCCATCTACGCCGCGCTGCCGGAGGATATGGCCGCCCGCATCCATGATGAAGGATTTGCTGCCGGTAAACGCAGTTTCAAAATGTTTGCCTTTTCCCGTTTGATGGGGCAATACACTCTTGACAAGACTAATGGAACCATTACATTCCCGGGAAATGTGTTATTAGTAGTGGCTTCCCCCGACCTGGAGTTTTTCCTTTCTTTGAGCAACAACCTGCTGACCAAGAACCGGCTTCGCATCGGGCCGTCCTGGTTTTTAATTGAAGAGGTACGTTTTGACGAGCAGCGTGCGGATGACAGGGTTGTGACAGTGCGTACCTTGTCGCCTGTGGTGGTTTACAGCACTCTTTTGAAACCGGAGGGGGGCAAGTACACCTGTTACTACCAGCCGGGGGAAGGGGAGTTTGACAGGTTGCTGACGGCTAACCTTGGGAAAAAATACGAGGCCTTCCACGGTGGCGAGCCGCCGGTCGGGGAGGTCCGGGCACGGCCCCTGGACAGGCCTAGGTTGCATGTAACATCATATAAAAATACGGTGGTGAAGGGCTATACCTGCCGCCTTAAGCTCAGCGGCCCGCAGGAGTTGCTGCAAATGGCCCTGGACGCAGGCCTGGGGGGGAAAGGGAGCCAGGGGTATGGGTGTGTGGAGAAGGTGGAGCGGCCGAAAAAAATATAAGGATGTTTATTCTTTGCTGTCACTCAAAAATTGTAGATATTTCCGGCCTGCCTAGTAAGCGGCTCAGCTCCTGAATCAGGGGAGCGAGGTAGTCCCTGTCCAGGTTTTCATATATCGGTTAACGGGCAATATGAAGTAACAATACATAATAATGTCTTCTAAATAAATCTCTATTTTGTTAATGAACTGTCAACCTCACGCACATTTTTATTTGATAAACAGAGTAAAACGCAAAGCAAAGTCAACACACCACTAAGCACAACCCAGTTATTCACACCAATTTTTTCAGCAAATGCCCCCGATAGGCTTAGTCCAATAGGACACGCCAACGCCATCATAGAAGATGTAACGCCCAATACTCTGCCGAGAAATTCCGGTTTAATCTTTTCCTGAATAAGTGACATAAACAGCGAAGAAAAGAATGGAGCGGCAAGCCCTGTGATAACAGCCAGCACTACAAAAAGGATAAATCCATTGGCAGGAAGTAATCCTATTCCCACTAACACAGCTCCAATTATCGTCAAAGCGGGCATCATAGTCTGCATTTTATTTTTTGTGCCTCCCCATAATCCAAGTAAAAAACCACCTAAAAGCGTACCGATTGA
>DNIT01000217.1:0-8287 GCA_003489345.1 Pelotomaculum sp. | reverse complement strand
GTCCCGCATGGGTGGTCGTTCCTCCAAACCAAGTCATACAAAGCAAAGGATACAGGCTATTCGCCGGAACATAAGCCAAAGAAAACAGACTTCCAACAAACATCAGGATGAAAAGCCCCTTATTATTGCTTAAAAGTTTCAAGCCGTCCAACGCATCTCCAATGATATGAAATTCTTTCTTTTCATTGTTTTGAGGCAATTTCGGGATAACGGAAACAGCCAATGTGCAGATACCCATAGCCGCACCGAGTACATCCAACAAAATAATGAAATGAAGCGGCATAATCGGGAAAATAGCGGCAGCGATGGCGGGGCTAAGTACCAAAGAAAGCGACTGGAACGAATAGGTATACCCGTTGCATTTCGCAAGGCTTTCTTGTGGAACAATTAATGGTGTTACCGCCTGTAAACATGGCTGATGAAAAGCCGAACCAATGGCACGAATAAAGAGCGCAACGGGCATCACTGAAATTGAAAGTTTTCCCGTCATTCCCGCCGCTGCCATAGCCAACGCGACAGCAGCTATTGATAAGTCAGAAAAAATCATTATTTTTTTACGGTCGTACCTGTCTACGATACTCCCGATAAATGGGCTGAATAAGGCCATTGGCAGAAATCCGACAAGCACAGCAATAGATAGAGTTGTTGCCGATTTTGTGATAGCCGTTAGGTTCCAGATAATCGCATATTGAACGATAGCACTTGTAATCAAAGAGATTGCCTGTCCCGCCCAAATTGTATAAAATGTTTTTTGCCATTTAGAATGTTTCATATTTATGTTTCCTCCTTGTGATCGTATGGTTCATATACCAAAGAGCAACAAAAAAGCAGACCAAATCCACAAAGCGGATTTTAGTCTGCATGCTAACGATAAAGCACAAGGAAAGAAAGAAAATGCAAGCTGCAATACAACAGCGCCTTTTCAGAGCTAACTTATGCTTCTAATTCGTAAAAGTAAGCACAACAAAAAAACCATCAATGCGGATGGATTACAGCTTTTTTATTGCACTTTACTAATCACAAATTAGAGCCATAAATTGAGCGTCCTCCTTGGTATCAAGTTATTTTCATATTATCATAGTACTCTGGGTTGCTTCAAAAAATTTATTGGGTTTTCGGGCAATAATTTAAAATATTTTTCTTCCTGGCACAAAATTGTAATGTCCAGGTCCTGGGTCAGTCTTGATCTGCCCCAATATATATTGGCTATTCCGCCGATGAGCATGTAAGGTATATGCTGCCGGTTTAAAAGACCGGTTATTTTTCGAAGACTATATTCGAGGTGACTCATGAGCCTCCCCCAGCATGGACAAGATTTTTCTATTTCTTTGCAACCTTATAATCTTTTCCCGACTCAGGTCCCGGCCCCATGCGGGGTTCAGGGCTCGGGCCATTGCCCATGCTTCACTATACCATTGCATTAAACGGGCTGGATCCTTTTCCAACCAGTTTTTTTGAGATGATATTTCTCAGGTGTTGAAGGAGTTCCATTGTTTGTTTCTGTTTGCTAATTGGTCTTTATTGATAAGCATCATCAATTTCTCCGGATAAATTCTTTAAAGCCCTTATAGGTAGACTAACAACTCAGTAAAATCAAACGTTTCAATTCCTTATAGGCATACTAAAAACGGGGCAGGCTATGCTGATTTCAATTCCTTGGAAGCTAGACTGGATACATTCTTATAGCTTATCATAGTAGAATTTTGTTCTTTATTCAAGGACAGGCTTTATCTAACCTAAAAGGATCTTGACAGAAATGGTAACAATAAACTATTCTGTAACTATAGAAAAATTATATACTCATTAAAACAAACTAAAAGGAGATGAGTCAGTGGTTCGAGTGTCTGCCGAGATTCAAAAAGAGACTTCTGTCAGAGTAGTATTCCCAAAAATCGGCCACTTCTGGCTGGACTCCGGCCTGGTGGGGCTGAAAAAGATACTGGATAGCGTGGATAAGGATATAACGGTTTTCCATAGAGGAGAGGAAATCGTGCTGGAGGGAGCTGCGGCCTCCGTCCAGGAGGCGCTGGAAAAAGCCTACAACTACCTGGTGGGGCACTACTACGATATCTCCACAAAAAAACAGTTGGATGATATAGGGGCGTATAACTTCTATTACGACAGCAAGCAGAACCGTTTTTTTAGCTTTGCCAAAAAAAAATCTTGTGGTATCGCTGAGATCATCTACAACAAGGCGCCCCGGCCCACAGGCTCCTACATAAAATGGGCCTCCAAAAGTGATAAGAAAGTGGAGATCGAATACCAGGGGAAAAAGATGAAGCGTACGGTGGTCCGGCTGCCGGATTCCCATGCCCATCTGCAAGAAAACATGGACGAATTTTTGAATAAAAACGGGTTGGATGTGACTACGTCTGGCCTGCTGGTTGACGGCCCCTATGCCGTAAGGCCTAAAGTGAAAATTAAGGCTGACTCGGAAGTGAAAAAGACCAGTGGGCACTGCTATTTGTGCGGCCAACCTTCCGATGTCCTGGAGGAAGCCAGCCAGACCACTTTCCCCCTCATCACTGGCACATCCGGCGTTCTCTCCTTTAACTCCATGGCTCAGAATCCGGAAAAAGTATGCTGGAAATGCTCTTTTATAGGCAAGTTTGTACCGGCCAATGGCTTTTACTACACCAATGGGGACAACATTTTTACCTTTTTCCCTTACGCTTCTTCACTGGAAAAAATGCTGAATGTCTACGCACCGCTCCATGAAGCCGAAACCAAAGACCCCAACTATTTTTACAACTTCGACCACGGTATCGGCGGCTACTTTCATCACAGTTTTGAAATCACTTTCGCCTTTCTCTATACCCTTTATCAAAAAGTTGTCAAAAAAGAAAGAGGCAATGAAGAACCAGTGGTCCTGGACTGGGACAGGTTCTATGCTTTAATCATTGATAAGGCTGTCCTGGAGTTTTTTGTCATGCATGCCAGGAAGGAGGGCAACACCTTTTCGGTTAAGACCCTGTGGCCTTTTCGTGAAACGGACTATTTTTACCGCCTATTGCACAGGTTGGAGCAAGGCGGAGTTGATGTGAAGGAATTCCTGCGCCTGTTGGTGGATTTTAATCAGAAAAATGAAAATACCACGCTGGTGCGCAACCGCATTTGTGAAAGGATTTTAAAGAAAAGAACCATTTTGGACCTGGTGGAAAGCTTTGTTTACCGGGCGGAGAAAAACTACATTAAACCAATCGTTGATTTTTTATTGATCTATGAGGAAGAAATACGAAAGGGTGATAGCATGACCAAAGAAGAACAGGACACGGCGGTAGCCCTGGGTAGGCGTGTGGGTACGGCGGTGGCCAGGAGCGAGGGCGGTAAGAAAGGAGACCTCTTCGCCCTGCGCAAGGTCAGGAAGAAAGTGGACTTCCTGGAGCAGATCAATCGCCTGCAATTCAAGCTGGGTAGTGAGTTCGTGGTGCCGGCGGATCTGTACGAAGGAAGATTGACCGATCAAAATTTCGATGAGTTCAAGCAGTTCTGCATGATTGCTGCGCTAAATAGCTACAATGCGGCCATGAATGAGTCAAAGAAGCAAGGGGGTAACTAGCTAATATGAAAGAGGCAAAGGCGCTGACTATTACCTATCTGGTCCAGACCTCTTTGGCCAGCTTGAATGGATCGGACAAAGAAGCAGATAACATTTCCAGCATCAAAAAATTTACCCGGGGTACGGAACAGTATCCATACGGTTCTGCTCAGTGGGTGCGGCGGGCCTTACGGGACCAATTGGCCAACCTGGGCTGGGAACTCTCCGAAGGGGTGGCAGCCAACATTGCTAAGGGAGCGGCCACAACCCGGCAACTGCCGGACAAATATATAGATGATGATCTGTTTGGTTTCATGGGAACGGAAAAAGGTACGGACAACCAGAAAGGGTCTGCCACCAAGCGTACTTCTCCGGTACGGGTGTCGCCGCTGGTTTCCCTGGAACGTTATCTGGGCGACCTCGATTTCGGGACAAATTACATGAGCGTGGCTGCCGGGGGCACGCCAAACATTTTTGAAACAGAAATACACTCCGGATTGTACCGGGGAACTGTCTTAATCGAACTGGACAGAGTGGGTGCCGGTGAAGGGTTTACGCAGCCCCTGGTTGCAGAAGAAAGGGCGAAGAGAGTGAAAGCTCTGTTGGCGGCGTTGAAAAACCTGTGGTCTTCCGGGCGCCAGACCCGGTTTCTAGCTGACATATCCCCCAAATTTATTGCCGCGGCTCTTTTGAAAGTGAAGAATCCTGTCTTTCTGGAATCGGTGCTGCCCGTCAATGATGGTGTTCACCCGGGGATTTTGGCGGAGACAGTCAATGACTATAAAAACGAGATCATCGCGCTGGTTTACGGTGGCCGCAAAGAGCTGTTTAAAGTGTTGCCGGAGGATACCCTTGCTCTGGGGGATGCCTTTACTACCATGGAAAGCTGGATAGAAAGACACTACCAATAGAATTTAGGTGAATCGGATGTATTACTTCGATGTGGAAGCTTTTGCGCCCACCGCTTCTTATCGCCTGCCGGAAGCCCATACCTTCCAGCAGACTTTGCCCCTGCCGCCGATCACCGCCTTGGTGGGGATGGCCGGTGCAGCTATGGGTTTAACCTTTGAACAGGCTATGGCAACAAGGGAGGAAGGCCTGTTATGCGCTGTCTGGGGCAGGCATGGCGGCGAGGCCGGTGACTTGTGGAAATACCGGAAGATCAAATCCGGAGAGGTTATCTCCGCTGTCCTCACCCGGGAAATTCTTTTCAGCCTGGAACTCCATATTGTTTATGCCCACCGGGACAGAAAAAGAGTGGATGCTTTAAGAGAAGCCTTTCTGGCCCCGGTTTACGCTCTGTCTGCCGGAACCAGCGACGATCTGCTCAAGCTGCGCCGGGTAGGAGACATTATGGAAAACGCCGGGGAGCCCCGGCGACATTTCGAAAACACCGTCCTGCCGGGGGATCACAGCAACAATTACCAGTCCGCAATCAAGCCGGAAAACATACCCGTGGCCAGGCCCGTCCGCGCCCCCCGGGTTTTCCTATTGCCGGTGTCCTTTAATTTTGCCGGTGAGGAGCGGCGGGTTAACGAGAGGGCTCATTATACCTTTGTCGACACGCTGGTCATTTTGACCGAGCCTCTTCTGGCCATTACCTCCGGCGGGAAGGTGTTGCCGTTGCTATGAGTAGTTATCTTGCCAAACCAGGCCAGACCTACCGTGAACACATTGAGGAGGCCTACCGGTTTTGGAAGGAGGCCATTGCCGCTAAAAGACGGATTATTGAGAAGCTGTCTCTAAGGTATGATTTTCCCGTAGAGCGTTTTTTGAAGAGTTCCCTGCTGACGGTAGTTTTGCATGATCTGGGGAAAATGACAGAGCCTTTTCAGACCATGATGGCAGCAAAGCGGCAGGGAAAGAGGTTTGATTATAAAAAGAATTATAGGCACGAACTGGTGTCTTTCAGTTTCGTCGCCTTTGCTGCGTTAAGTTTGAACCGTCAGGAAGGCAATATTACGAACATCCCGCTGGAGGCGCTGGCTGTGGCCGGTCACCACCGGCCTTTGAACACCGATCTGACTTTCTTTGAGCGGGAACGTAAGGCGCTGTCATCTCCGTCCTTTGTCGCTGGAGGTTTAGAGGAAGCGCTGGCTCTGGCGGGTGATATTTTTAGGCGTGAGGGCTGGTATTTACCGGACGTGGACGTAGGATTGGCAAAATATAACCCTTATAGCAGTTTGGCCGGACTGGTGGGGTATGAGCATAACCGCATCGGACAGCTGTTGGACAGGGACGGTTACGATAAAGCCAGGGACCTTTACATCCTGCTAAAAGGGATCCTGCATTACGCTGACTGGTATGCTTCCGGCCGGACCAGATTTACTTACTCGGTGAACAAATCCCCGGACATGCTTGAAGAAGACCTTATCAAACGCTGTCAGGCGAAGAAGATCCCTTACCGTGGTTTGCGTTCCTTCCAGGTGCGTATGGGCGGGTGTACCGGCCACCTCCTGGCTGTTGCCCCCACCGGCAGCGGTAAGACGGAAGGCTCCTTGTTATGGGCTCTGAGAAATGCGGGGGATATGGATGGGGCGAAAATACTATACCTTTTGCCCACTATGAACACCGCCAATCAAATCTGGCAGCGCCTGTGCGAAATATTCGGGACGGACAACGTGGGACTCACCCATTCCATGGCTAACCTGTTCTTGCTGGGAGAGCGGGAGGAAGACGATGGAGATACCTGGGAAGACAGGCTGGGTTTACTGTTCCATCAGGCATTTCTCAAGCTGGTAACGGTGGCCACCGTGGATCAGTGGCTGACCTGCGGCTTTAATGCTGGGCGCTGGGTGTTGAAAGAAATCAACGCCACCAACTCGGTGATCATTTTAGACGAAATACACGCTTACGACGGCTGGACCCTGGGTTTAATCATTGCCGGCATCCGGCATTTTGCCGCCAGGGGAAGCCGTTTCTTGTTGATGAGCGCCACCATGCCCAAAGCGTTGATCGAGCTGTTCACAGGCGTACTGGATGGATTGAGTGTGATCCGGGAAGAAAATCTTCTGCATGCTATCCGCAGCGACTACCAAACGGTAGACAAGCAGATTGAGGAGGCAGCCGATGACATCGGCAAAGCGGTGTCCTCCGGCCGCAGGGTGCTGGTGGTGGTGAACACCGTTGAAAAATGCCAGAATCTGGCTCGGGAATTTGCCGAACTAAAACCGGCTTGTTATCACTCCCGCTTTATTCTGAAGGATCGCAAGGATATAGAAAAAAATTTGGATGAAAGCCATTTTGTTATTGCTACGCAGGTGGTGGAGGTATCTCTGGATATCGATTTCGACTGGCTGTTTACCGAATGCGCGCCGCCGGACGCCTTGGCCCAGCGGGCCGGGCGGGTAAACCGCTACCGCGATCCGGAGCGGGACAGCCGGGTATACATTTACCAGGCTTCTGAAAAAGCCGGGAAAATATACAATCCGCTCAATGACCGGGATTTGTTGAAGCGCTCCTACGAGGTTTTTCAAAACCGCCAGGGACGGCTTTGCGAAAGGGACCTGATTGAGATCGTCGAGGAGGTTTACGAAGGATACCGAATTGAAGACACCGAACCATACCGGGAGGCAATCGACGTTTACCGGCAAACCCAGGGGAAAAGAATGGCTATTTTCGACAATCGACTTGGCGAGGACAAGCAGGAGGTAACGAGGCGCTCGAACTACGATACTATTTCAGTGATTCCGTATTGTTTTTATGAAAAGGCGCTCCAGTTGCCACCGCGAGAGAGAAAGTGGTATGAAGTCAAAGTACCCCTGTGGTATTACCAGGAGCACGGAAAGCCAAGGGAAGGTATCAACTTTTGTGATCTGAAATACAACGAAAAGTTGGGCGGAATTTTAAAACCTGCAGATAACAAGACAGAGCTTTGGTGATAGCGTCAAAATATATTTAGGGGCAGTAAAGCTAAAGAATGGCCAGGCTACCAGCCTTTCCAAATGGTGCTGGCGAATATGGGTCTTGCAGTACTGTTCCTGACCTTGATATTAATACGCAGGGAAAAGACCGCGCAGAAGCAATTTACATAGCTCGTGACGCTATTGGACTTTGGGGCATATGCGAACAAGATGATGAACGCATAATACTTAAACCGTCTACCTCTGAACCACCGCATGAATCTGGTGAACCAGTTTCATGGGTAGATATTGAATTTTTAGTCTGCTGGACAGGCACCACCCAGCGATGAATGAGGTCGGTAGGTATTGTAGGTCTTCATATATTCAATTAACATGATTCTCAATTCCCGAGGGGTTTCGTATTCATTTATGTAGATGCGGTCATACTTTAGGGTCCGGAAGAATCGCTCTGTTCTGACATTATCCAGGCATCGCCCCTTGCCATCCATAGAGATTTTTACTCCATTGTCTTCCAGCAGCTTGATATAGTCTGGATTGGTAAAATGTCCGCCCTGGTCGCTGTTGATAATCTCTGGCTTCTGGCGGCTTAGGGCACGCTTCAGGCAACTCAGGACAAAGGAGTTATCCAATGTACTGGATAACTTGTAATCGACGATATAGCGGCTGTACCAGTCGACAATGACAAACATGTACATGAATCCCTTTTTCATGCGGATGTAAGTAATATCCACACCCCAGACTTGGTTCGGCTTATTGATTTCAAGATTCCGCAGCAGGTAGGGGCGGATATACTGAGAATGATATCGTTTGCTAGTGACGCGCTCATTGCCAAGAGAATTTAAGCCCAACCGAAATCGAAGAACGCTATTTCAAGGGGCGCACGGAC
>DNIT01000155.1:20054-20617 GCA_003489345.1 Pelotomaculum sp. | reverse complement strand
GCTTTATTGCGGGGGAAAGCGCGTCAGGCGCTTGATGATATAGGCTTAAAGAGGGTAGTTGCTCACGCCGCCAGCGGCACCACATATCATGAAAATACCAGCCGATGCAGGTGCGATTCCAATCGCACCTGGCGCGTCAGCGCCGAACTTGTGGCAGCCAATGTTGCATCTGTACGAATACATTCGAACATTGTATTTTTTTGGTTTCGCTCTGGGAACAGAACATCTGCATGTTTGTTTTCAGATAGCTAAATAGTCTGTCGAATGGCGGCACCTTTGTGAAAAAATACACATTTTTTGCCCGCAGGTGGCAGGGTATATAAATTATTATTTAACAGCCACTAAGAAGGTTTTGGGTTTGCGAGATTGATAATTAAGATATATTATTAACTTCTATAGATGAGAAAAGCTTATTTATCTGCATATCAACATAACGGACTTTGGTATAATTTGATTGAAATTCACGTTTTTCGGCAAATTATGGCGATAAAAAATTTCGTGCAATATCGAACAAACAATTGCTTTTTGTATCAATTATGCTATAATATTTTTTATATTCCATT
>DNIT01000155.1:13430-19789 GCA_003489345.1 Pelotomaculum sp. | reverse complement strand
CAGTGCCTGTCCTTTGATAATCGAGGCTGTGTTTGGTTAAAAAATAACAAACGAAAGGAGGTAATAGGTCTCAGGCTGAAGAGTGGACTTGAGTAACGGGCTTTATTACTTTTTTTATTGCAAAAATTGGCAACCGTTAGTATGTGCAGGTTAGATGCTTGGGTAACAGGGAACATTAACCCTGCATTTCTTTTCTCTAAACAGTTATGATGCCAAATCAAGGGTTAAAAAGTCCGTAAGCTTGGAAACCATTTGTATTGTTCAGTAAAAACAATGTCCCTGAAAAGCCTGAAATGAATAATATCGGGTGGGTTTTTATGGTTCTTTAAACGAAGTAGGATTTAGGAACACCCTTTTTTCAGGATCGCTAAAATAAGTTGCGAAGTGCGTTAAGCACTTAAAGCAAGGGAGGTACAGACTCGTGGTTGCATGTTCATGTGGTTGCGGCGAAGACGAACTGACTAAACAATTGGAAAAGGTTATTGATGAGTACAGAGGTCAACCCAGTGGACTTATCCAGGTCCTGACCAAGGCCCAAAATTTGATAGGATATCTTCCGCTGTGGGTACAGACCAGAATCGCCAAGGGGTTAGGAATATCACTTCAAGAAGTTTACGGAGTGGTTACTTTCTATGCATTTTTCTCCCTAATTCCCAGGGGCCGGCATAAACTTTCCGTTTGCGCGGGTACAGCCTGCTATGTTAAGGGAACCAAAAAGGTCCTTAAGGCACTTAGGGATGTCCTGGGTGTTAAAGAAGGTCAAACTACTCCTGACAGCCGCTTCACCGTTGAAGTTGTGCGCTGCATTGGCGCCTGCGGATTGGCTCCGGCCATGATTGTCGACGGCAAAGATGTGCATGGCCGCTTGGAGCCCGAGCAAATCCCCGAAATACTGGAGCAGTACGCATAAACTGATTTAATATCCCACACCTATGGACTGAGAAAAAATTTACGTCCGTAGTAACGGGCTGGCCGAAATAGGTTTTCGGAGCCTGCAGGGATAGGTTAAGAATGGCTGGAGGATTTAAATCGGAGGTGTGATTAAGTGAAGTCTTTGGAAGAACTTGCAAAGGTTAGAGAAAGCAGGCGGGAAGCCCTGAAAATTCGTGAGGGTGTTCCGTCGGCGACTGAGAAAGCGCACGTGATGATGTGCGGCGGCGCCGGCTGCATTTCTACAAAATGTCAAGATGTGGTGGATGCTATGAAGGCGTCCCTCGAAAAGAACGGTATTGCAGACCAGGTTCAGATCATTCTTACCGGCTGCATGGGTCCGTGTGATATGGGTCCCGTAGCAATTGTCTATCCCCAAGGAACTTTTTACCGCAGGTTGAAGGCAAAAGATGCCGATGCCATTGTTGAAGAACACATCATGCAGGGAAACCTGGTCCAGCGCTTGCTGTACAGGACTCCTGGCGCAAAAGAACCAACCCCGAAAGTTGACGATATTGACCTGTTTGCTAAGCAGCAAAAAATAGTTCTGCGCAACAACTTTAATATAGATCCAACTAATATTGAGGATTACATTGCCAATAACGGCTATGCCGCTCTGGGCAAAGCGCTTACTGAAATGACTCCCGCTGAAGTTATTGAGGAGGTTAAGAAATCAGGACTCCGCGGTCGTGGCGGGGCTGGATTCAACTCTGGTATGAAATGGGGCTTTGCCGCTGCTTCCAAAGGTACCCCCAAATACGTGGTATGCAACGGTGACGAGGGTGACCCGGGCGCATTTATGGACAGGTCCGTTTTGGAAGGCGACCCCCACAGCGTAATCGAAGGCATGGCCATCTGCGGCCGCGCCATTGGCGCCGAGCAGGGCTATGTATACGTGCGGGCCGAATACCCGCTGGCCATTGAAAGGCTCAGCTACGCCATCGATAAGGCCCGTGAATACGGCCTGCTTGGCAAGAATATTTTTGGCACCGGCTTTAATTTTGACATCGAAATCCGGATCGGCGCCGGCGCCTTTGTGTGCGGCGAAGAAACGGCTCTTTTGACCTCCATTATGGGCAAGCGCGGCGAACCCAGACCCAGGCCGCCATTCCCGGCCAACGAAGGTGTTTGGGCCAAACCAACTGTTCTCAATAACGTTGAAACCTGGGCCAACGTTGCTGAAATCATCCGCAGGGGTGCTGACTGGTATTCCTCCATCGGTACGCAGGGGAGCAAGGGAACCAAGGTGTTCGCCCTGGCCGGCAGAATCAATAACACCGGTATCGTGGAAGTCCCGATGGGCACCACTTTAAGAGAAATCGTCTTTGATATCGGCGGCGGTATTCCCCGTAAGAAGGAATTTAAAGCCGTCCAAACCGGCGGTCCATCCGGCGGCTGCATTCCGGCCTCGCAACTGGACACTCCGATCGACTTTGAATCCCTTACAGCGCTGGGCGCCATGATGGGTTCAGGCGGCATGATTGTCATGGATGATACCACCTGTATGGTGGATATCGCCAAGTTCTTTTTGGACTTTACTGTTGACGAATCCTGCGGCAAATGCTCTCCCTGCCGGATCGGCACCAAGCGGATGCTGGAAATCCTGGAACGTATTACGACGGCTAAAGGTAAGGAAGGCGACATCGAACTCCTGCAGGAGCTGGGCGAGACCATTAAGAAGACCGCGCTCTGCGGCCTCGGACAAACCGCGCCCAACCCCGTTTTGAGCACCATCAAGTACTTCAGGGATGAATATGAAGCTCATATCAAGGAACACAAGTGCGCTGCCAAGGTGTGTGAAATCGAGGAATAAAAGCCGCTCCCGCAGCTTTTGAAAATGAAAAGTAGTCCAATACGGGAGTTTGGAGGGAAAATGTGAAAATGATAAATTTGACAATTGATAACCGGAAAGTAGCGGTGGAAGAGGGAACAACCATCCTTGAGGCCGCTAAATCAGTGGGAATCAATATCCCGACTCTTTGTTACCTGAAAGACATCAATGTCATCGGCGCCTGCCGGATCTGCCTGGTAGATGTGAAAGGCGCCAGGACTTTTATCCCGTCGTGTGTGGCTCCGGTTGCTGAAGGGATGGTTGTGAACACCCATACCCCGGAATTGATCAAAGCCCGCAAGCTGGTGTTGGAACTGATCCTCTCCGATCACCCCATGGAGTGTCTGACTTGCCGGCGCAACGGAAATTGCGAACTGCAAAAGCTGGCTGAGGAATACGGCCTGAGCGAGATCCGTTTTGAGGGCGCCAGGACAGACTACCCGATCGATGACTCCAGCCCTGCCATTATACGTGACCCGCGCAAGTGTGTCCTCTGCCGCCGCTGTATTTCAGTCTGCACCAACATTCAATCAGTGCAGGCCCTTACCGCCGAGAACAGGGGCTTTGCCAGCCTGGTCGCTCCGGCCTTTAACGAGCGGTTGGCCAACATGGAATGCGTCCAGTGCGGCCAGTGCTCGCTGGTCTGCCCCACTGGCGCCATCGTGGAACGGGACGATACCGAGAAAGTATGGGCGGCCCTGGCCGATCCCACAAAGCATGTTGTGGTCCAGACCGCGCCGGCCACCCGGGTGCAGATTGGTGAAACCATCGGCGCCGCGCCGGGTACCATTGCGACCGGGCAATTGGTTGCCGGGCTACGCAGCCTCGGCTTTGACAAAGTCTTCGACACCGACTTTACCGCCGACCTGACCATCATGGAGGAAGGCAACGAGCTGCTTCAGCGTGTAACCAATGGCGGCGTGCTGCCTATGATCACCTCCTGCAGCCCCGGCTGGATCAAGTTCATTGAGCACTTCTATCCCGATCTGCTGCCGCACCTTTCCACCTGCAAATCACCGCAGCAGATGTTCGGACCGCTGGTCAAGACTTACTATGCCCAGAAAGAGGGCATTGATCCGAAGGATATCGTCTGTGTCTCGATTATGCCCTGCACTGCCAAGAAGTACGAGTGTCAGCGGCCTGAAATGAACAGCAGCGGCTACCAGGATGTAGACGTGGTGCTTACCACCCGCGAACTGGGCCGTATGTTCAAGCAGGCCGGCTTGGATATGATCAACTTGCCCGAAGAAGAGTACGACGCTCCGCTGGGTATCTCCACCGGCGCCGGCGAAATCTTCGGCGCTTCCGGCGGCGTGATGGAAGCCGCTCTGCGTACCGTTTATGAGGTGGTTACCAACAAGGAGCTTGAGGACATCAACTTTACGGCCTGCCGTGGTATTGACGGGGTCAAGGAAGCTACGGTGCAAGTCGGCGACCTTCCTGTAAGTGTAGCGATAACCAACGGCCTTGGCAATGCACGCAAGGTGTTGGACAAGATCCGTGCGGGTGAGGCAAACTACCACTTCATCGAAGTTATGTGCTGCCCCGGCGGCTGTATCGGCGGCGGCGGCTCACCCATCCCGACCAACACCGAAATTCGCCTCAAGCGGATTGACGCTACCTATACCGAGGACGAGCGTATGGTATTGCGTAAGTCTCATGAAAACCCGGCCGTTCAAGAGCTATATGCCGAGTTCTTGGAAAAACCGCTGGGCCACAAGTCCCATGAACTGTTGCACACCCACTACACGCCGAGAAGCAATTACCCGGAGGAAGAGTGCTAAACTAAGACGGTTTAATAAAAATCCCCACCCGGTTACTCAGGTGGGGGTTTTTCTTTAATCAATTGAATCAGATTGTCAGACCATAAGCCGGGTTCACGTGAGGGAGCACTAGCCAGGGGAGTGCCCTGCGGCAGATTTTTCGTGGCACAGTCAAGAGCCAGCCGGGGTTCATTGTCTTCTTCGCTGAGATGCCCCAAAACCACCAATTTATAGTTTCGCTGACGCATAGCCCGGAGAGCCTGCCCGCATTGCTCGTTGGACAGGTGGCCGGTTAAGCCGAGGTTGCGCCTGATCACATGGCCAGGCTTGGCTGAGCGCTTATACATATCCAGGTCGTGATTTGACTCTATGTACAGGTAATCCAGATCACAGAAGGCATGAAGGCAGCTTTCCGGTACGAATCCGGTGTCCGTTATAAATCCCAGTCTTTCACCATCACCGCAAATGAGTAAACCGATAGTCTCAACATCATGCGATAGCCGGAAAGGAGTTACTCCCAACGTGCCTATTCTTTGTCTGGAACACCCGCTGAGAAGGTTCAGCCGTGGAGGGGCAGTGAAGTTCATACTCTGGTTAAGTTCATGCAACACCCGGGTGGTCGAATATATGAGGACGTTTTTTTCTTTAAGAAAGTAGTTAAGGCCATAGACGTGGTCAATATGCCGGTGGGTCACAACGATTGCGTCTACATCACCCGGTGCTAGTCCCGCTGCCGCCAAATAAGGTCGGATGTCCTTTTTTCTGAGACCACAGTCGATTAATATACAGGTGTGCTGATCCTGTACCACGACGCAATTGGCATAACTGCAGGAAGAAAGACTGCAAAATCTCATGGTTGACCTCCAGGTTGTTTTCTCAGGTTAACTTAGACAGGCAGAGTGAGGTTTCCTGCCAAATAGCAAATTTATAATCAATACCATAATTTTGCAATTTTTGCAGCAATATTAAAAATATTTTTAACATATGAGGGCATATTAAAAAAAAGTTATGGTTATAATGATAGTTCTTATCCTATAAAAAGGAGGCAGCGGTTGTTTTGACCAATAAGCTGGTATTAATTGAAAATAAGGATCTTATTGCCAAAGACCTGCAACAGTATATTGAGCCGGCTCTTAATCAATTTAAAGTTGAATTGGCAGCTGAACTGGGTATCCCTGACTACGATAAAATTGATAAGGGAGAGCTTTCTTCTCGTAATAATGGAAAAGTAGGGGGTAATATGACCAAACGGATGGTTAACTTTGCCCAGGCAGTTTTGGCTTTTAACTATCGCAATCAGCTTGAGGGGACGAAATAGACGTAGGCGTGGGTAGTTGTCCACGCCGCCGGCGGCATCACGTAAAACCTCAGCGGTGCAGGTGCTATTTCAAGCGCACACGGCGCGGCCGGCGCCAAATTTGTAGCGGCAAATGTTCCCGTTTGGGTGAATGAATTGGAACGATTTAACGGCAATTTAGCGTTGTTTTTCAGGTAAATACCGAGGCGCAAAGTATCATCAAATGGATCTTAATGAGTGCTTTACCTAGCAGAAAACCGGGTCACTACCCGGTTTTCCTTTTTGCCACAGCGACTTAAATTCAGCTAAGTTTAGCCAATTACTACAAGACTTAGACTTTTTTTTTAGAACGATATGAGAATGCAGGAGAAATCTTTTTATTAAAGAATATTACCCCTTGGGGACTCATGAAAAATGCAGGTCCTTGTTTTTGCTTTGCAGGTTTGTATGGTTCCAAACTCAAGCAAGGAGGGAGCCTTTTTTGTCTTACCGGGAGGCGTCGAGAATTACCAACTTTTGGTCAATAGTTGCAGACGGG
>DNIT01000155.1:12198-13352 GCA_003489345.1 Pelotomaculum sp. | reverse complement strand
AGAATTACCAACTTATGGTCAATAGTTGCAGACGGGGAAAAAAGTGAGTGGCTTACCAAGCTGTTTATCGAGTCCACCAAACCTTTTGATTATTCTCTTGTCCGTGTGGACGATAAAGTAATCATGCTCAGGTGCAAAGGTGCCATTCTCAATATGCCCGAGGGAAAGATATCGATTAACGATGGACTTGTACGCGAGGTATGGTTAAAACAGGAGTATTCAGATTCCACATCTGTAGAATTATTTCTGGACCAACCGGCCGAGATCAAGCTGGCTGCCCTGGAGGTATTCCCGTTCAAGTTGGAAATCACCCTTGACCGTTTTTGCCTGACCAAACTGTTTAGCGGTAAAACAATAATGATTGACCCTGCTCACGGAGGTAAAGACACAGGTGGCAGGGGGCCCGTCAGCCTGATGGAAAAAGATGTAGTAATGCCGATAGCAGCCAACCTGCAAAAAATATTTAAGCGGGCGGGAGCAAAAGCAGTCCTTACCAGGAGCGGGGACGAAGACATCTCAACCAGGGAAAGGCTTGAGAAGGCCCTGCTGGAAAAGGCTGATATTTATATCTCTCTTCATACGCATGCTTGTGTAGATGGCAGGGTATCCGGCTCTGCCACAAAGTATCCGGCCGGAAGTATTGATAGTAAAATTTTAGCAACATATGTCCAGGAGGAACTGGTTAAGAAGATTAAGGTTGCGGACAGGGGTGTTGCAGAGGAGCAGGGGACGGTCCTACCCTTGGACCTTCCTGCGGTGGTGGTGGAGGTGGTGACTATCACCAACATCGTGGAGGAGGTTTTTTTACGGGGCTTGACCATTCAGAAGCGGGCTGCCGAAGGTATTTTTAACGGGATTAGAAATTATTTTGCCGTTAGGCAGTCTGATTTGAAGGTGAGTTGAATGATAGCCGGCAGGATATCCATCAGGACTCATATTATAACCGAGAAAGACGATATCGTAGACGTAGTTGTAAAATACACCGGAGAAATAGCGGCGCCGGGCGATATTATCGTTGTGGCAGAGAGTGTGGTAGCTATCAGCCAGGGTCGGGCCATTCTGCACGAGACGGTAAAACCGGGGTTGCTGGCGCATTTTATGTGCCGTTTTCCAGGCAAAGAAGGAAGCCTGGCCGCCCCGCACTCCATGCAGGT
>DNIT01000155.1:8390-12095 GCA_003489345.1 Pelotomaculum sp. | reverse complement strand
GGAAGCAGGTATCGGGCGCTTCTTACTGGGTGTGGCGGCTGCCGGGCTGGGCCGGTTGATTGGGCGAAGAGGCGATTTCTACCGTGTTGCGGGGCGTCAGTTGGCCCAGATTGACGATTTTGCCGGCACCATGTGGCCCTTTGACCGGCATATCGTAATGGGTCCCAAGGATCCGCAAGGGGTAGTGGACAGGATTAAAGCAGCTACCGGCGTTGAGGCGGTTATTGCTGATGTGAACGATATTGGGAAAGTTGACATTCTGGCGGCAACAGATGGGGTTGACCGGGAGATGCTCAGTAGCTACCTTAAGGACAACCCGCATGGAAATGATGACCAGCAGACACCAATCGTGGTTTTGGTGTCAGAAGAAAATATGGATGAATGGACCATAAGACTTTAGGCAGCAATAATGGAAGGGGATAAGTGTTATTGGACCAGAACAGAACCCCTCTGTTTGAGGCGGTAAAATATCATGTTAAGAGAAATTCTGTTCCTTTACAGATACCAGGTCATAAGCATGGCCACGGCTTGTCCGAGTACAGGGATTTTGTAGGTGAAAATGTCCTGAGAATGGACCTCAACCAGACCAGGGGTATTGATTTAATTTGGGACCCCACCAGGGTTATTCTGGAGTCCGAAGCCCTTTTGGCGGAGGCGTTTGGGGCCTCTGACGCATATTTTCTGATTAACGGGACGACATCCGGGGTTCAGACCATGATTATGAGCGCCTGCAAACCCGGCGCCCAGATTATCCTACCCAGGAACGCCCATAAGTCTATCTTCAACGGGTTGATCTTAAGCGGCGCTGAACCGGTATATGTACAGCCGGAGATCGACCAGAACCTCGGTATTGTCCTGGGCATAACGGAGTCAAACCTGGCTTCGGCCATACAAAAGAATCCTGGTGCCAGCGCTGTATTGACCATCAACCCCTCTTATTATGGAATTACCGGACATCTCAACCAGATTGTTGAAGTGGTCCACCAGCACGGAATGCCGGTTCTGGTAGATGAAGCGCACGGAACGCACATGCATTTCCATCAAGGTTTCCCCGTTTCCGCTATGCAGGCAGGCGCCGACATGAGCGCGGCAAGCCTGCACAAAACTGGTGGTTCGATGACCCAAAGCTCGGTGCTGTTATTAAATAAGTCGGACTATTTCAATGCCAGCTACGTCAGGCAGGTCCTCAACCTGACCTATTCCTCCAGCCCGTCCTATGTTTTGCTCTGCTCCATGGACGTAGCCAGGAAGCAGCTGGCTACCAGAGGCGAAGAGATCCTCGGCCGCCTTTTGGAAATGCTGAACTGGGCCAGGGAAGAAATCAACGGGATTGAAGGTATGTTCGCGCCGACCTGCCAGTATTTTGCCAATAACGGGCCATTCTACCTTGATGAAACAAAACTTCTTGTTAACGTGCAGCAGCTGGGCTTGACCGGTTACGAGGTGGAAGAGCTGCTGGCCAGGGATTACAATATCCTGATAGAATTGGCCGATATGTACAATATTCTGGCTATAACAGGTTTGGGTGAGCAAAGAAAGTACCTGGAGGCCTTTATCCACGCGCTTGCGGATATCTCCAGGCATGCGCAGGGCAGAAGAATCAACAAAATTCAATCAATTCGGTTTAACCCGGTTGTGACCATGCCTCCGAGAGAAGCCTTCTATAGAAATAAAAAGCCTGTAGCTCTTGAGCAGAGCGCCGGTGAGGTGTCGGGGGAAATGATTATGGTTTACCCGCCGGGGATTCCCCTGGTCAGCATGGGAGAAATCATCACAAGCGATATTATCGATTATATTAAAAAGCTTAAGGAAGAAAAATGCACTTTACAGGGTACGGCCGATCCAAGGATTGAATACGTAATGGTTATTAAGTGAGAGGATTTTTATGAAACAGTTTTGAAATATCATTGATGAAAACCGGGAGCTGGTTCGCCAACCCCCGGTTTATTTGTGTTAAAAAATATTTCTTTGAAAACCAAGGGCAATATTGACCAATCCATCATCACCGGCACTTCAAGGAGAGGCCGGGGAACTGTCGCAAAAACCTGGCCGGAGTTATGCCGAATACCGCCACGGCTACTGCGATAGCCAGTTCGAAGTTTTGCTGGCGGCTGTACAAGCAAGCGTCTTACTCCGGTAGACTCGTTAGCAGCTTTTGTGATCACCGTTCTAGCAGTGGTCATGGTGTCCATTCTGGAGCAAGGGCCAAAGTAAATGATGTACAGCAATGTTTGCGTGTCAGTGCTACCATAGGTTGACAGTATGCTGGAATAAGCAACTGATTTTAATAGGTTCTGATTTTCTCATGTTGGGGTTTTTGTATTCGTCTGGCGCATGCTGCATGGATACAACCGCTAGGCCTGGATATAATAATCTTTATCACAAGCGGCTGAAAGGGTGTAGCATGATCAATACGAAAAAGCTTCTCGAGTTTATCTCTTATAAAGAGAACCCTGATCGGGAAGGTTTTATTCTCAAAGAGACTGTGGATGATCAAAATAAGCAGCCCCAGAATGAAAATCAGCCGGCTCAGGGTGAAAAGCCTTCCGCCAGGAAGGCCATTAAGAAGACCTCCCGGTCGGGGAGGAGCCGGCAGGAGGAAGGCCAAGCGGAAGGGGAGCCGGACGCGATACAGGCTTCTTTAAGCCACAATAAAAAAATCATCAGCCAGCTGTACGGATTACCTAAGAATAAGGATCTTGTGATCAGGGAATTTGCAATTGGCACGGATGCGGAGACGAACTGCTTCGCTGTTTTTATCGACGGCCTGACCGACAAGGCGATCCAGGATTTGCTTTTTCAGGCTTTGATGCTTTTTGCCGAAAAGCCGCTCCCGAAGGATAAGAACGGGCTGGTATATCTTGTTAGAGATCACCTGCTGCCGGGAAACCAGGTTGCGCTAAAAAATCTTTTCAGCGATGTCCTCACCGCGGTCAATATGGGGGACACGGCCATTTTTCTGGAAGGCTCCACCAAAGCGCTGCTGATTGAAACTAAGGGATGGGAACACCGCGGCGTGGAAAGGCCACAAAGTGAGCAGGTAGTGCGCGGTCCGCAGGAAGCCTTTACCGAAACCCTGCGCACCAACACGGCTCTGCTCAGAAAGACTATTAGAAACGAACAACTCACCACTGAAATGCTGATCCTGGGGGAGCGCACCAAAACACTTGTGGCCATAATGTACCTGCGCCACCTGGCCAATCCTGACCTGGTGGCGGAGGTAAAGCGGCGGCTGGATAGTATCAAGACCGACTACATTGCTGAGAGCGGCATCCTTTCGGAACTTATCGAAGATCACCCCTATAATTTGAACCCAACCATCCTTGCCACGGAGCGTCCCGATCGGGTGGCGGCAAAGATTGTCGAAGGCCGGGTGGCCATCATTGTAGACGGCAGCCCCTTTGTCCTGGTGGTGCCCACCACGTTGTATGAGCAGCTCCATACCGGTGAGGAATCCTATATCCGCTGGCAGTACGGCACCTACCTGCGCTTTCTCCGGGCGCTGGCCTTCCTGGTTTCATTTTTATCGCCGGGGATCTACCTGTCCGTTGTTTTGTTTCACCATGAGATGATCCCGACGGAACTGCTGCTGGCCATCGCCGGGAACCGGGAGAAGGTTCCCTTTCCCTCAGTGGTAGAGGTCTTGCTAATGGGGATCTCCTTTGAGTTGATTCGCGAGGCCGGGATCCGCCTGCCCGGGGTAAT
>DNIT01000155.1:6413-8262 GCA_003489345.1 Pelotomaculum sp. | reverse complement strand
GGGTAATAGGCGGCACGATCGGGATCGTGGGCGCTCTCATTCTGGGACAGGCCGCGGTGCAGGCTAACATCGTCAGCCCGTTCCTGGTTATCCTGGTTGCCATCACCGGGCTGGCCTCCTTCGCCATCCCCGACTATTCCCTGTCCTTTGCCATGAGAATTTACAGTTTTATGTATATCATCCTGGGGGTATCACTGGGCTTTTTCGGCATCGCCATCGGTATTTTCAGCCAGATGGTGCTGACTGCCAACCTCAAGTCTTTCGGTGTTCCCTACCTGGCGCCCGTCGGCCCCCGCACCGTCGGCGGTGTCGATGTAGTGTACCGGCTGCCGCAGTTCTTTCATGAAAAGCGGCCGGACTATATCAATCCGCAGGATATAACCCGCCAGCCGCAGGTTTCCAGGGGATGGATTAAGGACGAGAGTGGTGGGAAAAATGATTAAATCGGGGTCCTTCGGCCCGGCTGAGGCAATCATCCTCCTGGCCATATCCAATATTGCCCGAATTTTTCTGCCCTACCCCAGGCTATTGACCGAAATCGGCGCTACGGCCGCCTGGATGACGCCTTTAGGCGGGCTGGTGGTAGCTCTGGTTGGTTTTTATGTGATGTATCTTGTACTCAGAAAAAACCCGGGACAGAGCATCATCGAAATCACAGAGCAGGCTTTCGGCCCGGTTGTAGGCGTATTGCTCAACCTCGTCACGGTATTTTTTTTCATAGCCGTGGGCGCCTTATTTGCCAGGGAATTTTCAGAGGCTCTCATTATTGCCGCCCTGCCCAGCGTGCCCATCAGCATCATCAATATCGCCTACCTTGGTATGGGAGTGCTGGGCGCGTACCTGGGCCTTGAGGCTTTAGCCCGTACCGCCCGCCTGTCTTATCCTTATATTTTTGGCGGTATCCTGCTCCTGCTGCTGGCTTTGATTCCGCAGTGGGATATCAACGGCGTGTTCCCTTTCTTCGGACACGGTCCGCTCGAGGTTTTTGGCTTGGGTACGTTCAGCACCGCTGGTATAACGGAAATTATTTTTGCAGCAGTACTTATCCAGTCCTTGGGGGGGGTTGAGCAGCTCCGGTTGATTGGCTACCGCTCCATGTTGTTAGGCTTTGGTTCATTGATAATTATCCTGCTGGTGATAAACTTGACTTTCCACTGGGGTACCATGGCGGAAAATACCTTGCCTTTTTACAGGTTGGCGCGCAATATCTATATCGGACGTTTTCTCCAAAGAGTGGAGTCGGTATTTGTGATCATCTGGAGTATTGTGGCTTTCATTAAAATTGCGGTTACCCTTTACGGAGGCGCCGTTGCCTTGACCCGGACTCTGAAACTGCCCGACTACCGTCCGCTGCTCTGGCCGCTGATTATAATCATGTTTATACTGAGCCTTTTGCCACCCGACCTTCCGAGTGTGGTCAAACTGGACACTGACTGGCTGAGGCCTTACGCTCTCGTACCCAATTACCTGGTGCCGTTAATGATTCTGGCGGTGTTCCGCCTGAGGAGGGGTCCTCGTGAGGAAGGCTAGAGCCTGCGCTTTTTTGATTTTTGCCCTGGGTCTGCTGGCTCTTTCGGGCTGCTGGGGTAGCCGGGAAACCGACGAAATGGCTTATGTGCTGGCTTTGGGATTTGACAAAGGGGAAAAGGAGAACCTGGTTATCACAGTCACGATTGCCAACCCCAAGGTTATCGCGGGCATCTCAGGCGGGGGGGGCGGCAATGGAGGCGGTAGCGGTGGCGGAGAAGGTGGCGGCACACTGATCTACAGCGTGGAAAGCTACGCGCCCCTTGCCTCCATAGACCTATTGAACACAACCGTTGACCGGCGGGTGTCTTTCCTGCATACA
>DNIT01000155.1:0-6294 GCA_003489345.1 Pelotomaculum sp. | reverse complement strand
TACAAAGGCATTTATTTTCTCGGAGGAACTGGCCAGGGAAGGCCTTGGCAAGTGGATATACCCGCTTAACCGCTATCGGGAACTGCGTGGTACCGCTCAGATTTTTATCTGTCGCGGCAAGGCCAAGGATTTTATCGAAAAAAACACCCCCCCGCTGGAACTCAGTCCGACCAAACAAATTGAGCTGCTCAACTTGATGTCCAGGGAAACCGGTTTCTACTATATCACACAGTTCAATGAATTTTACAGTGATACCAAGTCTGAGTCCATTCACGCCACTATGCCCCTGGTTGCCCTCCACGAAGGCGGGCTTGAGTCGGCCAAGGCCGGTATTGGCCGGGACGGGACGGCGACTTCCGGTCAGTATGTTGCAGGAGAGGTTCCGATTGCTGGGGCAAGCAAGGCCCAGGTTATCGGCAGCGCGGTATTTAAGGAGGACAAAATGGTCGGAGTCTTAAACGGCCAGGAGACACGTTACTACCTGATTCTAAGAGGCCTTATCAAGAGCGGTATTACAGGCATGCCGGACCCGAGCGACCCCAACGCCCCTATGGGTTTGCTGGTACGTCAGGCCAGGCCTCCGAGATACACGACGAGTATAGATCCGGAGGGAAACGTCGCGATTGACGTGGATATTTATAACGAGCCGGAGATCATCTCAATTGCGAGCGGATACAATTACGAGGAACCTGCCAATAAGGCACTTTTAGAAGAGTATTATTCCCGGCAGCTCCAGGAGGCTTTACAGAACCTAATCAGGCGTACCCAGGAGGAATTTGGGGCTGATATTTTCGGCTTCGGGCGACAGGTTAAGCGAAAGTTCTGGACGATACGATCCTGGAGGGAGTTCCAGTGGCTTGACAGGTATCCCGAGGCTAGTATTAATGTGACTGTACACAGTAAAATCCGTAGGACAGGACTGCAATTGGAAACGAAACCAACCTCGGGGGTTGAATAATGGAAAAATGGGTGCTTCTGATTACTCCCTTGTTGGTAGCTTACTATACCTATACCTACGGCCGGTGGGCCATGCAAAAAGGCTACCGGCGGGGAGGGGTAGGCGTTTTTGTATTGGCGGTGCTGGTCCTGGCGATGGCGATCTATGCCATTTTTCTCAGGCCCGAATATTAAGGCGAGATATAATTGACATGAGAATTTTTTTGGATATTACTAAAAGTCTAAAATATGCTAAATACAGGCTGTCGACATCAATTGCAACTAATTCGACAAAAGCGCAAATGCAGGCAAAAAGACCTCCAGGTGTCTGGAGGCTGAATTTACTGCATATATGCTAAAAACAAGCTTCAAAAGCATTAAATGAACTATTGAAACAGTATCAGCAATATCCTATCCGATAGCAAAAAATATATTAACCCAGGTTAACATAAAGAGCATTTTCCTCCTCTTCATGCCTGGCAGTGAATTTTCCTTTTTTATTGAGACTAAAATGATTGAAAAAGCCTCGCGCAAAGACCTTAGTTTTCTTTACAATTTGCCCGTCCTTCGAAGCTCTAATCCTGATGGTATTGGTTTCTCGGTCAAATGCCAGTTCTACATTCTCAGCTTTGAGCTTTTCACGAGCAGTTTTGTTAAGGACTATAGAATTCTTTGAAAGCGAAACAAGGGGCAATTTCCCTACTTTTTCTCCACGCGGTTTATAAATTTCAAAGGCCAACTAGATACACCTCCCTTTGTTGGTATGATGTGATTATAACTTATTTATGATATACCTGTCAATGTTTATGAATATGAACAATATTTGATTATAAATTATACTTTTATCTATAGGTATCCTCAAGAAAGCTTAATGCTGACGGTGTGCTGTCTATTCTTTTTCCTGTTCTATAGGTGAAATCGAAGCACCTTTTTGTAAAAACGATATTTCTGAAGTACCAATATTGAATCTCCCAAATATGAATTTCTGTAATTTGTAGAAACTTGTAGCTTATTTACTATTAAAGGCGACATGCATTTATGTGACTCTCTAATAGTCAGTTTGAAAACTTGACTTTTACAAGTATACAAATTGGTTTTTGCAAGTATGTGTATCCTTGTTGGGAAGGCAGGAGATGTTTGACAACCATATAATAACCAAGTGGGAGGTTTTGGTGGATTTTCGTCGAATTGGTTTTTTAAGGGTTTGGACGAGAAAGCAAAAAGGGGGAAGTATGAAACTATTAAGCTGGGAAATTAAGCTGGGGATTTCTCTCGTTTTTTTGTCGCTGGTTGTATACCTGCTTAAATTTATCGTATTAGGAGATCGCGATAATACCTATCATTACGTGTTTAATTCTCTCGGCTTTCTCCCGATAAATGTATTGCTGGTAACACTTATCCTAAATAAACTACTCACAATAAAATTGAAACGGGAAAGGCTTGAAAAACTGAATATGGTCATAGGTACCTTTTTTGACGAGGCGGGGACTGAACTGCTTGTCTACTTTTCAAACCAAGACCCGTGGCTTGAGCAAATCAGGAAACGTCTTATTGTCAGGGAGAACTGGTCAGATAAAGAATTTGCCTCAATCATTCATGAGCTAAAAAGTTACAATTACCAGGTTGAGACGCGGCAAATCGTTCTCAAAGATCTCTGCCGATGGCTCAGGGGAAAAAGAGATTTTTTGTTAAGGCTTCTCGAAAACCCTGTGCTGCTGGAGCACGAGTCCTTTAGCGAACTTCTACGCGCGGTATTTCATCTGACAGAAGAACTGAACCGGCGCAAGGATCTGAACAGCCTTCCCGATTCAGATCTGCAGCATATTGCCAGTGATATCAGCCGGGCGTACAGCCAACTGGTGGTTCAGTGGCTGTATTATATGCAGTATTTGAAGAAAAACTATCCCTATCTTTTCTCATTTGCATTAAGGACAAACCCATTTGACGAAAGTGCTACTCCTATAGTTAGTTAGATAATCAACTGCCGGCGGTTGATAAAAATAGCCCCCATCGCTGCGAAGTTGCACACGCCGCTATGGCGGTGCCATGCAGCATGAAAATATGCAGGTGCGGTTTCAATCGCACACCGGCGCCCCAGCACCGCACTTACGGCAGCCAATGTGGTATTTGTGCAGATTGAATTCAGCCCTGCATTTACTGTGGGACGGCCTGTATACTATAAGCGTAGATGCCGGGCATGCGCTGCAGAACTCTTCTACATATAATCTGTAGTCCCTTAACTTTCTGTATCATTTAGATTGTTATAAAGCTGTCTGAGATCCTTCTTTGAGATTTTACCGGTTGCTGTTTTCGGCATTGCGCCAATTTCAATAATTTCCCTTGGTAGCTTATAGGAGGCCAGGTTCTTTTTTAGAAAGCTTAGCAGTTCCTTTTTATTTAATGGTATTCCCTCTTTGGGAACAATAAATGCGCGCACCGTTTCCCCGCGTTTTTTATCCGGTACCCCTATGACCGCAGCCTCTTGCACGACGGGGTGCTGGTAGAGTATCTCTTCAACTTCTCGGGGATAAACATTTAAGCCGCTGACAATCACCATGTCTTTTTTGCGGTCAACTATAAAAATATAACCATCTTCATCCTTATAAGCCAGATCACCGGTGTAAAGCCACCCGTCACGAAGTGCCTCCTCGGTCTCGCCGGGCAGGCCATAGTACCCCAGCATCACGTTTGGGCCCTTAACGATTATTTCTCCAATTTCTCCCGTCGCTGTTTCCCTGCCGTCACCTGTAATTATTTTTACCCCAACGCCCGGAACGGGCAATCCGATTGAGCCTGGTTTCGTTGCGCCCAAAGGGTTGAAAGCAACGGCAGGGGATGCCTCGGACAGTCCATAACCCTCAATAACTTTTTTACCGGTTTTGATGTAAAAGCTGTTTAAAATTTCCAGCGGCAGGGAAGCTCCGCCCGCGGCGAATAGGCGGACAGCGGCCAGGTCGGCAGGTGTTGCCAAGGAGGCATAATAATTGTACATGGCGGGGACTCCCATTACTACGGTAACACCCATCTCCCTGATCGTCTGGATAACCTCTTTGGGGGAAAAAGTTTCAACGATGGTAATCGAAGCTGCATTATAGAGGGCCGTGGTGACACAGCAGGTCCAGGCGAAACTGTGGAACATCGGCAGAACGCACAGAGTATTATCACTGGCGGCAGCTTCTGTGACTTTTGAAAACGCATCGGCATTGGTAATCAGGTTGCGATGGGATAGCAGGGCTCCCTTGGGACGGCCCGTAGTGCCGGAGGTGTAGAGTATAACGCAGGGGTCGGTTTCCGGCATGGGGATGACCGGCGCAGCAGGGTAAGAGACGCGGCTCGTTTCTTCATTAATATTTTGAATCAGGATTTGCGTGGGAGGTGAGACAATATCTCCTGGGTTTAGTTGAAGCTCCTTATCAGTCAGTATGTACCTGGCCTGGGAGTCAGCGAGTATAAAGGAGGTTTCCCTGCCGGTTAACATGGTGTTCAGAGGCACAACAACTCCTCCCAGGCTGGCCACGGCAAGATAGCTGAAGATAAAACCGGCGGAGTTTTTGGCGAACAGACCTACGTTATCAGTTGGATGTATTCCCTGGGCATATAAGAAATTCCGGTATTGGTCCACCTTTTTTTTAAGTTGGGCGTAGCTGTATTTAGCGTCTTTCTCGTAGAGTGCAATTCTTTCGTCAGAGCCCTGCCGGGCCAGTTCATGCACTAACAAATTCGTGTCCTCCCTACCGTATATTTAATTATTAAAATGCAACTGCAAATTATAATAATACGATGAATCCTTAAATTCCCCTTTTTTTATAAAGAATATTATTCCTTCCTAATAATATAATATCTAAATAAATGATAATATAATATCTAAATAAATGCTGCTGCTTTTCAAAACAAACCTTCTTTTTTCAGCCTTATTGGGGGGAGGTACGCCACTGATCGCGTCATCACGCAGCATGAAAATATGCAGGTGCGGTTTCAATTGCAACTGCGCGTTAGCGCCGGACTTATAGCATCCGATGTTGCATTTGTGCGAAAGATTCACCCACATCCTGCGTATCGCTTCGTATGCCGGACTCTTATTTTTAGGGTGATGAAAAATTAATCGGCACCCGGAGTAGGCCGGTAAAATTGCTCCAGCGAGGATTCTGACCGGATTTGGCTACGGATATGGTAAGTGTACCTTTACATTAATTAACATGAAATCTATTTATTATCTCAAAACCCTTCCCATTATTACGTAGATATAATTCTTTAATAGCTATTTATTTTTTTTACAGGCTACTATATAATATAATAAAAATAATTAATTTCTAAGGATGTTTTTAAGGATACTTGTGCGTTTTTGTACATGCTACTATAGACTATAATAGGTTGTGTGAAATAATGGTGCAAATATTGTCGAACATTGAGGTCATTCTGCTCAGTATTGTAAGTGAAAAACCTTCTTACGCCTACGAAATTGACAAAACAATCGAGTGCCGGGATATGAGAAGATGGGTCAGGGTCGGAGTAGCCTCTATATATCAGGTGCTAAAGAGGCTGGAAGAAAAAGAACTGGTTTATTCACAAAAAGAAAAAGAGGGCAGGATGCCGGACAGAAAAAGGTATTATATTACAGATTCCGGCAGAGTAGCTCTGGCTGAAGCTTCTAAAAGGCTGCTTTCCAATCTCGAATGGTACTACCTTGACTTAAACGTTGGCTTGGAAACCTCCGATATTTTAACCCCTGAGGAAATGATCAATTGTTTAACCAAAAGGCTTTCTTTGGTTAGAGCCAACATAAAAAGAATGAAAGAAAACTTTTCGGCCGGGATTGAGATGCCATATAAGAAAAAGGAAGTTATTAAAAATTTAATTTATTTCCGTGAGGCAGAAGAGAGATTTTTGCAGGAAATACTTCAAGAACTGCATGGCGGACAGTAGTAGGCAATTAGTGGTGGATCTTTTAAGCATACTGCTATAGTATGCGACAGAGATTTTTTTTAAGCATACTACTATGATCTATAATAAAACTTGTTATCATACTATAGTCTATAAATATGCATTAAATTGGTATATTGGCTACTATATTAAAAGGCCATTCCGGTGAAATCGATAACAGTAATTGATTGGCGGTGCACAGAGGACGGTTTCAGGGTCGGAGAGGCCTCTATATATATAAGTAGTAAAACAGAAAAGGACGGCAACCTCTGATCTTCTAACCACTGGGGGAATAGGTAACTGGTTGATTAAAGCCCCTGGCGTTGAATCAAAGACAAAGGGGGGAAGCGGCCGGCAAGAAAAAGCGTTGTCCAAGACCCGGTTTGTTTGTTGTGCCACATTGGAATTAGTAGTGGCAGTCAGAAGAGAAGAAAGCGG
>DNIT01000189.1:3132-5620 GCA_003489345.1 Pelotomaculum sp. | reverse complement strand
GGCCATGTGGCAAATCTGGATCAGCCGGAGCAATTCAACAGGATACTGCTTTCTCTTATAAATGATTGCGAGTCAGCAAGATCACATTCGTAATATTGTTTTTGGAAGAGGGCTGCCAATGGAATAACGCCATTTTGTATTAAACTTTGTCCCTTTAAACAAAGAAATCAATCCTCGCAAGAAATTGCGGGGTTTTTTGATTTCCCGGACATAGCCCTTGTGTCAATCCTTGCCACTAATGTGTATTATGGGGAAAAGAGATATGCTGAACATGCAAAACATCTTGTGGCAAAGGAAAGGTCGGCTATGTTAAGACAGCAGTTTTATTTTGAAAACAACTGGTATTACGTTACAGATCCCTGGGCGCTGGTTGCTCTGCAGGTGCACGGTAAAGATATTACTTTTCTTGTCCCCTACTGGATTGGAGCCACAGAGCAAGGCACCCTGGTTGACCAATCCGACCCCGATACCCTGGTAACATTACAGCAGCTAGGCTTGCCTGTAGTGGCTCTGGTTTATAATTTTGCCGGTGCCATTCACAAATTGTTGACCACTGAGAGTCTGCGTCAGACTCTTGTAGCCAATATTTTAAATATGCTTATTAGTAGAAGGTTTATTGGGGTAAATATAGATTTTGAATTCGTACCACCGGAAGACAGACCATATTTAACTATGTTTATGGCAGAGCTTTATGGGGCATTAAAACCGTATAGGCTGCTGGTTACCATATCTGTTCCCGCTGAGCTGCAGGATAACCCGGCACACCCTTTTTCAGGGGCTTACAGCTACCCTGACCTGGCCAGGTACAGCGACCAGATATATATCATGGCCTACGATGAACATGTCACGCAGCCGGGACCCATTGCGTCTGCCGGCTTTGTACGGCAGACGCTGTCCTATGCCTTGTCCGTTATACCCCGGGAAAAGATCCGCCTGGGCATGCCAGTGTACGGTCGTGATTGGTCCACAGGTACGGAGCTTCCCAGAGAGCTGTCCTTCGAAGAAGCCATTACCACCGCATCCCGCCGTGGGGTTGCCGTCCGGTACGATGATGAAGCGCAGGAATCAACCTACACTTACACGGAAAATGGCGTAAACCATGTAGTATGGTTTGAGGATGTGCGGAGCTTTGCAGCAAAACTTACTATCGCTTTTCAAGAAGGGATAATAGGTATCGTTGTATGGAGGCTGGGTCTGGAGGATCCGCGAATTTGGGAATTGCTAAGAAAGCGCTGAAAGCAATTTTTACTAAGAAGGAGCTATCTCCACAGGAGCCGGCTATATCATCCTCTTTAAGATCGACACCAAGCTTCCCAAAGGATTGGGGCGCTTGGTGTTGAGCTTTTATTGCAATATTTCACATGATCGTTCCCAAAATACTGATTAACGCTACGACAAGGATAATTAAAATAAGCGAATTAATCAAACCAATCCCTCCAGCAGCATTTTAAAACAAGCCTACCACCAATTTATTAAAAATCCATTAAATAATATTTTTTCTTTCAATTATTGTAAGTATTTACAGAGTTTTGTTGATTATTGACATCTGTTCAATATTATCTATATAATTATTCATGTGAAACCGCCCCGGCAAGTAGGCTGTTGACCTGCACCTTTCAGCGCAGTATGATGGGGGAAAATTGAGAATTATAATATCATTTATTAAAAGTGCAGAGGTGATCGCATGCCCAGACCGCCAAAATGCAGGAGAGTGGAGCAGTTCCCCATGGTTACCTGCTTTAAGCCTGCGGGAATACCGGGTCCGGAACTTGATGAGGTTATTATTTCGGTGGAAGAAATTGAGGCTATCCGGCTTAGAGATTTACTGGAGCTGGAACATGAAGAATGCGCCGAAAAGATGTTGGTCTCGCGGCCTACCTTTCATCGCATCCTGGCCTCGGCCAGAAAAAAAATTGCAGTTGCTCTGATTAAGGGAGCAGTTTTAAAAGTAACCGGAGGCAGCTTTAAATTGGCCCAACGCAAACTGGAGTGCCGCCGTTGCGGTCATCAATGGGTGGGAACAGTCTGCTGCCGGCGCACTGTTTGCCCGGCCTGCGCCCAAAAGGACTGGCAGGTAACTGAGTAAAGCAGAAGTCGATGCATGAGGGAGTCAAAGAAGATGAAAATTGCGATGCCTTACCTCAATGGGATGGTGGATAAATATTTTGGAAGAAATGGTGAGTTTATCATTATTGAAGCGGAGAACGGTACGATCACCGGCAAAAAAATTCTCGCCGGCGAAACTGCTCCGGGAGACCTGGTCGGTATATTTCAGGACGAAGGAGTGGAGGTTGTTATCGTTAATGTGATTAGCCGCCCGCTGGTAGAATTGTTTTTTTACAACGGCATACGGATTATCACCAGAGCCTCCGGTGATGCAGAACAGGTTGCCAGGGATTTCCTCAACGGCGAACTCCGAACCGGCGCCTCTTGTCGAGGCGGTTAAAACCACGCCTGCTAGGAAGCAGGGAAGCAGGGGGACGGTTCT
>DNIT01000189.1:490-2965 GCA_003489345.1 Pelotomaculum sp. | reverse complement strand
GTCCCCCTGCTTCCCTGCTTCCTTCCTTTGCTTCCTTTATTTATGAAATTTTACACAAAAACAAAGGAGTTTCCGGTTTTTTGCTGAATTTACCTAGATAAGGAAATATTTTGCCAAAATATCGGAGGACGCCTTGAACAACCAAAGTATGCACAGCTTTATCCTGAAACAGTCATTTGACGGAATTGCTTTTGCCGATGAGCAGGGGGGGGTTCTCGAATGGAACAGCAGTTTGGAACATGTTACAGGGCTAAAGCGCAGCGAGGTAGTGGGACGCCCTTGCTGGGATGTTTATTTCCAATTATTATCAAACAAGGCCAGAACAACGGTCTTATACGAAAGGCTTAAAGCAAATACCTTACAGATACTGGAAACCGGGCAATCCCCGGCCGCGGTGGAAGCAGCCATTCAGCGGCCCGACGGAATGTGCAGGATTATCCAGATGACGGCTTTTCCCATCATGACCGCCAAAGGATACATGTTGGAAATAATTGTGCGCGACATTACCAGGCTCAAGCAGCCGGATGGTGAACTACAACGTGGCCGGGCCGGGCTTGAGCAAGCGGGGCCCGATCGTACGGCCCGGTATAAAAAGCTCAACCGGCAGCTTGCGCTGGAAATAGTAAAGCGCCGGCAGGTGGAGGAAGCCCTCTCACGGCAGCTGGAGATAAGCCTGGCTATCACCGAACTCTCACGCAAGCTTCTGTCCCCGGCCGCGATTGAGGATATTTCCATCCTGGTGCTGGAGCATGCCAAGCGACTTACTGGCAGCAAGTACGGTTACGTCGGCTATATTGAGCCTGAGACGGGTTATCTCGTTTGTTGTACCATGACCAGGGATATCTGGGATAAGTGTCAGGTTAAAGACAAGGACATTGTCTACAAGCGGTTTGGTGATTTGGGTGGGTGGGTCGTCCGGAACAAAAAGCCACTGCTGACCAACGCCCCTGCTCAAGACCCTCGTTCAGCGGGAACGCCTCCCGGCCATATCCCCATCGACCGTGTAATCGCCGCCCCGGCTATTTTCAACGAAACGCTGGTTGGACTCGTCACTCTGGCCAATTCACCCCATGATTACAGGGAGCAGGATCTGGCACTGATCGAGCGCCTGGCGGATCTCTACGCCATTGCTGTTCACCGTAAGCGCTCCGAAGACGCCCTCCGCATCTCGGAGGCCAACTACCGGGCAATATTCGACGGGGCCGATGACGCCATTCTGGTGCATGATCTGCATACCGGCGTCGTTACCGACGTCAACCAAAAAGCTTGTCAGCTGTTTGGCTGCAAGCCACCGGAGAGCAGCCCGGAGCTTCAAGGTCAGCTCATCAACCTGCCGCAGTACGCCCGGGATTGTGTGGCAAAGTGGATGGCGGAGGCCGCCAAAGGGGAACCGCTGCTTTTTGAGAGTGTGCTCAGAGATAGCGACGGGGCATCCTTGTCGGTTGAAGTAAGCCTGAAACGGGCTGTCATCGGGGGGAAAGAAAGCGCGGTGGCTATCGTCAGGGATATTACCAGGCGAAGGCAAGTGGAAAGGGAAATGGTCCGCCTGGACCGGCTCCACCTGGTGGGCGAAATGGCCGCCAGCTTCGGCCACGAAATCAGAAACCCGATGACGTCGGTACGGGGTCTTTTACAGGTTTTGGGAGGCAAGCCGGAGTGTTTCAAATATAAAGAGTACCTTGATTTGATGATTGAGGAACTGGACCGGGCCAATTCAATTATTCAGGAATTTCTCTCACTGGCCAAGGACAGGGCGGTACTCTTTAAGGTGCAGAGCCTGAACGCAATTTTAGAAGCCGTTTTCCCGTTAATTCTTGCGGGCGCGCTGATCCAGGACAAGTATGCCGGGATTGAACTCGGAGATATTCCGGATTTGCCCTTCGATGAAAAAGAAATACGCCAGGTTATTTTAAACCTGGTGCGCAACGGGCTGGAGGCAATGTCCCCGGGGGGCTGCCTGACTATAAGGACTTTTACTGAGGACAATGAGGTGGTCCTGTCGGTCCAGGATCAGGGCACGGGAATAAGGCCTGATATCATTGAGAAAATCGGCAATCCGTTTTTCACCACCAAGGAACAGGGCACCGGGCTGGGTTTGGCGGTTTGTTACAGTATTGCCGCGCGCCACGGGGCGACGATAAAGATTGAGACCGGCCCGGGCGGCTCCATCTTTTTTTTCAGGTTCCCTGGTCCGGAAACGCCAGTCACATAGCTGCGTTTAATTCTCCAGGGATACCGTGCCGACAACTCTTGATAATGTCACGGGTTCGCTGCATTGTTAGGCTTCTTCTGCGGGTGACCCGTCAGATGCGAAACTGTCGCCAGACTCGAGGCAAAATACCCAGAGAAACCTTGCTTGACAAACGTCGCGATGATATGCTACTCTATATTTTGCGAGGCCGGTAAGTTGCCGCGTTCAGGGAGCCTTTTATAATGCCGCTATAGCTCAGTAGGTAGAGCGCATCCTTGGTAAGG
>DNIT01000189.1:0-240 GCA_003489345.1 Pelotomaculum sp. | reverse complement strand
ACACGGTTCATACCCGTGGTGTCCGGGGTTCAAGTCCCTGCGCCGCTACCACGCAGATAACAGGGCGGGTGATGGTCATCACTCGCCTTTATTTTTTTGTGCGGGGAGGATTTTTACTCATAACGCAGAATTAATTATCGTTTTCCACAGTATGGTATAAGTTTAAACCGGTGTGGGAATAATTTAAAATCATGTAAATTAATGGTTGTGAATGTGTAAGGAGGTTTAAAAGAGCAATGG
>DNIT01000191.1:4808-5285 GCA_003489345.1 Pelotomaculum sp. | reverse complement strand
GGGCGTGACCTATACCGTGACCAGAACGATGCCCGACGAATACGTGGGCATCATCCCCTGGCAGCTGGAGGTCGTCAAAACCACCCAGTCCCGGGTTCACGCCTCCGAACATAACTACACCCACATCAGCGGTACGGCAAAGACCATCTATATCCTCCAGATTCTGGATGACGGCGGCGGTCTGAACCTGACCACCAACAACACCTATCGTGACCTTTTCGATCTGGTCAGCGATTTTGATCTGAATATATCAACCAGAAAAGCGGGCACGCTGAGCCAGATCAGCTCAGGGAACGTGACGCGGAAAGACGAAAACGGCGTAAACCAAACCGTCCATTATTCCAATCTCAATGAATACCTCAACACATTCGACATGCTCATCCTCGGGTTTGAGGACTGCTACGGTGAACTGGACAGAGCCGCTGCCAACGCCGTGGTTGATTTTATCAACAACCCCTCCGGAAAAGCCGTCCTCTT
>DNIT01000191.1:4493-4714 GCA_003489345.1 Pelotomaculum sp. | reverse complement strand
CCAATCTTCCCGCTGTCACCTCAAGCGGCTACCCGACAACAAGCAGCTCTTATATTCCCAATAACTGGGGGTACTACTTCAATACCATCCTCCGTGATGCGGTTGGGCTGGACCGCTACGGCGTGACCAATCCATATTACGGAATCACCAGCTACTCTCCGAATAAAAATACGGCGAACAGGGACGGCATTAACGTCGCCGCGGGACCGCTGGCCCTGGGC
>DNIT01000191.1:4100-4391 GCA_003489345.1 Pelotomaculum sp. | reverse complement strand
GATGATCTGATCGCGGCCGGCTATTCCATTGCCTATAAGCCTGCTTCCCGTGGAAGCGTAAGCAGCTCCACTGTCAAAGCCACAATCCCCGAAGTCCAGGGTTTTTCCAGGTATACTCTCAGGCGCTACTCCGGCATTGACAGCAGCAGCGGGCTGACAACCACCCAAAGGGTTTCTCAGGTAAACGAAGGCCAGATTACCACCTATCCCTTTGACCTGAACCTGGCAGGCTTCGGAAATACACAAAATACGGCTTCGACCATGCAAATTGCCACCACCCACGAGCAATAT
>DNIT01000191.1:3245-3932 GCA_003489345.1 Pelotomaculum sp. | reverse complement strand
TATGGTACTGCCTTTCCGGCGGCAAATATGACAACCTTCCCAACGACGTCATCAATGACTACTATATCTACAGCGTCGGCAACGTCACCTATTCCGGCGCCGGACACAGCGGCGATTCCGTCACGCTGGATGAAGCGAGGCTTTTTATCAACACCATGATTGCCGCCTATCAAACCGCAACCACCCCGCCCACCATCCAAATCATTGACCCCAAAAGCGGGGAGGAGCTTACCGACAAGTTTTATGTGGGCGATGATATGAGCATACTGGCCGACTCTCCCGATTCCCTGGCAGACTCCGCCATCTATTTCACCGTGATAGATCCCAGCCTGGGCTCCGGAAAGGTGATCACCGCCAGCTTCTCTTACAGAAAAAACGGCGTGCCGACGGCGATCACCCTGCCCATCTACGTCAAGGGAGGCGCCGCCATCCCGATCAATTTGGATAAAAACGAAAACAGTATCGCTTACACCCTGTCCGGCGGCGCCACATATTATATTGATCCGACGAGCGAACTGCTGGACATCCTTCAGGAAAACAACCGCGTGGCGCTTACGATCACCATCACCTCAAATCTTCTGCCGTCCCAGCCTGCCCACGCGGATATCACCCTGCACAAGCTCGGCCTGTTCCTCCTTGACTAGAGACAACATAAAAATCACCCCTCCGAAGGTAGTTCAACTTAGC
>DNIT01000191.1:0-3130 GCA_003489345.1 Pelotomaculum sp. | reverse complement strand
GAAAACAAGTAAGTTTTTGAGCGGCGCCTTCAAGAGGAAAGATAAGTAAAGACCACACGAAAGTATAATAGCTTTCGTGTGGTCTTGCTTTATATCCGGGTGTAAATTGGATAATAATCGTTATTCAAATTTTAAAAAAGACTTATGCTCAAAAATGAGCGAAAGCACAAAAATGCCATGACCGCTGGAGCAATCCTATGGGTGTGGTTTTGATAAATTATAACCGGCAATTTCTGCTCTTGCAAGTTCCATTTAAAGCGATATCCGGAAGAATATTATTAAGAAATCTCCCCAATAATATAGATGAATATAAGAAGAAAAGGAAAAGGTAAAATGTTTAAATACACTAAAAAAGTTTTAAGTTGAGTAATTTTGCGTGATCCGGCCAGGAATCGCATAACATCGGGCCAAGGTTCGCATGACATCCGGCCAGCGTAGTGACACCCAAAACCGCGCCTTGTACAATGGACAAAACCAACGTACAGGGGGCAGGGTAATGAGGTGTACAGAGAAAATGAGAATTATGGAGATTTTGCGGCTGTGGGAGATGGGACTCACGCAGCGGGAGATCGCAGAAAGCGTTAAATGCGGGAAGAGTACCGTGGGCGAGATCCAGCACCGCTGTACGGAGGCAGGGCTGAACTATGACCATGCCACAACCATGACCAACAATGAAATCCGGGAACTGCTGTATCCGGATTCTTTCGGAAAGAAATCCAGCGTACCAGACCCGCCGTGGGAAGGCATCCACAAAGTCCTCCAAAGCCGAGACAACCGCAAAAACATGCGCTACATATGGGAGCAGGATTATGCCAGCTCCATGAGCTACAGTCAATTCTGCCGCCGATACAAGGACTGGAAGGATGAGGCCGGCAAGAATGTGGTTATGTCCATCAACCGTGAGCCCGGCAGAGAGCTTTTCGTGGACTGGGTCGGCGACACGCTGGACTGCGTAGTGGATGAATCCACGGGCGAGCTGCTTACCGCCCACTTCTTCATCACGACGCTTGGAGACAGCTCCTACCCGTTTGTGGAAGCCTTCCCGGATGAGAAGGCGGATAAGTGGATCAAAGGCCATGTAGATGCCTTGGGGTGGTATGGCGGCGTGCCGAAGATTATTGTCCCTGACAACACCAAAACGGCGGTTACCAGCGCCCGGTATTACGATCCGGAGATCAACAAGGCATATTGGAGTTTTGCACAGCACTATGCCGTTGCCGTCGTCCCCGCCCGGATTCGCAAGCCGCGGGACAAAGGTTCTGTTGAATCCGGCGTGGGCTGGCTGGAGATCTGGCTGCTGGAATGGCTTCGCGGCCAGGTGTTCTATTCGTTCCGGGAACTCAACGCAGCCATCAAGAAGCGGGTCAGACAGCTCGCTGCCAAACCGTTTCAAAAGAGACAGGGTTCCCGGGAGAGCGTATTTCTTGAGATAGACAAGCCGGCGCTTCGGCCTCTTCCGGCGCAGCCCTATGAGTTCGCCGAGTTCATTGACCGGCGGGTGCCGGACAACTACCACGTGGCGTGGGACGGCTTCTACTACTCGGTTCCCTACACCCTGTACAAGCAGACGGTGACACTGCGCATATCCGGCAATGTCATTGAAATTCTCGATGAAAACGGCGACAGAGTTGCCACCCATGAGCACCGCTATTCCGGAAGCCGTTATGTGACCATCTTGGAACATATGCCGCCCAACCACCAGCATCAGGTCAAGTTCAACGGTTTCGACGGTCGTAGATATTCCGACTGGGCCCAAAAGATCGGAGAAAACACCACCGCCGTCATAGACAGGCTTCTGAAACAGCAAGCCGTCGAAGAACAGGCGTATCGTTCCTGTATGGGCATCCTCCAGATGAGTCAAACTTACGGGAATGAGCGTCTCGAAGCCGCCTGTGCCATGGCGCTCGGTATGCATGCCGCCAACTACACCACCATCCGGAACATCCTGAAGAACGGACGGGATACCGGCAGCGTTCCCTCGGCAAAGCCAACCCCCGAACATGAAAATCTGCGCGGCAACGTGTGGCAGTGAGAGGGGGTGAGAAAATGATCAATCAGACTCTGGAGAAGCTTCAGGCCATGAAGCAGGCAGCTATGGTTGCCGAATACCGCCGCCAGCTCGAAACCGGCGCGATGAATGAGCTGAGCTTCGAAGAACGCCTCGCTATGATTGTGGATGCGCAGTGGCTGTCCCGGCAGAACGCCCGGTTAAAACGGCTGCTTCACACAGCGAACCTCCGCGATACTTCGGCGACGCTCTCCGACCTTTCCTACAAGCCGGAGCGAATGCTGGATAAGAATAAAGTGGCGCGGCTTTCGGATCTGCAATGGATACGGGAAGGGCGGAACCTGTTGGTTACCGGACCTACCGGAACGGGAAAGACCTATCTGGTCAGCGCCTTTGGGCGGGAAGCCTGCCGGGCGGGCATGACCGTCCGCTGTTACAAAATGAGCAGGCTGCTCCTGAACCTGTCTGTCGGGCGCGGCGACGGAAGCTATGAAAAGCTGATCGGCGATTTGAAGAAACCCGATCTTCTGATCCTGGACGATTTCGGGCTTGAAACGCTGCAGCCCCTGGCCTGCCTGGACTTGTATGAAGTCGTGGATGAACGAAGGGCTCAGAAAAAGGCAATCGCCATCTCGGCACAGCTTCCAGTCAGCATGTGGTACGGCACGTTTGCCGACAAGACTATTGCCGACGCCATTATGGACCGACTCGTTACCGGCTCTGTCCGGTTCGAGCTCGGCGGTCCGACCATGCGGGACGATCCTGCAAAATTATACTCCGCTGATGACACGGCCAACTGACCGTGCTATACTGCAAAAAACAATACAGCGTCACTATGCTAAACCGGCGGTCATTGCCGGCCGGATGTCATGCGACATCTGGCCGGATCAGATGCGAACCTTGGCCGGATGCCGGAGAATACGCAATAAAGCTCTTGTTGCATAATAGTTTTATTTTTTTAGAGATAAGAAAGCTTCATGCAATTTTTCAGATTCGTTATCCATTATAAGAATTATAAGGTTATCTATATTATCTACAATCACCTTTTCTGGATCAACACCTACGCATATCCATTTTCTCGGGTCAACATTGTTTTTTATTTCAGCTTTGATTTCATCTATG
>DNIT01000102.1 GCA_003489345.1 Pelotomaculum sp. | reverse complement strand
TTTACCGACAGGGGCAGCATTTCTGTCTGGGCTCAGGATGCCATGGCCGCAGCCGCCGAGAACGGGATCATCAACGGGTATCCCGACAACACCGTCCGGCCTCAGGGCAGCGCCACCAGAGCGGAGGCCGTTACAACTATTTTGAATGCGTTGAATCAATAAAAATTAGAAGCCATTCGGTTCATATATGTGGTGTCCATGCACCAAACACTTCCTAAATAAGTATTGGATCGCGATGGAGTGAGGAGCAATGCAGTTGAAAGGATTGGAGTTCAAACTCAGGCCGCGGAAGGCCGTCGTCCTTGTAATCACGCTGACCATGCTGTTCAGCCTGCAATGGTTTGCGCAACCGGGCGTGGTCAGTGCCGATCCCTTTCATACAAGTGATCCGGCGACTTCACTCACAATCAATGTCGGCTATTACGGCGGGCCCTATCACACGAAGAAGGTCTACACGCTCAGCGACCTGGAGGCGCTGCCCCAGGTGGAACAGGCCTACACCTTCATCGACGCCATGCCGGCGGTGGTGATAGATTCGGCCAGGGGAGTCAAACTGACCGATCTTCTGGCGGACGCCGGTATTGATGTCAACTCTGTGGAAGCATTTTATTTTTACGCCACCGATGTGAAAAAAGGATGGTATGAAAGTTTAACCAAGTCTGTTCTGCTGGATACACCCCGTTACTATTATCCGAACCTGCCGACACATTGGGATTTTGATACCCAATCGGCCATACCCGGGGCGGTATATGGAGCGGTTCGGGTAGAGCCGGTTTTAGCCTTGTATGACAACTGGAAGAGGTTTGCCACTGCTCCGGATTTCAGCGTTCGTGACACCTCGACCAGATTCCGGCTGCTGTTTGGGCAGACCGATACCAACAGCCGTACCGCTTCCCGGTCTGTCAAATGGGTGCACGCGATCGACGTGATGCTGGGCGGCACGCCGCCCACCGGCATCACCCTCGACCAGGACATAGCCGATGTCAAAGTCGGCAGCACGTTCCAGTTAACGGCGACCATATTGCCGCCGGAGGAGTCCACAGACAGGAGAATAACCTGGAGTTCCAGCGATCCCAGTGTGGCCACGGTCAATAGACACGGTATGGTTAGGGTCGTCGGCGAGGGCACGGCCGTCATCACCGTGACCACCGTAACCGGCGGGCTAACGGCCACCTGTGTTGTAAATGGTCCGGAACTGGTCGGCGCCGGTTCTCAAGATAACGGGGTGCCGGACAATCCCGACGGGGTGCCGGCGCCGGAAACCACTTTGCAGTACCTGGCAAACAAGGAGACAGCAGCCGACGTTTCAAAAACCGCCGCAGTTTCTTCGGAGCAGTCAGGCAGCCAACCCTGGCGCGTATTCGAGATGGCGGCCGATGCTGTGCCCCTGCAACAGAAGAAGGAGCAAAGCAGTGTGGATATTTATGCCCCAGTATTGTTTGCGATCCTATTCCTTTGCGGGTCAGGTAGAAAATATATGGAATATGCGAGGGAGGCAACAAGGTGATAGTTTCTATGTTGACACCGCTAAAAGATACGATGCACGCCATTTCTTCCGGTTTACTGCTACCTGCCGTCATTGTTCTGCTGCTGTTTATCGCTTATGTAGTAATTGAGTCGGGGGGAGTGCTGGCGGAAGCATTACTGGAGCGCCGCAGAGCAAAGGTCAAAGTGTCGGAGTTGATCGACGCCTTTCAGGGAAAAGACGCCGGGGAACTCATGGACGAGATCGCCGGCAGCGGCCTGTTTAGACGCCAAAAAGAGGCACTTGCCGAGTTGATCAAGCACGGCAATCTGCCCGCCGCATCCCTGCAGGCGCTGGCGCGCCGGTTGCTTGCCCACGAGGAACTGCATTATAACAGGATAACCAACAGGACTGACCTGGTGGCGCGTTTGGGGCCCATGCTGGGATTGATGGCCACTCTGATTCCACTGGGGCCGGGCATGATTGCCCTTGGGCAGGGTGACACCAAGACCCTGGCAGATTCCCTGCTCACCGCCTTTGACGCTACGGTGGCCGGCCTGGCGGCCGCCGGCGTCGCCTTTGCCATCTCCCGGCTGCGGAAAAGATGGTATGAGGATTACTTGAGTTCTCTTGAGGCTTTGATGGAAAGCATATTGGAGGTGTTTGCCCATGGACGGGGGGCTGAGAAGTCGGAGGCGCGGGGAGACTGAAGAGGTCAGTCCCCTTGAGGGAGCTATCAACATAGTGGACGCCATGCTGGTGTTTGCCTGCGGGCTGATGCTCTCTCTGATCATATATTGGAACGTCGACTTGGGTCAGGCAGAGGAGCGCATTGAATTGAATCCTACCCAGGAGGTGACGCAAGACCCGAATATACAGAACGATTTGATTGAAACGCAAGGCCAGGGCGATCTTTATGAAAAAATGGGCACGGTCTATAAAGATCCCCAGACAGGGAAGCTGTTCATGCTGACCGACCAATAACACTTAATCCTGCGGGAGGGAGAAAAATGCAATTGCAAAAACTGGAGTTAAGAACGAAAAGACGGAAGATTGTCACCTGTTTGATGACCTTCATAATGTTCAGCCTGCTGTGGATGGCGCAGCCGGGTCCGGCCGGCGCCACCGATCAAAGCAACGATGGCTACCCGGCGTCGGAGCAGCTTGAGATCTGGGTTGGCTATAACGATGATAGGAATAAGACTTATACCCATTTAAAAACTTTTCAGCAAAGCGAGCTGGAAAAGATGAGGCAGCGGCATGTCTATACCTTCATCGACAACCTGCCGTGTACGATAGTGGATCCGGCGGAGGGGGTCGAACTGACCGACATCCTGGATGCATGCGGCATTGATGTAGACGACGTAAAAAACTTCAGGTTTTGGACGTCCGATGTGCCGAATACTCCTTATCAAACCTTGACCAAGGCCTTCCTTTTGGACACGCCAAAGTACTATTTTCCATGCATAACGGACAATTGGGAGCTTGTTGAGGGAGGTTTTTACGACCCTACGGCCGGCTATAGCGGCAGTTCCGACATATATTTTCCTGATTCTGTGGCCGCCGCCGCCTATGCGGTCGAGGTGCCCCCGATGCTGGCCTTCAGGGACAGGTGGCAACGGGTGTTCAGCGGCGAATCCGGCGATACGAGTTTTTCCAATCTGGTTGATGCAGTCAGGTACAGGTTGGTATTTGGCCATCCCGGAAATCTTGGCAGTGCGCATCCGGAGCATACCGCATCCAGGTCTGCCAAGTGGATTTACAGGATGGATGTAACGCTGAACGGTTCTCCGCAGGCGGTTACCAAGGTTACCCTCGACAAGACCACCGCCACCATCAAAGTCGGCTCCACCGCCCAGTTGACGGCAACCATCAGCCCGAGTAAGGCCGCCAACAAGAACGTGACCTGGAGTTCCAGCGATACCGCGGTGGCCACAGTCAGCGACACCGGTCTGGTGACGGCAGTTGCCCCGGGTACCGCCACCGTCACCGTAACCACGGCGGACGGCGGCAAAACCGCCACCTGCGTTGTGACCGTTCAAGCTGCGACGGCGGCGGCCACCGGAGTCAGCCTCAACAAAACCACCGCCACCTTCGACCCCGGCGCCACCGAGCAGTTGCTCGCGACCGTCACCCCGGGCACCGCCGACCAGAGCGTGACCTGGAAGACCAGCGATAGCAGGGTGGCCACAGTCAACAGCGTTGGCCTGGTGACGGCGGTCGCTCCAGGTACCGCCAATATCACTGTCACCACAAAAGACGGCGGCTTCACCGCCACTTGCGCCGTAACGGTTAAAGGTGAGAGCGCGCCGGTCGTCCAAAACCCAGCCGGTGATTTGCAGGACATCTCCGGGCACTGGGCTGAAAGCAATATTAAGGAACTGGTGGCCCGGGGCGTTGTCAGCGGTTATCCCGACGGCACCTTCCTGCCTGACAATACCATTACCAGGGCGGAATTTTCCGTCATACTGGTAAAAGCGTTCGGACTGACTTTGCAGGACGGCAAAGTCTTTGCGGACACCAGTGGACACTGGGCCGAAGAATACATTGCGACCACAACCGCATATGGCATTGTGAGCGGTTATGACGACAGCAGCTTCGGACCGGACGACCCGATTACCCGCGAGCAGATGGCCGTAATGCTCGTTAAGGCACTCAAACTTTCCCCGGCCGAGGGAGATAGCCAAACCCAGTTTGCCGACAGGGACAGCATATCCGATTGGGCCATGGACGCTGTGGCCATCGCGACGCAGGAAGGGATCATGACGGGATATCCGGACAACACCTTTGCACCCCAGGGCAGCGCCACCAGGGCGGAGGCCGTTACAGCTATAATAAGTGCGCTGAATAATAAGAATAATTAGTTATATTGCCTTGGCTCATACCTTGATCGATTGAAAGGGGAGTAAGGATTTGCAGTTCATGCAACCTGAGCGTAAGCTCAAAAGAAAAATGTTTGTCAGTTGCCTGATTTTGCTGTGCAGCTTCCTCTGGCTGGCCCCGCCCGGTCCGGCCGGCGCCGCAACCGAAGAGATCACGCAGGCGGCGCCGGATGAAACGAAGGCCAACCCGGCAACAACAAACGACGCTGATGCGGGGGCTGCCGGTTCACAGGAAGTTGGCGACACGGGGATAGAAGTACTCGTAGCTCCGGTTGCCGGGGCAACAGTCAGCCTGAACGGCATAGCTGCGGTAAATATTCCCGCCGGCGCATTAAATGGAACAGCCGAATTGCCTATTGCCATCCATAAAGTAACCGATCCGCCGTCTCCCCCCCAGGGTTACAAACTTTTGGACTCCGTCTTCGAGTTCACCGTGGGTGGTGAAACCAGTTATAACTTTGCCAAACCGGTTACTCTTACTTTGTCATATCTTTGGGATTCCCTGCCTACCGGGCAGACGCCGGCGGTTCACTATTACGATGAGGCTGACTCCAAGTGGGTCAGCCTGGGCGGCACCATCTACCCCGACACTGTCGAAGTTACCGTCGATCATTTCACCAAATATGGATTGTTTGCCCTCAAAGGACTGGTTGACAGGCCGGCGCCGGATACTGTGCCGGATGCTCCAAGTCCTCAGGATGCTTTGACCGACATTGCCGGCCACTGGGCGGAGAACAACATCAAAGAAATGGTGACCCTCGGTGTTATCAGCGGTTATCCGGACAGCAGCTTCAGACCCGATGCGCCCATCACCAGGGCGGAGTTTGCCACCTTTTTGGTAAAAGCCATGATCAAGTCGATGGGATACACGCTCGAAGCGGAAAGGGGGTTTGACGATACGAGCGAACACTGGGCCGCTCTGTATATTGCAAGCGCCTTTTCCTATGGTGTTGTCAGCGGTTACGACGACAAAACCTTCGGACCTGACGACACGATCAACCGCGAGCAAATGGCGGCAATGCTCGTCCGGGCAGTTGAACCCGCGCCGGCAGCGGAAGGGCCCCAATTCGCCGACAGCCGCAGTATCTCCGATTGGGCCGGGGATGGCGTAGCCGCTGCGGTAAAGAGCGGGATCATGACGGGATATCCGGACAACACCTTTGCGCCCCAGGGCAAGGCAACCAGGGCGGAGGCTGTTACAGCCATATTAAACGCGTTGAAAACGGTTTAGAGAATTGTTTGGTTTCCGCTATGTCCCTGAATGTTTCAAATCAGTTGCTTCCGTCAGGAACGGCCCGTATCAGCAATGAGGGGTCGGTTCCGGTTTAGGCCGGGGACCGGCTGCAAATGAAATGTGAAAGGAGTGAAAAAAGAGCGGCTCGCCGCCGGCCTGTCCGGCAGCAGCGCCATTGCCCGCCCTTCTGATTGTGTTGCTCTGCTGTAAAGAAGCGGCAAAATAAAACAGCAAAGGAGGGAATTTGCTAATGCATACCGCGCGAAAAAACTTCATCGGAAAACGGCTGCCTAGCCTTTTGATGGTCCTGCTCATGGTCTTCGGCATGGTGCAGTTTGCCATACCCGTGGCGCAGGCCAAGACACTGGCGG
>DNIT01000157.1:6867-8543 GCA_003489345.1 Pelotomaculum sp. | reverse complement strand
TTCATAGACCACATCCCCCAGCAGACTGATGATTCCAAACAAAATGATGACGTTTACGGCGGGCGTGAATCTCTTTTTGGATCCCGTACTCATGATAAACTCCTTCTTCCCACCGTCTTTTCTGATCGCCGGTTTTATGCCAGTTAGGCATTTACCCGGTATTGCCGTTCAAAATCATAACCACCCGTGCCATATTTTCATAACTGTTTCTAATTCATCAATTTTAAACGTTCTAATCATATTTACTCCAGTTTTATAAATAATCTTTATTTACAATATCATAAAAATTGTAAAAGCAAAAGAACTCAAATCACGAGGGTTCAAGTCCTTTTACCTTAATGCTGATTGGTTAGATTGCATAATCCCGGTAAGAACTTGAACACATGAAATCATGTGAAATTATGCATGACAAGATACCATAGAACAAGCTTTTAATAGTCGTGATAATTTGGCTTCCTTGCGAATGCCCTATTTATGACTGACATATTTTCACAAGCATGATCCGCCTGTTTTTTATTTTTTCCACTTTGAACAGCAGCCCTTCATATTCGATCTCCAGCTTCTCCGTCGCAGCCGGTATCCTGCCGAGCTGCCCGATTAAAAAGCCGCTCAGGGTATCGTATTCTTCCGTAGGAAGCGCTGCGCCTGTTAAATCCTTGATTCTGTCCAGATGAACCATGCCTTGGACCAGAAAAGTATTGCCGTCGATGATTTCAATTTCCGGATCTTCTTCATCATACTCATCCTTTAAACTGCCGACGATTTCTTCCAGAATGTCCTCTACGGTCACGATCCCCGCCGTCCCGCCGTACTCGTCAATTACAACGGCGATATTCTCGTTGCCCTTTTGAAATCTTTTCAGCAGATCATTGATGGGCATACTCTGGGGAATGGAAATAAGACTGCGCATAATCCCGTCGATAGTTTGAATATCGGAACGGATTTTCTGTTCGTATAAATCCCGGATATGGATGAAACCGACCACATTGTCCTTATCTCCTTCGCATACCGGGTAGCGCGTATATCTTTCCTGCATGGCCGTTTCCAGGATGGTTTCCAAGGAATCGTCTTTGAAAACGCACACCATGTCTGTCCGCGGTATCATGATATCCTTAACATTTTTATCCGTAAATTCAAAAATGTTATCGACATAGGTATATTCGGACTTTTCGATCAGGCCGTGCTTATAGCTTTCTTCGACCAGGATTTTAATCTCCTCATCCGTATGGGCGGCTTCATGATCTTCCACCATGGAATACCCCATTAGTTTTAACAATAAATTGGTGGTATGGTTAAACAGCCACATGACCGGGTAAGTGGCCCGGTAGAAAAAGACCAACGGCATGGCAGTGGCTGTGGAAAAACGCTCTGAATTGATGATCGCCAGCGATTTGGGGATGAGTTCCCCCACCACGATATGAAGGGTGGTGATAACGAAAAAACCGACAACGACCGCAATGGTATGGATCACACCTTCAGGCAGGCCGAACGGATGTAAGAGGGGCGTGATCATTTTGGACACGGCCGGCTCGCCGATCCAGCCGAGAGCCAGCGAAGCCAGCGTTATTCCCAACTGGCAGGCCGACAGATAAGCGTTTAAGTCGCTGACCACTTGATGCGCATATTTCGCTCCCAAACTCCCGCCTGCGGCCAATATTTCAATCCGGGTTTTCCTG
>DNIT01000157.1:1323-6808 GCA_003489345.1 Pelotomaculum sp. | reverse complement strand
CCAATCCGGGTTTTCCTGACTTTGACCAAGGCAAATTCAGCTACAACAAAGAAGGCGTTCATCAGTACAAAAAAGATTACCAGGACAATGTTCAACACTATTATCATGCAGCAGGTTCAATCCTCCCATACCTCTTTACAGAGCAGCTATCTATTTTGAAGGGTGTTTTATTCTTATGATACAAACTTTAAGCAAAAATAATACGAGCCTGTTCATTTAAAAACCAAAGAAGGCATAACAATCCCTTTTTCGAATTGTTAAGGCCTTCTGTAATAAAAGCGATTCTCGCTCCAAGATTCGTTTTTAATGATCTGCCCGGGAGCGTCTCGCTGCTTCGTATGTCTCCAGGGTTATCGTCCATTACGTTCTCATCTCCTCTATATTTTTATGGTTGTCAAAGTCTTTTGAATGCAATAGCGCTTTGGTTTGGGATGGTTCAGTCCGTTTTTCTATTGAACTGCAGCCTTATGCCCGGGTAATTTTTTTAGAGGGACTACTTCAGTTGGTCTCATATTTTCACATTTTTTCATAGCATAAAAAGAGATCTTTGTAAAGGGGAATAATTCCAAAATGAATACCACCAAACCAGCCTATGGGACGGCCGGGGCTATCATACGCGGCGGACCGTTGGCGCCGCAGATAACCGGAGTCGTATACTTTTTTGACGTTCCGGGCGGCGCCTGGGTTTATGTCGACGTGGCCGGGCTGCCGCCTTATCAACCCGCGCAGGGCGGCAACCCACCTATCGGGCCCCATGGCTTCCATATCCACGAATTCGGCAACTGTGAAGTCGGCGATCCCGGGAACCCGTTTCAAGCAGCCGGTGGACACTGGAACCCATACAACCAACCGCACGGCAACCACGCCGGTGATTTTCCCGTGCTTTTTTCAAATAACGGGCGGGCCGTAATGAATTTCTTTACAAATAAGTTTCGTGTCGCACAGGTAATCGGGAAGGCTGTGATTATCCACCAAAACCCGGACGATTACCGGACGCAGCCGGCGGGCGCTTCGGGCAAGCGCCTGGCATGCGGCGTAATTATGTGATCGGCGATCGTTCAATAATTGTAACTGTATTGCTACTCAATCAATAATAAACCGTAATAGTTCCCCTTGCTTTCTTTGTCCGGCAAAACCTCAATGGGAAAACCATTGGCCCTGACCGTTGCAAACACATCTATCCCGCAGGCTTCCATGGACGGCCTGGCCTCTGCGGGCCGGGCACATTTCTCACCTGTGGGATAGGCACATTTTTCCTTGTAATAGGGCCGGCACAACTCACACACTCCGTTACCCAGCCCAATAACTTTATAGTAACCGGATAAAAACAACTCCCTTTCCAGCTGCAAAACGATTTTGGCGGGGCGGTCATCCTGGAGGCAATGGATCAGCATAGCCTTTTGATAACAGTCAATTATTTCCCGGGCTTCCTTGGAGGTCGGGGTGTTGGGAGGACAGCAGTGCCCCCTTCTGGAACTGCAGCCATACATGCACTTCATCCTTACCCAGGCTGCTGTTTTGATGGTGGTCGGATCAATATATTTTGCTTTATAAGCACCAAGACTTTTGGCTAATTCCAGGAACCGCGTTAAATCGTGGTCCATAATCGATTCCTCCCCATGCTTTTATGGGATCTTTGCAATACACTCAAGCTTCAACCATTCCGCAAGCGGCCGGTCCCGGTCTCCGGCCTGAAATAATCCAAAACCTTTCATCCGGCACTCCCGGCGCCTTTCATTTCTGCCGCCACCAGAGCAGCATAAAGATCGATCATTTCTTTTGCCACCTTTTCCTTCAGCACACCATGAAGACCCGGCGTTTCAAAGAAGCGCCTGGGCAATTGAACCTGCTTGAGATCGAAACCCAGTTTATCCCGGATCCTCATTTTCGTTTGGAAGATCCTTTGGCCAATTCGCGTCAAAAACGCGTCGTCCAGATCAAAGCCTACCGCCCGGCCTGCGGCAATGATCGTAGGCCGGTCATAGACTCTCCTGGAAAATAAGCAGATGATCATGGAGTTGATCATGCAGCGCTCCTTTTCTTCTTTTAACAATCCCTCAACCATCTCCCGGCTGGTAAGCTGCTGATGGTCCCGGTCCAGCTCATAACCGCCGTTACACAAATGGGAATGCCTTGCACCCACCACACTGCCCACCAAAATGCCATATCCGGTATGATACCCGGACATTTCGTTTTTGGCCATGGTCATGGCAAAGTCCTGTCCGCCATAAACTTGTGCCGCGTGATAACAGCCGCGGCCCAACATACGGTAAAATTCATTTGCCGCCCCGGCAATATACCAGACGGCTTTAACATAATTTTCCGTGCCCCCGAACACCAAAGGAACCAGGGTTTCCCCGGTGGATAGCAGCCCTTTTTGGAAAGCCTCGGTGGCCCACCCCAGGGCCACGCCACTGGACATGGCGTCCATGCCGGTTTCCTCAACCGCATCGGTCAGCATGAGGATTTCATCTGTGGTTTTGAGGCCAAGATAGGAACCCAGCGCGAAGACCAGCTCATAATCATAATTGGTATGAACTGCTTCATATTCATATCCCTCTTTTTTGAATTCCCGTCTGAATTGCCCGACGTGGATGCAGTCAACGGGGCAGCCGGCACAAGCCATCTTGCGTACCAGATTCTTTTCGGCAAAAGCTTCGGCGCTGATTGCCTCCGCGCTCTCAAAACGCCCCGAGGCCAGGTTTTTGGTGGGGAACGCGCCCATAGCATCGAGAGGAAGTACATATGCCGCCGTACCCAGTCCTCGATACTTCTTCATCAGATCCGTGCCGGTTACCTTCTCGAATATGGAGCGGTACACCCTGAAGTATTCCTCCAAATTGGCGGCAGGAATCGGAATATCCCTGTCACCGGCAACCGTAATCGCTTTAACGTTCTTACTGCCCAGGACCGCCCCCAAACCGAGTCTGCCGAAATGGCGGTAGTTATCAACGTTAACGCTGGCATAGGCGACTCTGTTTTCGCCCGCCGGCCCAATCCGCATAATGCTCCTATTACTTGCAGGCGGTTCAGTATCGTGAACCACCTGCCACACCTCTTCTGAGCGCATGCCCCACAAAGGTCTGGCGTCCCGATATGCAACTCCTTGCTCGGTAATCGATAAGTAACAAGGATGGCGGTACCTGCCGGTGAGGACAACGGCATCATAACCCGCCATAAACAGCGCCAGAGTCAGCCGGCCCCCCGCATAACTCTCCCCCAGTTCGCCGGTCAAGGGTGAAATAAACATCGCTGCGGTCTTGGTAATCGCCGGATAGACGGAGGAGAGCGCTCCGATGGCAAACACAGCCGGTTGCTGTTCATCCAAGGGCTCCAACTCAGGTTTCATGTTTTCCTCTAAAAGCCTGGTGGCCACACCCACTCCACCGAAATAATCAATTAAATCTGCCCGCTTTTCAACGCATGTTGTTCCGGAGGACAGATCCACATAGAGGACCGTTATCGTGTTTTCATACAGCATTACGCTTCCTCCATTTCCAGGCATCCATGCGTGCAAAACTGCAGGCAAACACCACAGTGCTTGCAGATAATCGGCTGATTGGTGGTACTGTCGAAATGAACCGCACCTAAAACACAGGCGGCAACGCATTTCCGGCAGCCGGTACATCTGTCAGGCAGTAAAGTAACTCCACCGCCCTCCCTGTCTGCAAGGGCGCCGGCGGGACAGGCCTGTGCACAGGCCCTGACCCCGGTGCAGCCGGCACAAACAAAGGCTGCCATTCTGCCTGATAAACCGCCTGCGGTTTTAATTTTAATGGCGCTTTTGGCCAGGGAATGATTATGCCGGTTCACCACCGCACAGGACGTCATGCAGGAAAAACAACCGATGCAGCGTCTCATCTCTTTAACCTTTAGAATTTTAGCGATGCTCCAACACTCCTATTGCCAGGGTAATCAATGTTCTGTCTTCATAATAAACACTATATTACTTAAGCTCACCTTTTCTTGCATTGATTAAAAAAATACCGGAAAGCAACGTCTCCGATGATTATATCTGCTTATAGCAACTTTTTTAGTTTGCATATCGCTTTTCTCCTGCTTTTACCAGTAGAAGGCATCCTCTGCAAAATTTGTATAGCTTGTTAAGGATTTTTGTCATTTATTCATAGAATTCCAGTCGTCCTTGAACATTTGCAATCCAATGTCGGTGAGCGGGTGTTTTACCATCTTCTTCAGCACCGCATAAGGGATAGTTGCAATATGAGCGCCTGCCAGTGCGCATTCAACCGTGTACTTGGGATACCTCGGGCTTGCTGCTATGATCTGAGTCTTTATATCGTGGGCCTTAAAAATATCCGCTATATCCTTTACAAGTTGGGTTCCACTCCCGCCGATGTCGTCTGTTCTTCCCAAAAACGGACTCACGTAGGTGGCGCCTGCCCGGGCGGCAAGCAGCGCCTGGTTTACCGAAAAAATCAAGGTCATGTTGGTGGCAATGTTTTCCTTTGCCAGAGGGCCCAATGCTTTTAGGCCCTCTTCAGTCATAGGGACCTTAATTGTAATATTTTTGTGGATCTTCTTCAGGTCCCGTGCTTCTTCAACCATTCCCTCCCAGTCATCAGCCATTACTTCGGCACTGATCGGTCCGTCCACTATTCCAGCTATTTCAGCTAATAATTCCTTAAAGTCTCTTCCTGACTCCGCCACCAGGCTGGGATTGGTGGTTACGCCCGACAAAACTCCCCATGACGCAACCTCCCGGATCTCATCAATATTCGCGGTATCAATAAATATCTTCATTTCGCACCTCCGTTACATCGGGTATGATCCAGCCCCGATCAGCTTATACCATAACTTTACATGGTTTCTACAAACATAATTTTTAATCCATCCGGATCCAACATATAGAAATACTTCAACTCCGGATTGACCTGAAAAGGCCCACTATGAATGCTTAATCCTTGGTCTTTAATAAACTGTATCTTTTCATCGACAGATGCAACTTCAAATCCCAAAGAGATATCCTTCCCTATTTGAATGTCCTTATAGTCTTCCATGCATATAAGTTCAATCTTCGTTTCTCCATCCCCTAAAAATGCAATCTCCACTCCCGGGCGATCCATATATCTTCTGTCCACTGCAAGCCCAACTATTCCTTGATAAAATCTTAAAGAATCCTCCAAATTTTTCACCTTTAATGTTGCCGAACGAAATTTCATAGCTTCTTTTCCCCTCCCCAAAAAATTAATAACCTATATCAATTATTTATAAAGAACGACATCTTATTCCAAAGTTTTATCTTCGTTCAGTGAACGCATGAGAGGTCTCCGCACTGCCTTTAATGTCTTCTCGACTATATTTTCCACGGTGAACCCGAATTTGTCGAAGAGTATGTCGGCCGGTGCTGAGACCCCGAAACGGTCGATACTGATAATTTCACCGCCAGCCCCAGTATAGCGGTGCCACCCCTGGCTGCTGCCGGCCTCCACCGCCACCCGTGCTTGGACTTGCGGCGGCAAAACTG
>DNIT01000157.1:853-1077 GCA_003489345.1 Pelotomaculum sp. | reverse complement strand
GCAAGGCCAGGTGGACTTCTGAACCGCTGGCCAGAATAATGGCGTCCGGCGTGCTGCCGCCTGCCCGGTTGAGCGTATAGGCGCCCCGGCATAGCCCGCCTGCCGCGGCAAACTTCCACCGGTCCAGTACCGGCAGTTTTTGGCTGGGTAAAATCAGGGCCACCGGCCCTTTTACCGTGAGAGCAGCCCGCCAGGCTTCATTTGTTTCGTTGGCGTCAGCCGGA
>DNIT01000157.1:263-664 GCA_003489345.1 Pelotomaculum sp. | reverse complement strand
GGCTGATGGGTGGGTCCGTCCTCGCCCACCGCGATGCTGTCGTGGGTAAAGACATAAATGACCTTCAATCCCATCATGGCCGCCAGGCGGATGGGCGGACGCATGTAATCGATGAAAGCCAGGAAAGTAGCCCCATAGGGGATTAACCCGCCATGCAGGGCCATCCCGTTAAGAATGGAACCCATGGCGTGCTCGCGGACACCGAAATGAAGATTGCGCCCCTGGTAATGACCGGCGGCAAAGTCGCCGGCACCTTTGATAGTGGTTCTATTGGAGGGCCCCAGGTCGGCCGACCCGCCCAACAGGTTGGACAGGCTGCCCGATACGGCGTTGATAAATGCGCCGGAGGCGTCCCTGGTCGCCATGCCCTCTTCGTTGGGTGAGAAAACGGATACATTGCT
>DNIT01000157.1:0-133 GCA_003489345.1 Pelotomaculum sp. | reverse complement strand
TCCCACCCGGCCGGCAGCCGGCCGCTTGTCCACTGTTGAAATTCTTGCGCCAATGCGGGAAAAGACCTGGTGTAGGAGTCAAGCAGGGCCTGCCATTCGGCCTCACGCGATCTGCCCTTTTCCACGGCCCGGC
>DNIT01000032.1:48735-49102 GCA_003489345.1 Pelotomaculum sp. | reverse complement strand
CCCTTTGCCGCGGCCACAAACGCGAGGCCAATGCCTGTGTTGCCGCTGGTGGGCTCGATGATCGTGGCCCCGGGTTTGATGCGGCCCTCGGCCTCGGCCGCCCGGATCATGTTCAGACCGATGCGGTCCTTGACCGAGGAACAGGGGTTGAAGAACTCCAGCTTGGCCGCCACGCGGGCCACGCAGCCCTCGTTCAGGCGGTTCAAAAAGACCAGCGGGGTGTGCCCCACCAGTTCGGTCATGTCCTTGGCGATGCGCATGTCGTGCCCCCCGGTTCAGTGGCTGTGGGTGGAGCAGAAGGCCGCGGCCTCGCCCTCCTTGCCGGAGAACGGGGAGAGTTGGCGCAGCCGCGCGATGATCGGCGGCA
>DNIT01000032.1:47471-48626 GCA_003489345.1 Pelotomaculum sp. | reverse complement strand
GCGTCGCTCGTGTAGCGCGAGAGCGAGAAGCGGATGGACCCGTGGGCGAAGGTGAAGGGCACGCCCATGGCCCGCAGCACGTGCGAGGGCTCCAGGCTGCCCGAGGTGCAGGCCGAGCCCGAGCTGGCGCAGATGCCGAAGCGGTCCATGAGCAGGAGGATGGCCTCGCCCTCCACGTATTTGAAGGCGATGGACAGGGTGTTGGGCAGGCGGTCGGCTCCGCCGCCGTTGATCCGGGAGTCCGGGACGGCCTCCAGCAGCCCTCGCTCCAGGCGGTCGCGCAAAGCCCGCACCCGGGTGTTCTCTTCCTCGATATGCCCGGTGGCCAGTTCCACGGCGCGGCCCAGGCCGACGATGGAGGTGATGTTCTCGGTGCCCGCGCGGCGGCCGTGCTCCTGGTGGCCGCCCACCAGGAAGGGCCGGAACGGCGTTCCCTTGCGCACGTAGAGCACGCCCACGCCCTTGGGCGCGTGCAGCTTGTGGCCGGAGAGGGCCAGGAAGTCCACCGGCAATGTGGAAAGGTCGATGGGCAGCTTGCCCACGGCCTGCACCGCGTCGGTGTGCAGAAGCACGCCCCGCGACTTCACGATCGCCGCGATCTCCGGCAGGGGGAAGATCACGCCGGTCTCGTTGTTGGCGTACATCACCGAGACGATGGCCGTGTCTTTCCGAAGGCTCTTCTCCAGTTCGTCGAGATCCAGGCGGCCTTCCTCGTCCACGCCCAGATATGTGACCTCGCAGCCCTTGGTCTCCAGGTGCTGACAGAGGCTCAGCACGGCCGGATGCTCCACCCGGGTGGTCACGATGTGCCGTTTCTCGGGTTGGGACTCCAGGGCCGAACGGATGGCCGTGTTGTCGGACTCCGTGCCGCAGGCGGTGAAGATGATTTCCGAGGGGTCGCAGGAAAGACCCCGGGCCACCTGGACCCTGGCCTTGCGCAGATGCTCGGCCACGGCGCCGCCGAAGGAGTGCATGCTGGAGGGGTTGCCGTACTGCTCGGAGAAGAACGGCAGCATGGCCGAAAGCACCTCGGGAGCCACCTGGGTGGTGGCGTTGTTGTCGAGATAGACCGGCTTCACGGGCGCACCTCCTCGATCCGGATGTCCGGGTCCACGGCCTCCTGCAGACGTTTCTCCACCAGGCCCTTGAGGGTCA
>DNIT01000032.1:46469-47352 GCA_003489345.1 Pelotomaculum sp. | reverse complement strand
TCGGGCAGCCCACGCAGGCCCCGCGCAACGAGACCACAACCTTGACGCCCTCGATGTCCACCAACTCAATGTCCCCGCCGTCCTTTTTGAGCGCCGGGCGGATCTCCTCGTCGATGATCCGGGTCACCTGGGTCATACGCTGGATGTTGGTCATCCGCCTGCCGCCCGGCGCGGCCGAGGCCATGCGCGCCCGCTCGTCGGCCAGGATCGACTCCAACTCCGGCGCGCACTCGCCGCAACCGCCGCCCGCCTTGGTGAAGTTGGTGATGTCCTCCACGGTCTTCAGGTCGTTCTCGCGGATGGCCCGGCGGATGGTCTCCTCGGTGACGCCGAAGCACTTGCAGACCAGACGGCCCTCGGCGGCCGGGGACGGGGCGGCCTCACCGCGCCAGTTCTTCAGCGCGGCGGCCAGGGCCTCCTCGCCCATGACCGAGCAGTGCATCTTCTCCTTGGGCAGGCCGCCCAGGTAGGCGGCGATGTCCTTGTTGGTCAGCTTCTCGGCCTCGGCCACGGTCTTGCCCTTCAATATCTCGGTGAGCACCGAGCTGGAGGCGATGGCGCTGGCGCAGCCGAAGGTCTGGAAACGGGCGTCCTGAATCACGCCCTTGTCGTCGATCTTCAGAAAGAGGCGCAGGGCGTCGCCGCAGGCCAGGCTGCCCACCTCGCCGACCGCGCTCGGATTCTCCATCTCGCCCGCGTTGCGCGGATTGAGAAAGTGGTCCATGACTTTATCGGTATATTCCCACATGCTGATCCTCCGCGCGCGGTTTTGTCCTCCGCGCGTCGTTCCAACATAGTGCGGTCCGGGGAAAAGACAACGACTCAGGTCAAAAAAATCCCGCCCGGGGCACCGCCCTCCCCGTCCAGGGGCCGGGAGCACTCC
>DNIT01000032.1:45577-46291 GCA_003489345.1 Pelotomaculum sp. | reverse complement strand
GGTTGTTCACAGCCGGCCCCACGTGGTGAGCCGCCAGTTCCGGCGGTGGGAAGGACTCCAGGAGCGCGGTGATGCGCGAGTCGGCCTGGAGGTTCGGGGCCAGCCAATCGCCGTAGGCCGATGGCGGCGGAATCACGGGCATGCGTTCGTGGATTTCCCGGGCGAGGCCCACGGCCTCACGAGTGAGCACCACGCAGGTCTCCAGGATTTCTCCGCCCGGCCCCTGCCAGGACTCCCAGAGCCCGGCCAGGGCGAACAGGCCGTCGCCCTCCAGGTGAAGGAACCAGGGCTGTTTGCGACCGGACAGCGCCCGCCACTCGTAGAACCCGTCCGCCGGAATGAGGCAGCGGCGGTGGCGGTAGGCGGCGCGGAAGGCGGGCTTGGTCGGGGCGGTCTCGCAGCGGGCGTTGATGAGCCGCGCGCCGATCGAGGCGTCCTTGGCCCAGAACGGCACGAGACCCCAGCGGGTCAGACGCATGTGGCGACGGCCCGAGGCCTCGGCGGCCACGATCTCCACCAGCCGGCCGGGGGCGATGTTGTGACGCGGGGGAGCGCCGGGAACCTTGTCCAGGCCGAAATGCTCGGCCAGCCGGGGTCTTGGGGCCCGCAGGGCGAATCGTCCGCACATGGGCCGAATGTACGTCCGGCGGGCGTCCCGCGCAAGGGCGCTTCCTTGACGGGGCGCGCCGATCCTGCAATATCATCAGGCATCGC
>DNIT01000032.1:45053-45368 GCA_003489345.1 Pelotomaculum sp. | reverse complement strand
CCCTGACCGACCTGTTCGCCAAGTTCCAGGCCCCGGTGGATCTGGAGGTCTTCACCGCCTCCGGCGTGAACGACTCGTACAACGATTTCGCGCGCACATTCATCACCGACCTGACCCGGCTCTCGCCGAAGGTCCGGGCCGCCTTCCACAACCTGGATTCGGTCGAGGCCCGGAAGCGCGGCGTGGACCGCTCGCCCACGATCCTCCTGGCCCCGGACCGCCTGTCCGTGCGCTTCACCGGAGCCCCGGCCGGGGAGGAGGGCCGGACCTTCATGACCGCCCTGATCCTGGCCTCGACGGGCAAGAGCGGTCTCT
>DNIT01000032.1:20485-44900 GCA_003489345.1 Pelotomaculum sp. | reverse complement strand
CTGGCCAAACTCGCGGAACAGCGCGACCCGCGCGTCTTCGTCACCCCGGCCTGCCCCTACTGCCCGGGCCAGGCACTGGCCGCGATCAAGTGCGCCGTGGAACGGCCGGACCTCGTCTCGGCCGAAATCGTGGAGATCGACGAGAACCCGGACCTGGCCGAACGCCACAACGTGGGCTCCGTGCCCCACACCCTGTTCGGCGAAGACCATGCCGCCCTGGGACTCATGCCCGAGGAACGCTTCGTGGTCGAGTTGGTGACGCTCAAGGACGCCTCGGAGTTCCTGGGTGAAATGGCGGCCCAGGCCCAAGGTCCGGCTCCGGAGCGGGTGGACCTGGCCATCGTGGGCGCGGGTCCGGCCGGACTCTCGGCGGCCATCTACGCCGCGCGTAGCGGCCTGTCGGCCGTGGTGCTGGAGGGCGGGCCCATCGGCGGCCAGGTGAGCCTGACCCCGACAGTGGAGAACTACCCCGGCTTCGCCTCGGTGCCGGGCAAGAAGCTCATGGAGATCATGGCCGCCCACGCCCGGGAATACACGCACATCGTGACCGACGCCCAGGTGGAGGACGCGGCCGAGGAAAACGGCCGTTTCGAACTGCGCACGCGCAAGGGAACCTTCTCGGCCCGGGCCGTGCTTCTGGCCACCGGCGCGGCCTACCGCGCTCTCGGAGCTCCCGGCGAGGACCGCTATCGGGGCTTCGGCGTGAGCTTCTGCTCCTCCTGCGACGGCTACCTCTACAAAGGCAGGCAGGCGGTGGTCGTCGGCGGGGGCAATACCGCGCTCACCGACGCCCTGCACCTCAAGCACCTGGGCGTGGAGACGACCATCATCCATCGCCGGGACGCCTTCCGGGCCGAGAAACACCTCCAGGACTCCGTGGCGCGCGAGGGCATCGGCGTGCGTTTCAACAGCGAGGTGGTCGAGATCACGGGCGACGACAAGAAGGTCACGGCCGTGCGCGTGCGCGACAACGCCGCGGGGACCACGGCGGAGCTGCCCACGGACGCGGTGTTCATCGCCGTGGGGCATGTGCCGAACAACGATCTGGCCAAGAAACTGGAACTGGAACTGGACGGAGGCGGGTTCGTGAGCGTGGACCGGGCCATGCGGACCAGCAGGCCGCGCGTCTACGCCGCGGGCGACCTCACCGGCGGAAGCATGCAGATCGTCACGGCCGTGAGCGAGGGCTCCCTGGCCGCGCTCTCGGCCTTCGAGGATCTGGGCACGCCGTACTGGAAGGAGGGAGGCGGAGGAGATTCAGCGGGCCATTGAGCGCGTTTCCCGCAAGCCGTCCAAATCCGTCAGGGGAGCCAGGCCCGCAGGGTCCGCTCGGCCAGTCGGGAAAGCCGGGGCAGCCACTCCCAGACGCCGTAGGCCAGGCCGCCCAGGAGCAGCCCCAGGCCCAGAAGCAGAAGGCGGGTGGAGCCGCGCGGGGAACTCATGGCCGGAACCTACCGCCCGGCGGGGGTTGCGGCAAGCCCCCTTTGACCGGCCCGTGGTTTTGCCGTATGTGCTTGCCTGGCCGAGAGGCCCGTATTCCCAAGACTTCCCCTTTCGAGGTGCCCATATGACCGACGTGATCCAGAAGCCCGAAGCCCCGCTCAACTTCATCCGCGCCATCGTGGAGGCCGACATCAAGGCTGGCAAGAACGGCGGCCGCGTGCAAACCCGTTTTCCTCCCGAACCCAACGGCTATCTGCACATCGGGCACGCCAAGTCCATCTGCCTGAACTTCGGCATCGCCCGCGATTACAACGGCGTGTGCAGCCTGCGCTTCGACGACACCAACCCGTCCAAGGAAGAGGTGGAATACGTCGAGAGCATCGAGGAGGACGCCCGCTGGCTCGGTGCGGACTGGGGCGCGAACCGCTTCTTCGCCTCGGACTACTTCGAGCGCATCTACGCCTGCGCCGAGCGGCTCATCGAGATGGGCAAGGCCTACGTGGACGACCAGAGCGCCGAGCAGATCCGCGAGAACCGGGGCACCCTCACCGCCCCCGGCGTGAACAGCCCTTGGCGCGAGCGCACTCCGGAGGAGAACCTGGACCTCTTCCGGCGCATGCGCGCGGGCGAGTTCGAGGAGGGTTCGCGGGTGCTGCGGGCCAAGATCGACATGGCCGCCGCCAACGTGGTCATGCGCGACCCCGCGCTCTACCGCATCAAGAAGGCCCATCACCACCGCACGGGCGATGCGTGGTGCATCTACCCCATGTACGACTTCGCCCACGGGTACGAGGACGCCATCGAGGGGATCACCCACTCCATCTGCACCTTGGAGTTCGAGGATCACCGGCCGCTCTACGACTGGTTCATCGAGAACGTCTCCGTCCCGAGCAGGCCCCGGCAGTTCGAGTTCGCCCGGCTGAACCTCACCTACACGGTGATGAGCAAGCGGAAGCTCCGCATGCTGGTGGAAGAGGGCTTTGTAAGCGGCTGGGACGACCCGCGCATGCCCACCATATCGGGACTGCGCAGGAGGGGCTACACGCCGGAATCAATACGTGACTTCTGCGACCGGATCGGGGTGGCCAAAAGCAACAGCATGGTCGATATCGCCATGCTTGAGCACTGCATCAGGGAAGATTTAAACGATAGCGCGCCGCGCGTGATGGGGGTCTTGAAACCGTTGAAGCTGGTTATTGACAACTATCCGGAGGGGCGGGTTGAAGAGCTGGAGGCCGAATACAACCCGGAAAATCCAGGCCTGGGCTGGCGCAAGCTTCCTTTTTCCAGGGAGCTGTATATTGAACAGGAAGATTTTATGGAAAACCCGCCCAAGAAATTTTTCCGGCTCGCACCCGGACAGGAGGTGCGTTTGAAGAATGCTTACATTATCCGGTGTGAGTCGGTGGTGAAGGACGAAAAATCCGGTGCGGTGCTTGAGGTGCACTGCACGTACGATCCGGAAACAAAGAGCGGCAGCGCGGCCAGCTCCCGCAAGGTTAAAGGAACGCTGCACTGGGTTTCGGCGGGCCATGCCATGTCAGCCGAAGTGCGTTTATACGACCATCTCTTTTTGAAAGAAAACCCGGATGAAGAAAAGGATTTCAAAGCCTGCGTCAACCCGGACTCGCTGACCAGGCTGACCTCCTGCATGCTTGAACGGAGCCTGTCGGAAGCGGCGCCCGGCAGCCGCTACCAGTTTCTGCGCAACGGCTTTTTCTGTGTGGATACCGTTGATTCAACAAAAACAAAACCGGTTTTCAACCGGATTGTTTCATTGAAGGATACCTGGGCTAAAATTCAGAAAGCCAGGCAGGATTGAAGGAACGGAAATGATCGCGGCCCACGTAAAAATAGACCTGGATTGTTTTCGTTTGCATTTTCTCTGTAATATGCATCTATAGAAGGGGTTATCGCCTAAAATTGCGATAGCCCCTTTGCCCATATTCTAAGATTCAACTAATTTTCAGTTTTCATTCAGTACGTTTTCAGGTATGGCATGGATAATATTAATATAATAAAGGAATAATTCACAAATTCAAGCCTGACCCTTTTTTAAGGTGGTAGAGCGGGTATGCAACAATTGAAGGGAATTAAAATACTATTGGTTGATGATGAACCGAATATATTGCAATTTTTAGAGCTCGGCCTGCAAAATGAAGGGTTTGAAGTGCAGACCGCTCAGGACGGCATTACAGCCATTACCTTGCTGAAGCAATTTCAGCCGCATGTCGTTATACTCGACGTTATGATGCCCGGCATGGACGGGTTTGAAGTATGCCGGATGATCAAAAAATCGGAGAACGTGGCGGTGATTATGCTGACGGCTAAGGATGAAGTGGATGACCGGGTGAAGGGGCTTACGCTCGGGGCCGATGATTACATGGTAAAACCATTCAGTTTTGAGGAATTGCTCGCCAGAATCTATGCCCGAATTCGCAATCAATTTCCAAACCTGTTTGGAGAGGTAGTGATCGGGTCCTTTCATATTGATGACCGCCGTAAGGAAATCCGCCTGAAGGACCGGGTGTTGGAACTGTCTCCAACGGAATACCAACTCCTTAAATTTCTGGTTCTCAATCACGGATTGGTTTTAAGTAAAACGATGATTTTGGATAAGGTATGGGGTTATGATTTCGGAGGGGAGGAAAACATTGTTGAGGTGTATATCCGCTCCTTACGGGAGAAATTAAACGACAAAGACCATCAATTAATACGAACCCTGCGCGGTTCAGGCTACCGGATCGATCTGTCATGAAGCAAGAAGGAAACGAACGTTCTTTTTTTGCTTTTAATTCACTCCGGATTCAACTATTATCCCGCTCACTGCTCATCCTTGCTGTTCTACTGGCGCTTATTGGTTTGCTGCAATATGTTTTTATGCGGGAAGTTATTTATAGAAATAAAGCTTCCAGCATGCAGAGTCAGATCCTGTCTATTTCTCCCGATGTCTGGCAGCATCTCGGTACGAGCCAGGAATATGGCGATTTGCATCTGCCGCGTTTCTTGACCCCTGAGGAAAACCTGGCCTTTATTGATCTGCAGGGCAACTATTCCGTATTATCCAGCGGTCCCGACAGCGGAAGCACGCCGCAATTGGATGCGCAAGAGTATTTGGATGTCATGCAGAGAATAATCATGAGAAATCCGGTCGACCAAGAGTTCTCCGGGCAAGAGGATTTGGATGTCAGGAAGAAAAGACCATGGCCGAATTATAAAATTGTCGGCGCCGGAGGCTCGGAACAATTATTGGTCTTGCAGCCGGTTTTTGCAAAACCCGGACAGGCGCTTGGCGTCGTTCAAGTAAGCACTTTTACAGCTCCGCTCAAGGAGCTGCTTGTCCGTCAGTTGCTGATTTTTTTGTTGCTTTCCCTCATTGCCCTGTTGTTTGGCCTGCTTGGCTTTTTACCGCTCCTAAAAAGAACGCTGGTCCCTTTATCCAACATGGTGGATACTGCGGAGCAAATCGACGCCGGGAATTTAGCCAGGCGTTTTCCCACCCGGCAGGGGCAGCTGGAAATTGACCGTTTGGCGGAATCCTTTAACGGCATGCTGAAGCGGTTGGAGGCCTCCTTTGCAGCGGAAAGAGAGACCCAGGAACAGATGCGCCGTTTTATTGCGGATGCCTCTCATGAGTTGCGGACGCCGCTGACCTCCATTCACGGATTCTTGGAGGTGCTGCTCCGCGGCGCGGCCAATCAACCGGAGCAGTTGTATAAATCGTTAAAAAGCATGCACAGTGAATCGGAACGTCTTAATAAATTGGTACATGCGTTGATTCTCCTGGCCAAACTCGACCGCACGCCGCGCATGGAACTTACGGAAGGCGCGCTGGACAATGTTCTCCGGGAGATGGAGCCGCAACTGCGTATTCTGGCCGGCAGCAGAAAGCTGGACTTGGATATCGAACCAAACATGAAATGCAGATTTGATACGGATAAAATAAAACAGGTGATCCTGAATCTGTTTCATAACGCGGTGCAGCACACAGATCCTGAAAAAGGGCATATCCGGATCTCATTGTTGAGAACGGACAATGGCGTGCAGTTGTCCGTTCAAGATAACGGACCGGGGATCAGTGCGCTCCATCTCGCCCACGTATTTGATCGCTTTTACCGCAGTGATTCCTCCCGGACGCGCAAATATGGCGGAGCCGGTTTAGGCCTGGCGATCAGCAAATCCATTGTAACCGCGCATGGCGGAACCATTAGCGCTGTAAGCGGGGAGGAAGAGGGCGCCACATTTCATGTCTGGCTGCCCGCGTAACCGGAACGCTCCAACGAAGCGGCATTCATACACGAGCAATCGGGTGGGAATGCCGTTTTTCCTTTCAGCATATATTCAGCTATTATTCAATCAACACTCAGTTACCATTAAGGGGAAATTCAGTTAAAGCGCATATCATTTTAAGAGAACAGGCCTGGACATACATAATACGTGAAAGGGTGGCATCACAATGAGATGGTGTAAGGACAACGACTATGCCTGAAGGAGGAATAAGGCAGTGGAAAACACAACACGCAATGGAATAAAAAAATTCAGTTTGCCTCCTGTATTCTACAAGAGAAAAAAGCTTTTAGGGGTCTTAATCATTGTGGTTGTTGCATTGGCGGGATATTTCTTGCTGGGCAACGCAAAAAAAGCGGTGGGAGGTTATCTTACTGAAAACGTTAAAAATGGCTCAATAACCAACACCATCTCGGCAAGCGGCACGGTCGAGCCGGTAAGCACGGTTTCCCTGTCCTTTAAAAACGCTGAAATCATTAAAAATATTTATGTCAAGGTGGGAGATCATGTAACACCCGGTCAGGTTCTGGCCGATCAAGACAGTGAAAACTTGGAATTGTCGGTGACCCAGGCTGTAGCAAACGCAGATCAGTCCAGCGCCAGTTTGGAATTGCTGCAAAAGGGTTCCACCCAGGAGGAATTGCGGCAGGCCGAGGCCAGTGTGCTGATAGCTCAGGCATCGTATGACCAGGCCAAATCCAATCTGGAGCGCAATCAGAAACTGGCTGAGGCGGGAGCAATAGCCCAGACAGATCTGGAAACATATCAAGCAAGTTATGTCAATGCCGAGGGTAATTTAATAAAAGCGCAGGAAGCTTACAAAGCTCTGCTGTCAGGCAGCAAGGCGGAGGATATTAAATCAGCCGAGGCCAAGCTGGCGAGCAGCCAGGCGCAGTTGCAAGCGGCTAGAATTGATTTGACGGGAGCCGCGATGACAAGCCCCATTAACGGCATCGTCAGTGAGATCAACGGCGCCGTGGGGCAGCGGGCTACGGCCAACAACAACAGCACCAGCGGGTCCAGCGGCTTCATGGTTATTATTTCGGAGGCTTTGCAGGTAACCGCACAGGTGAATGAAGCAGACATCGGCAAGACGCAGGTTGGCCAAAAGGTTGAATTTACAGTCAATTCCTTTCCCGATACGACCTTTACAGGCCAGATCGGCAGTGTAGCCCCGCAGGCATATACGATGTCCAACGTCCAGATTTACGACGTTATCATCCAAATTGATGATAACCAGCAGGGGTTAAAAGCGGGTATGCCTGCAGACGTAACCATTATTGTGGAAAGGAAAGAAAATACCCTCATCATATCCAAAGCGGCCGTAACCTATGCTGCCAATTACCTCAAGAGCGGGGCCGCACAACCGGCAAGTATGGAAGGCGATGGCAACAGTCAAATCCGGAATGATCGACAAACCAGCGGTACAGGTGCAGGTGCCGCTAGCGGCAGCAGTGGCAGTAATGGGGCTCCCGGCGCTGCAACAGGTTCCAGGGAGCAGCAATCGACGATTTTGGTGATGGGCCAGTCAGGTCAACCGGAACCGCGGCAGGTGGCCCTGGGGATGTCGGACTTAAGCAACTATGAAGTTGTAAACGGCCTTAACGAAGGAGAAACAGTTGTAGTCGGCTCCTCCAGCCAGACTTCAACTTCGACTGCTACTTCTACGAATAGCAGTACCAGGAGTAACCAGGGCGGCGGCATGATGGGCGGAGGCCCACCCCCGGGGGGACCCTAATCAGCAATCTGTCAAACTGCTCAGAAGACCGTTTTGGCTTCTGTAACACATCTTCCGTTGACGCCGCTTGCGGTGCGAGTAATCTATTATTGAATGGTGGTGCCGTATGCCGGAAAAAACTACTATTGAGCTAAAAGGCATTAAGAAAATATATGATATGGGGGAAAACAAGGTCTTCGCTTTGCGGGGTATGGATTTAACCATCAGACAGGGAGAAATGGTTGCGATCATGGGTTCCTCCGGATCAGGCAAGAGCACGCTGTTAAATATTTTGGGCTGCCTGGATAAGCCTACTGAAGGTACATATTGTATCGATAGTGAGAATGTATCCGAATTAGATAAGAATCAGCTGGCTGATATCCGTAAAAGAAAGCTTGGTTTTGTGTTTCAGGGTTTCAACCTTTTGGGCAGGATGACCGTAGGCGCTAATGTCCAGCTGCCCATGATCTATGCCGGAGTCGATAAAAAAGAAATGGCGGCCAGGGCCAAAGATGCCTTGGGATGGGTCGGCCTGGCAAAATATTTTAACCACTATCCCAACCAGATGTCGGGAGGTCAGCAGCAAAGAGTCGCCATTGCCCGTTCTCTGGTAAACAGCCCTTCTTTGATCCTGGCGGATGAACCCACCGGAGCCTTGGATTCCAAAACAAGCATAGAGATTATTGGGGTTATGCAGAGGCTGAATCAAGAAAAAGGTATAACCGTGGTGGTAGTTACCCATGATCAGGAAATCTCACTTTACTGCCGGCGTTTGGTTCTAATCAAGGACGGCCACATTATCAACGACGCTCCGGTATTAAACCAGAGGAATGCGGCTGCGGATCTGGCGGCATTTCCGGTAGAAACGGAGGCGGGGCTATGAATCTCGCCAACAACTTTGAGGTGGCCGCTAACGGGATCAAAGCAAATAAGTTAAGGGCTTCCCTGACCATGCTCGGTATCATTATCGGGGTTGCGGCTGTTATTATTATGATCGCCGTGGGCCAGGGCGTTACCAAACAAGTACAGGATCAAATTTCGAGCATGGGCTCTAATCTGTTGATGGTTTATCCCGGAAGCGGTCAGGGCCCGGTCAGGGGCGCCGGGGGCAGTGTAGCTACCCTTACCCTGGAAGACACTGAAGCGATCGCTGAAATAGATTCGGCGCTCTATGTGGCGCCTGAGCTAAGTTCGAGCGCCACCATCGGGTACAACAACCAAACCTGGACATCTACTTACAACGGAACCACTCCCGCATTGCTGTCGATCAAAGACTGGACCATCAGCGCAGGGTCCTTTATCACCGATGATGATGTAACAAACATCGCACCGGTGGCAGTTCTGGGCAAAACGGTGGTAGACAACCTTTACCCCTCTGGAGAAGATCCGATAGGTACAAAAATCAGAATTGATAAATTAAGCTTTACCGTTGTAGGTACCCTTGCCTCCAAAGGATCCTCCATGGGCGGTCAGGATCAGGATGATGTTATCTATATTCCAATCACCACTGCGCAAATAAAATTATTGGGTGTAAAGAGTGTCCGCCTAATCGATGTGCAGGTCGATAAGGCGGAAAACATGTCTGCCGTCCAGAGTAATATAGAAAGCCTTTTAAGGCAGCGGCACCGTTTGGAAGGGACCGCCTCTGATGATTTTAACGTGCGCAACCTGGCTTCCGTACTGGAAACGGTTGAGAGCACTTCGGCCATATTGACGCTTTTTCTGGCCGGGGTGGCTTCCATATCACTGCTGGTGGGCGGTATTGGGATCATGAATATCATGCTGGTTTCTGTCACGGAAAGAACCAGGGAGATTGGTTTGCGCATGGCGGTGGGGGCAAGTGAAAGCGATATCCTCAACCAGTTTCTGGTGGAGGCGCTGGTGCTGTGTCTGTCGGGGGGGATTATCGGGATTCTCCTGGGTGTAGCCGGGTCTAAAATCATTGCCATGGCGGCCGGTATGACGATGTCGGTCAAGGCGTACGCAATAGTAATCTCCGCGGGTTTTTCTGCGGCAATCGGAATTTTCTTCGGCTATTATCCCGCCAAGAAGGCTGCGGGATTGGATCCCATTGAAGCACTGCGGTTTGAAAAGTAGATGTGCTTCTCATCATTGTCCTTTCATACTGTCTCTTTCAAGACAAGGGCCGGCAGTTAATGCCGGCTCTTATTATTTGCCCCGGTGGAGGAATCCTGGATTGACAAGGTTGACAGGGGAAGGATTGCTGCTTTTTGGTTGCCCACAGGCTGACAGTGACAGGGGGACGGGGTTACTGACAACTTTTTTAGTTGCCCATGTTGCAGCGGCGCCGCGTGTCATGAAAATACCGGAGATATGGGTGCAAGACTGCAATGGGCACTTGGTACGTTAGCGCCGAATTTGTTGAAGATGATGCAGCATCTGTGCGAGAATTCACAGCTGCATTTTGAGAACATTGTTTTCGTATGCACAATATTTATTTTCAGGCGGGTTGAACAGCTTAACAGGAGTAATGTACAGATAATTATAAACTTTATTTTGTGTCCAAATATTAAACAGTTCATGTTCATTTGGAATGAGGTTTTTGTTGGTGAAAATATAAATAATCCCATTTTCTTTAGGTAAATGAAACAAATTAACATTTATTGAGGCCAGCCTGTAGCAAATAGAAAGCCTGGTTTTATAACGGTTTGCATAATAATCAAATTTTTTTTAAAGATAGACTTATTTAGTGAAATATTTTTGGCCAAATTTACTTCCACTGGCATGAGCTTTGCTCTTATACCTTATCGTGACGTCATACAAAATCTATACAAAGGAGGGTATACAAGACCTTCTAAAAATCAGTTTGGGTATTGTGTTTAGAATGGGTTGGGTACAGAGTGGATTGAGGTGGCCGTTGTATTGTCAAAAACTTTTCCTTATTCACGGGTTTATGGTTTGTCAGAGGTGCAGGGTTGGACAGGATATTCACGGTGCATTGCTTGACCCAAAAATTTGAGTAGTGGAATAACAAAAGGAGGAAATATCATGTTGAATTTCCAATTGTATAACCAGGTTCGTATGCTTATAGGTCCGGGAAGTCTAGAACAGTTAGGTGAATTAATAGAGCATATGGGCGTTAAGAAGCCGATGATCGTGACAGATAAGAGCATGGTAAATATGGGTATTCTCGATCAAGCAGTATCGGGCTTGAAAGAAAGAAACATCCCATTTGTTACCTTTGATGAAGTACTGCCGAATGCGCCGACAGACGCCATAGAAAAGGCCAGCGTGATTTGTAACAAAGAAAAATGCGATGCAGTAGTAGGGCTCGGCGGCGGAAGCGTAATGGACAGCGCTAAAGCTGTCAACGTCTTGAGATTTAATGATGGGAAGATCCTGGACTATGTAGAGCGTATGGACGATATCAAATTTTCACCCAACTGCGTCTTAATCCCTACAACTGCAGGAACAGGCAGTGAATTGTCTCAGGGAATGATCCTTATGGGCCCTGATCATGCAAAGTATACGATTCTTTCACATAATGCTAATGCGGCGTATGCAATTTTAGATCCCGCTATGCAGACCAGATTGCCTGCTGAATTGACAGCAGCTACGGGATTGGACGCGTTAACACACGTTGTAGAAGACTATACGGACACTATGGCAACTGACTTTACCGATATGATCTGTGAGAAAGTTATTGAGACTATTGGGAAGTACCTGCCGATATGCATTTCTGATCCGGGCAATGTTCAAGCAAGAAGCAGGATGGCTATATCAGCATCTTTGGCAGGCTGGATGTTAGGGCACTGTGTCGCAAATGCCGGACACTCAATCGGACAAACAATCGGCGGATTATTTGATATACCCCATGGACACTGTGTTGCCTATTCAGAACCCTGGGTACTGGAATTCAATGCGCCTGCAGTGCCTGAAAGGACCAAGTTTATAGGTCAAGCTTTAGGAGCAACGTTCACAGGCAATGAAACACCGGAAGAAATCGGTGCCAAAACAAGAGATGCTTTCATCGATTTTAGAGACAACAAGTGTGGGTTGAGATCTGTTAAGTCATTCGGTTACGATGAAAGCAAGTTCGAGGAAGCTGCAAAGATCATTGAAGCGGATATATTCCAGAATTTCCAGCCCAGAAAGATGACTGCTGCAGATGCGCTTGAAATCTTAAAGAAGATTTATGCGTAAAAGTTCTATTCGTAAAAAAGCAGTTTGACTTGAACGGTTAATTGGGGAGGCACAGGTTTGCATAACTGCCGCAGTCCATATGCAACCCTGTACCACCCAACTGACCGTACATCTTACAAAATAATGGCGATTATGATACACCCTGTGCCTTCTGGCTAATCGTAAACACACCGGTATATATCCAAGGTGTATCGGGTTTGTATTTGTTTAACTATTTAGACTATTAAGGGGGGTCAAATGGATGTCTGATTCTCATGCGACTGCAAATCCAGCAGGTTTAATTGTGATGGTTTTTTACCTGTGTGCGCTTCTCCCAGTGCTAATAGGCATTGCTCCGGCTTCAGCCCTCATCATCCTTGTGCCGCTGGGATTGGTAGGCAGTATCGTGCAGTTTATCGCCGGAGCCATTGAGCTTAAGCGGGGTGATGTTGTAAACGGCAACATAACTTTGGCCTTCAGCGCCTTTATGTTCTATGGGGCTATCTCCTTTATGTTCAAGTTCTTAAACGTTGGACCGCAAGACACCTCAGCAGTGGACGGCTGGGTATTTTTAAGCATGGGCGTCATTTTGCTGTTCCTCACCGGGCTTCCCATGCGAGCAGGTTTTGTACCCGGACTTTTCTTCATCATCACCGATATCTTCTTTGGGCTCATGGGCTTCGGCAACCTTCTCGGCATGCCGGTGTTAACGAAAGCAGCCGGATACATTGAGATTATCGCCGTTATTTCATTAATTTGGATTATAGTCGCAACCATACTCAATACCGCTTATGGCAAAGAAGTCGTTTCCCTTGGCCCGCCCTGGATTAAGACAGTGCCCCAGGAAGGGGTATCTTCTTAAATCACGTTTTATTTTTTTCAGGAGAGTCCAATAAGCTCTCCGGCTTAAATGAACAATTATTTCCGAGTTAAACAACCTACAGCAATTGCCATGGTTGCTAACCGCCAGGTATAAATGGAAACGTTTGTGCCCCCCCTTTTGGAAAGGAAATATTGATTTCATTAAACATGATTTCAAGTGAATTCTAAAAAGGAGGTACGACGATTTCAATGGCTGACAAATTTATTAGAGTGAATATTGGTTCAAAAAAAATTACTCTTGAAGAAAGAAAAGATTTGGAGCTTTATGGCGGGCGAGGTCTGATTGACAAAATTCTAAACGATGAAGTAGACCCCAACTGCGACGCCATGGGCCCCGGAAATAAGTTGATTATTTGTGTAGGCCTTTTGAATGGCACAGCGGCGCCGGCCAGCGGCAGGATTTCTGTTGGCTGTAAAAGCCCATTGACAGGGGGGGTTAAAGAAGCCAACGTCGGCGGCACTGCGGGTGCAGCCTTTGCAAGACTGGGGCTCAAAGCTATTATCGTGGAAAACGCACCTGCAGGCGATGCCTGGTATATCTTAAAAGTTACTAAGGACGGTGCGGAGCTGGTGCCGGGCAATAAGTATGCAGGTTTGGGTACCTATGCCGCTGCAGCCAAATTGATGGAGGAATATGGCAGCAAAATAAGTGTCATGACCATCGGCCCAGCCGGTGAAAGAGGCTACAAAAACTCCACCGTCCAGGTGACCGATCCCAGTGGTCATACCGCACGCGCAGCCGGCCGGGGCGGCGTCGGCGCAGTCATGGGTTCCAAGAGAATCAAGGCCATCGTGCTCGATACGGAAGGTACGAAACTAGAGGCCGCGTATGTTGACAAAGAAAAATTTATGGAAGCCAACCGCAAATTCATTGAAGGGATTAAAGGGCATCCCATTTCCGGAGGCGGCTATCCAGCTATGGGAACAGCAGCCGGGGTGCTGGGAGTCAACGCCTTGGGCGCCTTACCGACTAAAAACTTCAGCGACGGCAGGTTTGATAAAGCAGAAAACATCAGCGGCGAAACCCTGGCCAAAAACGCCAAAGAAAGAGGCGGCAGGACCGGTCACGCCTGTCAGACCGGCTGCATCATCCGTTGCTCCAATGTTTACCACGGCCCGGACGGCAAATATCTTACTTCAGGCTTGGAATACGAGACCATAGGCCTGGTCGGATCCAATTGCTTAATTTCCAACCTGGACACAGTCGCTGCGATCGACCGCATGTGTGACGATTTCGGCCTTGATACCATGGAAACAGGCGCTACCATAGGTGTTGTGATGGAGTCGGGGAAAATCGCCTGGGGTGATGATGAGGCAGCCATCAAGTTAGTTCAGGAAATAGGCGAAGGCACAGAATTCGGCACTGTTCTCGGCAATGGCACGCTGGCAACAGGCCAATACCTCGGCGTAAAAAGAATCCCGGTAGCGAAAGGACAAGGCTTTGCAGCTTATGATCCCAGGAGCTTAAAAGGAACCGGTGTCACTTATGCCACAGCCCCGCAGGGCGCCGACCATACCTGCGGCAACTCACTTGGCACCGTCGGCGAAATCGATCCGTATAACAAAGCAGGCCAGGTTGAATTATCAACCAATCTGCAGGTAGTATTTTGTATGATGGATTGCACAGGTATGTGCCTGTTTAATAGTTTCTGTACAGTAGACGAACAGTATCTGATGGCAGTCGTTAAGATGTTTGAAGGCAAATTCGGCGGCGAATGGACTGTCGACAGGCTGATGGGATTGGCTGTCGAAGCGATAGCACTGGAGAAGAAATTCAATGAGTCAGCCGGAGTCCCCAAAGTCGACGTCCCTGAATTCATTAGGACTGAAGTTGTCCCTTCATCAGGCGCCGTGTTTGATCTTACTGATGAAGAGCTGAGTCAAGCGATACCTTTCTAAATCATAAACATTCAGTCAGCAAGTCATGTTATTAAACTTTTCAGGTGCAGCATCAAAGGGTGAGGTCATTGACCATCGCCCTTGATGTTTGCATTGAATTAATTACAGCAAGGAGGGATTAACATGTGTTCTGAGCCTGTCGGTTCAATTTTTGTCAAAGTCAGGTCGTATGTAACTCCATCAGAACACGTTGAAGGATTTGAATCAGGTAAAGAATTCCTATTAAAGCTGTGTTCCGGTATTACTTTAGGGGAATTAGTGCAGCAGTTGTTCATTGAAAATAGACATCATATAGGGTTCAAGGTTGTAAACGGGAAAGTTGTAAAGGATAAGGTTTTATCAGACGGAGATTTAATAGAAATATACCACCTTATGGGTGGTGGTTAAAGCGTGTCAGCATATCGGAGGAACGATCTTTGTGACTGTGAAATCGGGCTAGTTTCGTTACAGGGAGTGCCCCTCTAATATTCTCCGGGTTCAGGTATCATTCTAAATTCATGACAAATGTGAGTGGGTAAGCATTCAAACATCTGGAGTACTCCGGGTGGTTGTTTCCCTTGTATTTACCAATATATTAACCTGCTCGATAAAACAGGTCATAAAAAACATAACAACACATAACAATACATAACAAAATAAAATAAAATAACAAACATAATATAACTATTTATAGTGCAACAAAAGTTGTAAGAATCAAATGTAATTTGGGATACATCACCTGAATAATAATAGTCTAATAAGCAACTCAACACAGAAAATAAATTAATATTAGAATTGTAGTACAAGTTGTGATATTATTAAGTCGAATAACTGATTATAATGTCGAGAGCGATTGGCTGTTATAGGAAACCCTGGCACTTATTACCTTTCATTTGCGATGGACATAACTAGCATTATAAACAGGGGAAAGGTGGCAGAAAAATGGATGGCTCTTTGTTATATCAACAGCATCTTGATCAAATACTAAAAACCGGAAGGGCAATTAGCAAAAATACTCCGGCAAGGTTGGATAAAATCAAGGAAGAATGGTATAACTGCATTGAAGGTAGGCCGGTAAATGCAAATATAGTTCCACGAACAATTTATGATTCATGGCAAAGAAGTATGGAATATGGAGTTGATCCTTATTCAAAAAACAGAAGGTTTTTAACAAAAGAGGAAATTAAACAACAGATTTTAGATACTAATAAACATGACTTTATTAAAAAATTTGGCGATATTATCATAGAAGTGCAATGCTTGGCCAGGGAAAAGGGGTTATCTGTACAAATATTTGATAGCCAGGCAATGGCGCTGCAAGTGATTGCCCATACCAATTTTTTACACCGGGAATTGGGCGTAAAGAGTCCAATTCCGGCTGGTTTAGCGGAAGACGATGTAGGAACTAATGCTGCTTGTCTTGCATTACGGGAAAATAAATCAGTACAAGTATTGGGACCTGAACATTTTAACTATTATTTTCACAATTTTTACTGCTCTGCCGCCCCTATTCATAACAGCAAGGGAGAGGTAATTGGGGCTATAAATATATCCAGTTATAGCCACAAGCATACTATAGATACCTTGATGTTGGTTACATTATTAGCAAAAACTTTTGACAGTATAAATTTTATTATAGATACCATGGGAAAACTGGATACAATTAGTCTGGCTATGAATAGTACTATTGATTATTTGCCCCAGGGCATGGTTTATGTTAATAATGATAACGAAATTGAACATTATAATGATAAGATAGTGGATATGTTGGGACTTGATAAGTCAAACATTAAAGACGAACTTGCCAAATATATTTTAAAATTACAAAAAATTGATATAAATGATTCTAGGGATAAAAAAGAAATATATTTAGACGTTAATGGTCGCAAAAAATTATTTTTGGTATCTACAAAGAAGATACTTAACTATACCAGCAGCGAAGAAAAAATAATCTTTATAGAAAATGTAAAAAATGCCAACAACCTTCAAGGGAATGAAGCTGATTATAAATTTAATGACATCATCGGTAATAATAAATATTTAATGGAAATCAAAAGCCAGGCCAAAATAGTAGCAAAATCTTCTTCACCAGTTTTAATATTTGGGGAAAGCGGTACTGGCAAGGAATTGTTTGCACAGGCAATTCATAATGAAAGCTCCAGGAAAAATAAACCCTTTGTTGCAATTAATTGTGGCGCTATACCGCATGATTTGGTGGAAAGTGAATTATTTGGTTATGAGCCCGGCGCATTTACAGGCGCTTCGAAAAATGGAAAATTAGGCAAGCTGGAAGCAGCGTGCGGCGGAACCCTGTTTCTTGATGAGATTGAAAATATGCCCGTAAATATTCAAATTAAATTATTACGCGCTCTTTCCATTAATAGAATATGTAGGATTGGTGGAATTAAAGAGATTCCGGTAGATATCAGACTTATATCGGCAACAAAGAAAGATTTATTGCAAGAAGCTGATGAAGGTAATTTTCGGGAAGATTTGTATTACCGAATTGGCATAGTTACACTCAAGCTCCCAGCTTTGCGCGAGAGAGTTGACGATATCCCCATATTGGCAAAATATTTTGTTAATATGTTTTGTAAGGAATGCAATGTGAAAATAGCGGAAATTGATAAAGAGTTTTTCGAGGCGCTTTCCTGCTATTCCTGGCGTGGTAATATTCGGGAATTGAGGAATGTAATTGAAAGAGCTATTGTTTTATTGTGTGACAGGAAAAAAATATCTCTTTCTGATCTTCCGGAGAAAATAGTTAAAGCCTATAATTATAAAAATTTAAAGACTAAAGTAAGTCTAATTAAAGAAACGAAAAAACCTTCAAGCAGTTTAATGAAGATGAGTGAGGAAATAGTCATTGAAATACTTTTGCGCGAAGAGAACGGCAATCTAAGCAGGGTCGCTGAGCGTTTGGGTATAAGTAGGACAACATTATATAATCGAATAAACAGCAGTGAAAATCTGAAGAAAAGTTTGGATAAACATAAAATTGGATAAAAATTTAATTGGTTAAAAGCGCTTACTTCCCATCAGGGGAGTAAGCCTTTTTTGTTTATGATATGACCATGGCGGTGGCTGCTTACTTATGCTCAGGACACTTCACTTACCGCCAGCGTTAATCCATATAATTTTTTGATGAAATTTGGTAGAACTTATTGACCCTGATTGGGGAAGTAAGCCCTTTTTATTATTTAATAGTGTTTAAATTTTGGAATACACAAAAAAATTTGTTCAATTAATGAACATTCTATAATCATAAGGGGCATCAATAATCAGGATATTGTTGTTTAAAAGCGGTGGATTTGTCTGCTAGAGATTTATTGAATAGGGAAAATCCAGAGAAGTAAGGAGCAATAAAATAAAGGTTCAAGACTATTTAAATAGATGCAATCAACTGGCATCTATTTTGCTTATATTAATAATCAAAAATAACAAAAATTTAATAGCATATTATTTCCGAGTTAAACAACCTACAGCGGATGCCATGGTTGTTAACCGTTAGGGCGTTGATGGAAACGTTTGCGCCTCCTGTTGGAAAGGAAATATCGATTTGGATCTAATGTTTTATTTAGATCTAGATAGGATAAAAATATCAGTTCCAATGGGGAACTGATATTTTTTATGTAAGGAGAATTATTGTGGAATGTGAAACAAGTTGTTTTAAGAATATAAAGCTCTTTATTCCCAAGGAAGTAAGAAAGACATTAAAAGATCGATTCATCATGCCTGAAAATATCCAAAAAACCATATATTATGCTGAAAAAACCGGCTTTAAAGTTTATAATCCTGCAGGTGATCGCTTCATAGCACATCATAAGGAGAATTATGTAACCTATTGGGTTGAGTATAGTAAATTGCATGAATACTTTATCGTCAGCAAGGCCTATAGCCATCGCATAGATATAGTTGATGTGCTAAACATTGAATAAAAGGTGGAGAATGATATGGATTTGGATGTTCGCCTCAATGAATGAGCCTGAAAGGTTATTGCTGCAGCCAGATGATCCTGAAGGTAGGTTTGGAAGCGCAAAATAAGGAGAACCCCGACTTGATCCAGGCGATTGCCGGCTTGTGCCGGGGGCCCAATGGCGAGCTTGTGTGCGGGTGCCTGACTGCTGGAGTCTGCTTGCTGTCTCTGTATGACCCGCAAAATGCCGCGCAATTTCTAACTAATGACCTGGTGGAATGGTTCAAGGAAGAATACGGAGAGCTGTATGGCGGCATCGACTGCAAGGATATCCTGTCCGGTGAGCCAAGCAACAGGTATCTTAGGTGCCCGGAGATTGTTGCTGCTACTGTCGCTAAAATTGTAGATATGCTAGAGGGGTTAGGCTATGAGTTCGCCTCCAATGGACGCTAACCTGAATGCTTTAAACAATAACCATTTTGATTGCAGAGGGCTTGAGCAGGGTTAGGGCTGACCGAATCAGCTTTAGTGATGTAAATGGGTTTACTGAAAAATACAATGAACGGCTTATGTATTGGAAAACGTTATGGTGAATTAAAGCACCCGGCTGATAAAAGACTGATATGCCACAAAATCAGATCCGTAACATTAGTTTCATCTATTAACTTTTATTAGTTAGTATGGGAAGGATTGTTGATTTTATGGAGTATAAAAATATTATCGCCCAATTACGCGCGATACCTCCGCCCCGCCAGCCATGGCTCAGTTCCGCCATGTATAAATATGAGGAAACACTGGTGAGTTGGAACCCCATGTGCATTAAAAACAACGCGGTATACTACCAATTTACCACAGGGGATAAACAAGATGATTTTATAGGTATTGTGCCGGATGCTTGTGTGAACATAATCTTTAAGTGTAGTTCTGACAACCCTGTCGCATTAATATGGGGCATACAGGAGGGCTGTGCTAAAATCATGCTTGAACCAAACACCACCTATTTTGGTTTTAAACCCTACTCATTGGTTGGCATAAAAAAAAATAAAACCAGCTTAAGGGATTTAAAAAACTATGTATTGGCGCTTGAAGATGTCTTTGGGGCTTCATCTATCGCTGAAAAAATTGCTATAAAAAGCAGCATGCGTGAGCGGATCAAGCTTTTCCAGAACTATGCCATGTCCAATTTGATAGATGAGAAATATTTTCCGGATAACACAGAATACTGCGCCATCCTTATCTGCTTGTCAAGTGGAAACATTAAGCTTGAAGATATTGAGAGAGAGACCGGTTATTCCGAGAGATATTGCAGGGAAAGTTTTAAAAGCACTTATGGCGTGTCCTTAAAACACTACAGCCGTATTGTCCGCTTCCAAAACGCGCTAAGGATGCTGATGCATGAGGATTGGACAGGGGCTTCAGATATAGTATATAAATTAGGCTACTTTGACCAATCGCATTTTATCAACGAATTCAAAGGCTTTTCCTTGACTTCACCCTACAAATTCAGAAATAGATATATGGACTTATTGTCTAGAAAAAGGACAAGCAAGATTATTAATAATGCCGGTACCGGGGGCGCAAAAAGAATATTTGAACGTGATTTATTAGAAAATTACGGGGGCTAAATAGAAGCTGGTCATTTGATGGTTCTTTATTCAAATTATTATCAGACTATATACCAAATCGTTCGGGTGCTGCCGGGCGATTTCTTTATTTCCGCCCCTTAAAAAGAGAAATATTACCGGGATTTGGTATCAAAGCGCCGCAGGGGAGCGCCGAAATCTCCAATTATTATATCAGGGTTTTAGGTATCCTTAGCTTAAAGCTGAGTGGTAAATGCGCATTCTTAAACACAGACCAACTCAAAACAAAAAGAAAGGTGGAGAAGTGATGGCTCTAAGAAAGATCTGGTTGCATATCAACGGCGTTGAACGGGCAGTTATTTGCAACCCGGAGAAGGACACCCTGGCGGATGTGCTGCGAAGATTAGGCTTGACAGGGACAAAAGTGGGGTGTAAAACCGGACAATGCGGCTCTTGCAGTGTATTGTTAAACGGTGAAGTTGTGCGCTCTTGCATTAAAAAGATCAAGGATGTACCTGATTTTACCAAAATTGAAACTATTGAAGGTATCGGCACTCCTAACCATTTGCATCCGCTGCAGCAGGCCTGGATTACTTATGGCGGCGTGCAATGCGGGTTCTGTTCCCCCGGGTTTATCGTATCCGCGAAAGGACTTCTTGAAAAGAATCCTAACCCTACAAGAGAAGAAGTACGTCACTGGTTTACAGTACACCGCAATGCCTGCCGCTGTACAGGGTGGAAACCGCTTGTTGACGCGGTTATGGAAGCCGCCAAAGTCATGCGCGGCGAAGCAACTATGGAGGATATTACCTTCCAGGCTCCCCCGGATGGGCGTATTTACGGCACTAATGTTCCTCGACCGGCCGCACTCGCTAAAGTTACCGGCTTGTGTGATTATGGCGACGACCTCAAGTTCAAAATGCCGCTCGACACAATACATCTGGCAGTCGTACAGCCCGGCTTGAACCATGCCAGGATTAAAGGCATTGATTTCTCCGAAGCGGAAAAAATGCCCGGCGTGGTAAAAGTGATCACCGCCAAAGACGTCAAAGGAACAAATAGGATCATGCTTCCGGTAGCCCATCCCCGCTCCAAAGCCGATGGCTTTGAACGTCCTATCATAGCGGATGAAAAGGTGTTCAGATATGGCGATATAGTTGCTGTTGTTGCGGCAGATACGGAAGAACACGCCCGCGCCGCAGCGAAAAAGGTAAAACTTGACCTGGAAGAACTGCCGGCCTATATGACCTATTTGGATGCTGTCGCACCTGGCGCGATGGAAATTCATGAGGGTACACCCAATGAATACCTGAGAATGCCTCTTTTTAAAGGTGAAGATACCAGAGATGTGTTGGATACATCCGAGTATGTTGTTGAAGGCAGCTTCTATAGCACCAGCCAGCCGCACATGGTCATAGAGCCGGATGTTTCCCAGGCTTATATGGATGAAGACGGTAACGTGTGTGTCCATTGTAAGACACTTGCCCTCATCTTCCCGCTCATCACTCTTGCCCCGGGTCTTGGACTGCCTGACGGCAAGCTCAGGGTTATCGAAAACCCAACGGGGGCCAGCTTTGGTTCCAGTCTTTCTCCGTCCAGCGCTGCTCTTGTGGCTGCCTGCACGATGGCTCTGGATGGCGCTCCGGTTACCCTGACCATGAGTTATGCGGAACACAATTTCTTTTTGGGCAAACGCGCCGCCCATTACTCCAACGCCAGATTGGGCTGCGACAAAAACGGAAAAATTACCGGTTTTGAATTCGATTTTGTTTATGACCATGGCGCATACACTGAAATGGCTGACGTTCTTGGCTCCAAAGCCATTCGATTCGCCGGCTTCAGTTATAACATTCCCAATGTAAGAGCTTTATGTAGAGTAGGTTTCTCCAACCAGACTTATGGTACCGCCTATCGTTCCTATGGTAATTCACAAGCTTACACCATGTCTGAAGCAATAGTTGATATGCTGGCTGAAAAAGCCGGTATAGATCCTTTTGAGTTCAGGTATACAAACCTGGCAAGGCCCGGTGATACCAACATCAACAGTTATCCGTTCAAAGAATATCCTTTTGTCACGCTTATGGACAGGCTCCGTCCTTTATATGAAGAAGCCAAGGCCAGGGCGAAAGCGCTGAGCACACCTGAAAAGAAACGCGGCGTAGGGATTTCTTTCGGCGGTTACAATGTTACCGGGGGTCCCAATGACCATGCGGAAGTTGCCCTTGAACTGAATGAAGACGGCACGATTACCCATTACAATACCTGGGAGGACCAAGGCCAGGGCGGTGATGTGGGCACGCTGGTGTTGACCCATGAAGCTTTGCGGGAATTAAACCTTGACTACAAGCAAATCAAGCTGGTGCAAAACGATACGGGCAAATGTCCGCATACCGGCCCAGCCGGAGCCAACCGTTCACATTATATGGCAGGTAAGGCTACCATCGACGCTGCGACAAAATTGCTCGATGCGATGCGCAAAGCAGACGGCACCTACCGCACGCATGCGGAAATGGTTGCCGAAGGCATTCCAACCAAATATCTTGGCGTATGGGATACCACCCATATCACCATTGACCTCGATCCGAACACAGGTGTTGGCGATCCCACTCCTGAATTCAACTACGCCGTATTCCTGTCGGAAGTGGAAGTGGAAGTTGCCACAGGCAAAACAAAAGTTGTGGCCATGAAAATGATTTATGATATTGGCGCTGTGGGCAGCCAGCAAGCGGTGGATGGACAAGCTTACGGCGCCCTGACCCACTCCATTGGTTTTGCACTTTCGGAAAAATACATCGATAATAAGAATTACGGCAGCCTGGTCAGGTGCGGCTTCCTTTATGCGGACGATATTCCTGATGATATATATCTGGAAAGCTGCCCCTCTCCCAGGCAAACCGCTCCCTTTGGCTCGGTCGGCTGCTGCGAAGGGTTCCAGTCTGCCGGACACGTTGCAGTAATTAACGCGATCAATAACGCTGTTGGCGTAAGAATTTACGATCTCCCCGCCACTCCGGATAAAGTGAAAGCGGCCTTGGACGCAAAGGCGCAAGGGAAAGAGCTTAAACCTGATAAATACTTCCTCGGCTCAGACCTCTTTGAAGCACTTGACGATATTCAAGAAAATCCTGTTGCAACCGGTGGTCCGACTATGGCTCTTTAGAAGTAAATATAGTAAACTTAATTTTGATTTTTAAACTATAATAGTAATTGTCAGCGGTAGTGCTGCAGCCTGGATGGCTGCAGCACTACCAGTAAATACTATTATTGCTACATTGATCCAGGTTGCTATGTAGAAGGGGGATAAGAATAAGCAGTGAAAATTGCAGTAATGGCGGATGGTTGTGATGTCTTTAGCAAGGTTGCAGAAAAGTTTGCCGATGCCACGTGGTTGTTAATTGTGGATATGGATAAGCATTGCCTTATTGAAGCAATAGAAAAAAGCGAGGAAGACGCGGTGAACACGGAGCTTGCCAAAAAAATTGTAGACAGGGATTGTGAGTCGGTGATTTGCGGTGCAATTGAGAAAATACCGTTTGAGATTTTAGCGGACAATCATGTGACCCGCTCGTTGGGAAGTGGGCTTACTGTTACAGATGCGTTAGACTATGAGAGGATGTTGGATTTGATAACCGATTGCATCGGCGGTACAGGCTGCCCTAGTGATTCGGAACCTCCTGAAACGGATAACTATTGCGGTAAACATGAACACCCTGATTCATAAAACATTAGCATAGGCCAGGGACGCTTTGCTGATAGCTTCCTTTACGGAAAGTCTGGAACTGCTGGCGCTTTGAAAAAGCTAAGTATGCTATACTCCCGGTAAAAGGAGAATTATGAATAATGGGCAACAATGATACAAAATTATTGGAAAGCTTGCTGAATGCGCCGGTCAGCGGCAGGATATTGTCCAAAGACATGGATAAATTTGTGAAGGATTGCTGCAGTGGGGAGAAACCTCCCTGCCGGTGCGCCTGTCCGCTGGATCTGGATATCGTGGCGCTAAACACAAAGCTGCAAAAGGGAAATTTCAACAGCGCGTACACCATGTACAGAGATAAAGTGCTTTTCCCGGGAATTGTTTCAAGAATTTGCGATCAGCCCTGTTGTAGCGCATGTGTGAGAAAAGGCATAGATGATTCCATCGATATGTTAAAACTGGAAAAAGCAATCGTAGAATATACCCGGTCCACCATGCCGGTTAAATATAATATACCAAAAAAGAGTAAGAAAATAGCAATTCTGGGTGCAGGTCTTTGCGGATTAAGCTGTACGATAAAACTTGCTTCGCACGGCTATGATGTGAGCATATTTGAAAAGAGCGACAGGGTTGGCGGAAAATTATGGGGACTGCTTTCTCCGGAGATATTTATTGCGGAAATCGAAAACCAGATGCAGTATTTGAATTATGACCTGAAGCTGTATACGGAAGTTGAAACTATCGGAGAACTAAAAGATGATTTTGATGCGGTGCTGATTGCGACCGGTAAAGACGGGGAATCCTTTGGGATGCTGGAAGGGCTGAACAGGGATTCGCTGGGGAGCTTGCAGGCGGGGATTTTTTTGGCC
>DNIT01000032.1:18405-20399 GCA_003489345.1 Pelotomaculum sp. | reverse complement strand
GCAGGCGGGGATTTTTTTGGCCGGTTCCTTGCTGGGAACCCCCCCCATGCAGTCTATCGAACAGGGCATACGGGTCGCTCGAGCGATAGAATCTTATTTGCAAACCAAGCGCATGCATGTGATGATGGGCATTGACCTTGATAAAACCTCACGCTTTCGTATGGACACCGGTAAAATAGAATCGTCAAAAGGCGTCAAAGCCGAAAACTATACGCGGGAAGAAGCCATGCTGGAAGCCAAAAGATGCCTGAAATGTGATTGCAAGGACTGCTTGGATGCTTGCGATATGATGAAATGGTATAAAAAAATGCCCAAGAGCATAGTCAGCGATGTGCGGAGGTCTTTTAACTCGGTGGAAAGTCTGCAGCCGGGCGTGGCTGGTTCTACCAGGGTGCTCAGCTCATGCAATGACTGTGGTTTATGCGGAACCGTCTGTTCCGAAAACATCGATATGGGTGATTTTTTATTAGAGGCCCGCCGTATTATGCACCGGGAAGGGTCCTTGCCGCCAGCCTTTCACGATTTTTGGATCCGGGACATGAAATTTTCGGAAAGTGAAAAAGCCTATGTGGCTAAAAATGCGCCCGGTTATCAAAAAAGCGCATATGTATTTTTCCCCGGCTGTCAATTGGGCGCCTCGGAGCCGGCCTATGTTGAAAAGTCATACGCCTATTTATTGGAGAAGGTCCCCCAAACCGGCATTGTTTTAGGTTGCTGCGGCGCACCGGCAGAATGGGCCGGGGATGAGGACTTAACCAAAGAAACAACCGGCAGGATCCTAAGACAATGGGAGGATATGGGGAAGCCTGCCTTCATATTGGCTTGTCCGACCTGTAATAAGATGCTTATCAAATATCTGCCGCAGATCGAGCGGATGTCTTTATATGACTTCATTAAAACAAAAGGAATGCCTTCAAAGCATATTATGGGTAGTTCCACCGTTTCCATTTTCGACCCGTGCTCCAGCCGCTACGATGAATCCATGCAAAAAAGCGTGCGCGAACTTGTCTTAAAGGCCGGTTTTGCAATCGATGAGCTGCCCTATAGGGGGAAAACAGCACAATGCTGCGGTTACGGCGGGCATATTTATACCGCCAATCCTGCTTTAGCAAAGGATATTGCTGAAAAAAGGGTTGAACTTGGCCCTAATCCCTACATTACCTATTGTACAAATTGCCGGGATATTTTTGCTGATAGGAACAAACCATGCCGCCATGTGCTGGATGTCCTGTTTAATATCAACGATGAGTTGCGTAAACCGCCTTCACTGACGGAACGCAGGAGTAACCGTGTTACTTTAAAAGCCGCTCTTCTTAAAAATATCTGGTATGAGGATTATGAAGAGGCACCTCAAAAACCGGCTATATTTATTTCTCCTGAACTGATGGATAAACTCAATAGGCAGCTTATTGTAGAAGACGATATCCGTGATACAATAAAATATTGTGAGTCGTCAGGCAATAAGATCTTTAACCCCGAACAGGATTATTATATAGGACATCAAAGACAGGGAATTTTTACTTATTGGGTGATTTATCGAGCCGAGAACGATGGTTATAGAATTATTAACACCTATTGCCACAGGCTAAATATAGAGGGAGAGTGATGTCTTGTGAAGCCGGAAAAACTCATCTGTAGTAGATGCAATAAAGAACTGGAGCTGACAAGTATCAATCTTGAATACCTTGGTCACAGGATGACGCATCAATTTCCAACGTGCCCGGTTTGCAAGCTTATTTATATACCGGAAGAAGTCGTGATGGGTAAAATGCAGCAGATAGAAAGAGAATTGGAAGATAAATAATTTAGCTTTTCAGGGGGGAAAGTCTGTTATGGATTCGATCCAACAACGTGTCGTGGAACTGAAAATGCAAGGCTTTTGTTGTGCGCAGATGATCCTTGTCCTGGTGGGGTTGGAGCCGCAGGGAAAGGAAAACGCTGATTTGGTGCAGTCAATACGCGGGTTGTGTTATGGCATGTATGCGCAGCATGCC
>DNIT01000032.1:10596-18339 GCA_003489345.1 Pelotomaculum sp. | reverse complement strand
GGCATGTATGCGCAGCATGCCTGCGGTGTTTTGTCAGGAGGGGTTTGCGCGCTGGCCCTATATGATTTCGATCAGGAAACCTTGCGGAAAGTATGTGCGGAACTGGTGGATTGGTTTGATGCCCGTTTCGGCGGGGTCAACTGTGTCGATCTGCTGGGTGTGGGAGGCCAGCCTGCCTGGATATGCAATGATGCTCTTTTGCAAACCACAGAAAAATGTCTGGAAATTTTGGAGGAGCATGACTGTATTTAAAGAAACCATCATAAAACAGCCTTGTTCAATACAAATTTTTCGGGGGTAGTCCATGAATAAATATGAAAGCAATACCTGGACGCAAATGCCGCAGGGCGCCATGCGGCCGGGCGGCTTGCAGCTTACCGGACAATTGCTGCAATTGGCGGCATTGGAAAACAGGGCGAGAATACTTGACATTGGTTGTGGTTTGGGCAGCACGGTAGGAAAATTAAACGAGCTTGGGTACCGGGCAATGGGCGTGGATAGTTCTCAAAAATTGATCGAAAAAGGCCGTATAGAATACCCTGATACGCATTTGCTGGTGGCTGATGGAGCGGACCTGCCTTTTGATGCGGGCTCCTTTGATGCTGTAATCTGTGAGTGCAGCCTTTCCGTGATGCCGGCTCAACATGTTTTAGCAGAGTGTAACCGGCTTTTGCGCCCTGGCGGCAAGGTCTTAATATCGGATTTATATGTGCGGCAAAAACCGCAAACCATAGGATTGGATACTTTGGACGCCGGTTTGATGACGCGGGACCAATGGGTGGAATTGTTAGAGCAAAGCGGGTTTGCGCATATTCAATTTGTTGATTCCTCGAAAGACCTAACGGAATTTGTCATCCGGACAATTTGGAAGCACGGGAGCCTGGAGGAGATATTTGATTGCCGGCAATGGCGTCAGGCCAAGCTTGCCAAACCGGGCTATTTTTTATCGGTTGCAACAAAAGGGAGGTAAAACGACATCGTGGATGCGGCGAAGATAGTACTGGGGGAAACAGAAAGCCTTTGTCCGGTTTGTCTTTCACGCATTCCGGCGCAAAAGGTCAAATATGGCTCTAAAGTTTATTTGGAAAAGACCTGCCCGCAACATGGCGATTATAAAACTATCATCTGGAACGGCCCTCCTGACTATGAATCATGGGAACTTATCAGAGAGCCTTCTCCTTCTGTCAATTGTATCACAAAAGTGGACAAGGGCTGCCCTTATGATTGCGGCATTTGTCCCGAGCACCGTCAGAATACCTGTTGCGTATTGCTGGAAATCACCAACAGATGCAATCTTTTGTGTCCGGTCTGTTTTGCTTCCTCACAAGAAAACGCCGCCCCGGACCCGTCTTTGGAGGAGATTGGCGCGTGGTACGATACCTTGATGCGATGCGGCGGCCCTTTTAATATCCAATTATCCGGCGGGGAGCCTTCATTGCGTGACGACATCGCGGACATCATCCGTTTGGGCCGGGAAAAAGGCTTCTCTTTCTTTCAGCTCAATACCAACGGCCTGCGCCTTGCCGAAGATCCTGCCTATGTAAAAATACTGCAGAAGGCGGGACTGAATTGCGTATTTTTGCAATTTGATGCCATGCGCGATGAGCCTTATGTCGCTTTACGCGGGCGCAAATTGCTAAAAACCAAGCTTCAGGCCATCGAAAATTGCATCGGCGCCGGCCTGGGGATGGTCCTGGTCCCCACCCTGGTGCCCAGCCTGAACGAAAATGAAATCGGCCCGATCATCCGCTTTGCCATCGAAAATATGCCCCATATACGGGGGGTTCACTTCCAGCCGGTCAGCTATTTTGGCAGATATGCCGAAAGAAAAAATGAGCGTATAACGATACCGGATGTGTTGCGCGCGATCGAAGAACAGACCGGTGGACAGATGACGGTGGAAAATTTTAAACCGGGTACGGCGGAAAATTCCTATTGTTCCTTCAACTCCAGTTTTCTTTTGCAGCCCGAAGGCAAGCTCAAGGGATTGCCAAAAACGCAGAATTGCTGCTGTTGCGGCTCTCCGGAGCAAAAACCGGCCGAGGATTCGAAAAAAGCAAGGGAGTACGTGGCTCGTCAATGGAGCAGCGCCCCGGAACCCAAGTATGTGATATCCAGATATGCGGTACCCAACTCTTTGGATGAGTTTTTGGAACGCAAAGCCCAGTATACATTGGCTGTATCCGGGATGGTGTTTCAGGATGCCTGGAATCTTGATCTGAACAGGCTGCAGGAGTGCTATATTCATGTAGTAAGTCCGGATAGGCGCATCATTCCGTTTTGCGCTTATAATCTGACAGGCATTGCGGGGAATCCTTTATATAGGAGGTAGATAGGTGGAAGGCCCTCCTTTGGAGCCTGGAGCCAAGAAAAAACGCAGGATCCAAGATTGGCAATTGGTGCGGCGCAATGGCAGGTTGGAGCTGGCCCGAAACAGTTTAACAGGAAAAATTTCCTTTAAAAAAAGCAGGGGCAACTGGTCAATCATGCCAAACATAAAAAGATTTATTTTCTTTATTGACACCCAAGTATGGTTGAAATATAATATAAAAACATACTAACATTATAAACATTTAATGCAAATAGAAATAATATTAATTAATATTGAATTAGTTGACCAGAAAACTGGAAGCTAAGGATTTTGTCTATATATGACATACGCCTTGGCTTTTTTTGTTCAGATTAGAAAATAAAGCCACAGCATGAAATGAAATTTTCAGATACTTAATTGCTTTCTTAACAATTTCAGGAAACCTGATGATTTGTATATCTAAACGGCGCCGGAAAGCCGGAATAACCCATCAGGGGGAGCCTGCGCCGAAAATAGAAGGAGTGAAGCAGGATGGTTCAGGAAGGACAGGCCATACCAAACAGTTTCAATGATGAATCGAAAATAATTGTTGAGCAAATCGGCAAAGTATACAACTCTAAAAAAGGCTCCGGGAATAGAGAAAGACAATTTACCGCCCTTGAAAATGTCAATTTAAAGGTAAAAAAAGGAGAGTTTTTAACCATTGTTGGCCCCAGCGGATGCGGCAAATCAAGCCTTCTCGACATTATAGCGGGCCTGGCCGCCCCCACGTCAGGGGAGATACTGATTGACAAAAGAAAAGTAGTTGGGCCTGGCTTGGATCGCGGTATCGTCATGCAGGGTTATGCGCTTTTCCCCTGACGTACTGTGCGGCAAAATATAGAATGTTATATCAGTCAAAAAATATGGGGACTTCTGCATACCGGTGAAAAACATGACAGTATCGGCGATGTCCAATCCCAGCGTCAGGATTTGGATGAAGTTATTGCGCCCACAGCGGTTATATAAGTTTGTTAAGGGGTAGGTAGACACAGTGAATCAGAAACAAGGGAATAAAGAAGTTATTGATGACGAAAAAAGGATGAAAGCTGTTGCCAAAGTGATCAATGGTGTAAAAGGAATGTCCATCCTATTGATTTTTTTTGCTTTATGGGAAGCGCTTCCCAGAATCGGCATGATCAATGCCGCGTTTCTTCCGCCGCTGTCGGAAATTCTCCTTACCTGGTTTCAGCTGATCTCCTCAGGTAAATTGTTTATTCATCTTTTTATCAGTTTGCAAAGAGCCGCCAGCGGGTTCTTTTTGGCTTTGATTATTTCCATTCCATTGGGTATTGCCATCGGTTGGTACAAAGGATTCGCCCAGTTCGTGGATCCCTTGATCCAGATGTATCGGCAGATTCCAGCCATGGCTTTGTTCCCGGTATTTTTACTCTTTCTTGGGATAGGCGAGCTTTCCAAGACCGGCATGGTATTGTGGGTGGCTATGTGGCCGCTCCTGCTGAGCACGATCAACGGCGTAAAGTACACTGACCCACTGTTGATAAAAGTTGCAAGGTCTATGGGCGCCAATGATTTATGCTTGTTGACAGAGGTCATCCTGCCGGGTGCGTTGCCGTCAATTATGACAGGCGCCAGGCTCAGCGCCAGTTCCTCCATTATGATCTTGGTGGCGGCTGAAATGATTGGCGCCAAGTCCGGACTAGGGTTTATGATTATCAATTCGCAGTATAATTTCGAAATCAACCAGATGTACGCGGCCATTGTAACAATCGCGCTGCTGGGCTTTAGCGTAAACTACGCCATTATATGGCTGGAAAAGAAATTAACGGCCTGGAAAGAGGAAGCGGCGACAGCATAGGAGGGGAGAGTATTTTTGCCGTTCCAAGCTCACAGATCAAGCAGAATCATGAAGAAAGGGGTCATTATAGCGCGCAGAAAGGGAGTTTGGCTGGGAAAAGTAAGACGCATCAGAAAGGGAGGCTGCATAGATGACAAGAAACGGTAAGATTATTTTGGTTGTTGTAGTGATAGCAATATTGGCTGCTGGGGCGTGGGGATTTGGACTGTTTGATCATGGGGCGGCAACAGTGGAAGAAGAACCTGTGCTGCGATACATCGTAAACAATTTAAATGATATAACCACAATTGATATCGCCCTGGAAAAAGGTTTCTTTGAGGAGGAGGGCATCAAAGTCGAGAACGTTGGAGTAGCGGGCGGCGGCGCCGCTTCCATCCAGGCTATCGCGTCAGGCAGTGCGGATATCGGCAATGCTGCCATGCCGGCATATGTAAATTCCATTGCGGCAGGCACCAAAATAAAAGTCATATACGGCGGACCGGCCATGGCCCATGCCGGGGATCCCGGCTATCAGTTGATAGTGCGGGAAGACAGCGGCATCAACAGCGCTAGAGATCTGGTGGGCAAAACAATAGCAATGGGAGCCCGGGGGGCCATGTGGGAATACAGTGCAAGGGAATATTTAAGGCAAGCCGGCCTTTCTGTGGACCAGGTAACCATACTGATTGTGCCGCCGCCCCAGCATGAGCAGGTGCTGAAGAGCAGTCAGGTGGATGTGGTCGTGGGAGGTCAACCGATAGCGGATAATATACTGGAGGGTGGCGGTACAAGGGCGCTGACCAATCTGTATAATATTTTAGGCGAAAAGGGCTCCAGCTATGGGTTTGGCAGTATTGTGAGACAAGACCTAATAGAAAAAAATCCGGAACTGGTAAAGAAGCTGGTCGCCACGTATGTAAAAACAGATCAATGGACGGAGGCCAATCCGGAAGAGGCCAGAAAAATTGTAGCGGCTATCCTCGAAAAGAGAGAACAGAACCCTGTAATCGCCAAGTATTGGAAACCAATACATCTGGCCAATTATGGGCAATTAAGCGATGAAAATGTCCAGTACTGGCTTGACTGGTTTATCCAGGACGGAAAGATAAAAGAAGGAGAAATAAAGCCTTCCGATGTTTATACCAATGAATTTAATCCGTACTATAAATAATTGAGAGGGTGCCCAACCCAATCCTATGTGTTGGCAGGGTCTGTGGGACAGGCCGGGCGTTGCGCGGCTTGTCCAAGGCCAAGTTTACTTACAGCGACTGAAATATAGGGATATCTCGCAGTGAAGGGGTTCCCCGCAGGACATTGTTGGCAGCAAAAATCTGCCACAGAAAATGTGGGGAAGCCTCTGGCGAAATGTTCAGGTCTAAGGAGTTGATCGGACATGAATGATGAAATGACATCTATGGAAAGGCTGATGGCGGTTTGCCACGCCGAGATCCCCGATCGCGTTCCCTTTATTCTGTGTTCCCGGGAGTTTGGCTTGAAGCACGCCGGGATATTGTATGCCAGATGCTACGAAGATCCGGACCTTTATGTTCATTCGCAGATACAGTTACGGAAAGAATTTAATCTGGACAGCGTATGGGACATTTGGTGCACGCCGGCAGTCGATGAAGCGCTGGGGGGGCGCATGATCATAAATGAAGATGATCCCCCTTACATTGACAGCGATCCCTTTCTGAAAAAAGTGAGCGATATCGCCAGGCTAAAGCCTGTCAATCCCCAAAAAGACGGGCGGCTGCCCTACCTGCTGGATGTGGTAGGCAGGCTAAAAAAAGCTGCGGGTTCCGATGTTCCATTATTGGGGTGGATTTCGCAGCCCTTTAGAACGGCTTGCATGTTGCGGGGTCAAACCTATTTATACAGGGATCTGCTGCAGAACCCGAAGTTTGCGAAAGAGCTTCTGGATATCTGCTATGAAGCATTGTTAACCTACGGCAAAGCTCTCATTGACGCTGGAGCGGATGTTGTCGCCACCTCCAACCCTGTCGCCAATATGGACTGTATTTCCCGCAAGCATTATCAGGAGTTCTCCCACCCCTATACCAAAAAGCTTTTTGGGGAATTAAAAAAATACGGGGCCAAGGCCGTCCTGTATCACACCTGTGGTTGCTGGGACGACCGTTTTGATTTGGTTTGCGACGAGAATGTCGATATCGTTCACGTTGATAAAGCGAACATTCTTGAACTAAAAGAAAAATACGGCCACAAGGTTGTTACGATGGGCAATGTAAAAACAGTGGCGACACTGCTGCAGGGAACTCCGGAGCAGGTGCGGGAAGAGACGTTAGACTGTCTTCAGCAAGGAGCCCCCGGAGGACGCTTCATTATTAGCGCCGACTGCGCTGTGGCAAGGGACACCAGTACAGAAAACATGCGGGCTATGGCTGAAGCAGTGAAGCAGTATGGTGATTACCAGCGTTGGACAGTTGCTTGACTGATTGCGCTCCCTGCTTGACTACGGCCGGAGCAAAGACAAATAAAGGGGGTAACGGATAATGGGCGAAGTGCAAAATTGGAGTGTCTCAAAGGAGATCACCAGTCCCGCTGATCTGAAGACGGAGGCCGACTATTTGAGGCTTTGGACAGAGGTTTCCGTAGAAGGAATCAGAGTGGATGATGACGCGCGCAAGGGTTTGGGCGACGAATACCTGGAGGACCTCCATCACCTGTTTGAAAATGACGACCAGTTTCACGACGAAGACGAACTCTGGCCTTACTTTGTGGTTCTTCCTGCTTCGGCTGAAGAAAAAGCCGGCTTTGATCCGCATGGTCGTATCCAAAGCGGTCTGATCTACCAGTCCCATGCGCGTTCCCATTCGCCGTTTTTGATCAGACGAAAAAAAGATCAGTTGCTTCTGGAGAAAAATGGAACCCACTTGGTTGATGTGGAGTATTTCCCGCGACCCCGGTATCTCAATAGGCGCACCTCCGATGGAACACCTGCCGGGCGTCTGGTTGCGCCGGTAGGCAGCTACTGGCTCACAAGCGCGCCTCTAAAGTACTGCCACTATTTTAAGGACGGATTACAGTGCCGGTTTTGCAATATCGCAGACGCCGGCAAACTGTATAACACCACATTGAACAGAAAAAAAACGGAACAAATCGCCGAGGCCTTTGCCATTGCCTGGGAGGACGGCGGCTATCGCGGTCTAAGCCTCTGCGGCGGAAGCTTGCCGGGGCCCAAGGAACAGGACCAGTACCTGGACATCGCCAGGGCGATCAAGGCCATCAGGAACGACTGGGACGGCTGGAACGACGGCAGCGTTCCCGTAGATTACCTTGGGGGCGCTCCCCCACCGCACGAACTGTACAAGATAGAAGAAATTAAAGCGGCGGGCGTTCGCTTCCTGCAACTCAACCTTGAGATCGGCGACCCCAAGTGGTTTGAGGCCGTCTGCCCGGGCAAAGCCCAAATGGTTGGCTTTGACAACTGGATCAGTGCCCTGGAATACGGGACCGAGGTGTTTGGAAAAACCGGCCGGGTACGCACCCACCTTGTGGCGGGCATAGAGCCCGCAGCGTCTATCCTGGGGACAATCAAGCTCCTGGCGGAAAAGGGGGGTCTGGCCTTTGCCAATCC
>DNIT01000032.1:8387-10470 GCA_003489345.1 Pelotomaculum sp. | reverse complement strand
GCGGGGGTTCTGGCCTTTGCCAATCCCTGGCGGCCAAGCCCGGGCTCGTTGCTGGAAGGGCACCGCCCGCCCGTGCCGCACTGGTATTTCAGCCTGTACGGCAGGATAGCCGACAGCTATATTGATTCTGGTTTCGACTTTTGGAACATAGTCAATGATAGATCGCCAAGGTTCTATGACATCGGTCAGACTTTTCATTACTGGAGGGCCAAACTTGGAATCAAAACCTCAGATGAATGGAAACGCGCCGCATCATCTGATTTGACGGGGGAAACACGATCAATATGTTAAAAACAATTTCGCCCCGGGCGTTACACAATCTTGTGGAGCGTGATGCGGTATACGCGCTCATTGACGTGCGGGAAAGGAATGTGTATGAACAGGGGCAAATATTTGGCGCAACGCAGGTTCCGCGCTCTTTGTTAGAGTCGCGTATGCCTGTGTTGGTGCCGGTTAAAGATACGAAAGTTGTTTTGTATGATGAGAACGGCGAGCGGGCTGTTTTGGCTGCGCATACCCTGGAAAGATACGGGTACACAAACATTTATTATCTTGCGGGCGGACTCGGCGCCTGGAAGGCCGCAGGGTATTCTTTGGTAAAAGGTGTGCATGTGCTCAGCAAATCCTTTGGGGAGATTGTGGGCGAGATCCGTCAGAGCGCGCCCCAATTGTCACCGCAGGATTTAAAAAAACTAATTGAGGCCAACCGCGATGACTGTGTGATTATCGAAGTGCGTCCGGCCGGAGAAGTGAAAAAGACAGGCAGTATTCCCGGCGCAATCAATATTCCGGGTGTGGAATTGCCCCTTAGAATTGCGGATTACGCTAAAAGCGGAAAGAGAATCATAACCACGTGTGCAGGCCGTACAAGAGGATTTATTGCCTGCGCCACATTAAGAATGATGGGCATCGACAACGTATATGACCTGAACAATGGAACCCTGGGGTGGCAACTGGCCGGTTTTGATTTGCAGCAGGAGATTCCGGAAGGCCCGCCGCCTTCTGCCGAGAGCAGAAAAGAAGCCGGTAGGTTTGCCGCCCGTCTGGTTCAGGAACAAAATATACCGGTTCTTTCTGTGGAGCGGTTGGAAGCTTTACGACAAAATGCCCGTAAGGAGACTTTATATATTTTAGATGTCCGCACGCCTGAAGAATATGAACGCAGCGGTCATATAGCCGGGGCCATTTCCATGCCCGGCGGCCAGGCCATCCAAAACACAGATGATGTTATTGCCGTAAAAGAGGCGCAGGTCGTTTTTGTCTGCGACAACGGGACCAGAGCCGCCATAACCGCTTATTGGTACCGGCAAATGGGATTTTCTAATGTTTCTGTGCTGGACGGCGGGATGGACGCCTGGGCAAATTCCGGTTTGGAAATAGAAAGGGGCAGGCCGCAGTCTTCTCCAATGGGGTATTTCGAAGCATCAGAAAAAACAGCAAAAGTCGATGCTGATACCCTAAAGAATATGCTGAACAAAGCTCAAACTATGGTAATCCTTGATGTGAGCGACAGCAGAGCTTTTGCCGGGGGGCATATCCCTGGGGCCCGTTGGGTGCCCCGGGGATGGCTTGAGAGAAGAATTGCGGACGTTGTCACGGACAAAGAAATTCCTGTGGTTGTAACCGCTCAGGATCGCTTCAATCCGGTTTATGCCGCTTTGACCCTGTCGGAAATGGATTTTGGCACCGTATGGGCGCTGGACGGCGGTAATACGTCGTGGCTGGAAGCAGGCCATGATCTTGCCGTGGGTCTGGAGGGAACGGAGCCCGATGATTGGCACGTACATCTAACGGAATATGGGCCTGAAGAGGCGAAACAATATTTCCTTTGGGAGGAAAGCTTAACGCATTTACCGGCGTATATGGGCTATTTTCGGCGCAAAGGTATTTTAAAGGACCCCCTCTAGGAGCCAGCGGCGAGGGGAGACAGTTTTTTTAGCCCCGTTTGGCGATAGGCTTGGGCATGGAGAAAAGCAGGTGGGTATAATGGCAAAAACCGCAGGCGAGCCCGGCGGTTTAGCGGTAAAAAAGAGTATTTGCTGGTGGTGCAAGGGAAGGTGCGCAGTGAATGTTTATTTGGATC
>DNIT01000032.1:290-8277 GCA_003489345.1 Pelotomaculum sp. | reverse complement strand
GCAGTGAATGTTTATTTGGATCAAGACCAGCTGGTCAAGGTGGCGCCGGACCCGGAGGCCCAGGAGGGCGCCCGGGGATCAGGCTGTCGAGGAATGCGCTATAAAAACGCCGCAGCCTGGTTTTACAGCAAACACCGCCTAAACTATCCTTTAAAGCGTGCCGGCCGCCGAGGGGAAAACAAGTGGGAGAGAATACCCTGGGAGCAGGCCTTGGATGAAATAGCCCGGAGGCTGGCGCAACTGCGGGAAGAACATGGAGCGGAAACGCTTGTAGCGGTCAGCGGTGATTCCTGGACCCACGATGAATATAAAACGCGGTTTTTGAACCTGTTCGGGACGCCGAACATCATTGGTCCGGGTCCCATCTGTATGGGACCCAGATCTCTGGTTTGTGAGGCAGTCATGGGCTGGTATACGCAGTTCATGGTTCGCCCGCAAAGCCGCTGCATTGTTTCTTTGGGCTGTGACATAAGCATCGGGCGGCCGGGGACATATTTAACGCTACTGGAGGCGCAGAGTAAAGGAGCAAAATTAATCACCATCGATCCCCGCAGAACAGAAACCACGGCCCGCTCGGATATTTGGCTGCAGCTCAGGCCAGGAACGGACGCGGCCTTACTGCTGGCCATGATCAACCATATAATAGCCAAAGGTTTATACGATAAGGATTTTGTGGAGAAATGGTGCTACGGATTTGAGGCGCTGAGCAACAGGGTGGCTGCCTATACACCGGAAAAGGCAGCGGAAATATGTGCGCTGCCGGCGGACCAGATTAAAACGGCCGCGGAAGTCTATGCCACCAATAGGCCGGGCATTTTTGTGGAAGGCATGGGCGTTGAGCAACAAAGCAACGCCGCTCAGATTATCCATGCCCGGGCTATTCTGGCAGCCTTGACAGGAAATATCGACGTGGCAGGGGGCGAAGAGTTACCCGGTCCTCATGCGCACATTGTTACCGACAGGCAGGTGGAGCTGCTTACGGCCCTTACCCCCGAACAGAGGGTAAAACAGGTGGCTTATGACAAATACAAACTGCATAGCTGGCCCGGCCAGGAACTTCTACTAAAGCACATCGGCGAGAGAGCAGGGGAAAAGGGCGGAGTCCACTGGTATACAGGACAGGCCAACCAGCCTTCGGTTTATCGCGCGATCCTTTCCGGGGAGCCTTATCCCATTAAGGCTATGATTGCTTCCGCCGGAAATCCCATGGTGTCCCATGCCAACACCGGCCTGGTTTATAATGCCTTGAAAAAACTGGATTTGTTTGTAGTGCATGATTTGATCATGACGCCCAGCAGCCAACTGGCTGACTATGTATTACCCGCCACTTCCTGGTTGGAAAGGCCCCAGCTCTGGAGCTACATGGGGTATACCGATGCGCTTGCCGCCTGCCAGGCCGCTGTTCCCGCTCAAACCGGCAGGTATGACCGCAGGCACGACTTCGATTTGTGGAGAGGGCTGGGGATCCGTCTCGGCCAAAAGGAGAAGTGGCCGTGGAAGACCCTGGAGGAATCCTACGGGCAAAGGGTAAAAGGTTTGGACCTGTCCTTTGATGAATTGGCGGCAAAAGGCTCATTTAAGGATATTGCCCCGTCTTACAAGAAGTATGAAAAACAGGGCTTCGCCACGCCAACAGGAAAGGTGGAGCTGTATTCCACCATCTTTGAAAAACTGGGTTGCGATCCGCTTCCGTACTATAGCCCTCCGCCTACGGAAAGAGATCCGGAGCTGAGCAGAGAGTACCCCTTGATGCTGATTAACGGTTCGCGGGTCCGTACGTACATGCATACATTATGGAGGGAAGTGGATGCCGTCCGGGCAAAACATCCGGATCCCACCGTGCAGATCCATCCCGATACAGCAAGAGACCTGGCCATTGACGATGGTGACTGGGTCTGGATCGAAACCCGCATGGGCCGGATCCGGCAGCGCTGCCGGTACTTCACCGGGATTAAACCCAATGTCGTCCATGCCGACGGTCAGTGGTGGTATCCAGAACTGCCCGGGGAAGAGCCCTTTCTGTATGGAGTTTGGCTTTCCAACGCCAATGTCATTCTTGATGACAACCCCGACATGTGTAATGAGATTACCGGCAGTTGGTCTTTGCGCCACGGCAGATGTAAAGTATACAAATAAACAAACTACGGCCGTCATAGCGGCCAGGCCAGTCCCCCGATGCGATGGTCCAGCCTGCACCGATTTGCTTTTGGTAAGGCTGCAGTATATGCCGTTGAAAAGCTGTTCTCATCAGAATACCCGCCGATAAAATTCACTTCTCCCAACCTTCCCGATTACGATACGCTTCCAAAGCTCAATCCAGCCCCTTCCGGCGAGCTCCGCAATAGGTGAGGCAAGAATTGTCGCAGCGCAATGGCACGTTGGAGCTTGCCCAAAACAGTCCGCTGTACAGGGAAAAGTTTACAGGGAAAAGCCTCCTTTGAAAAAAGCAGGGGCTGCAGTCGGCGAGCCAATACCTTGGCCTGTACAAATACTGATGATATAATAAATTTTGTTAAAAAAATGTACACTTTGATTTTGTGTTTTATTCATTTGACAAAAAGCGGCCTGATGCCGGTATGCTTGTTATGCCACAGAGCCAGGGGACTTAAAGACGGCAGGCGCTTGCGTTTCAGCTCAAAACAACCAGCGGGCTTTTACTGGCATATATCTTGCTTACCTTAGAATTAGATAAGTATGCTTAACAGCAAGAGTGAGGTGAGGCAGCAGAGTATTGCGCTCCAATTATTTTAAAATAGCTCCTAATATTGTTAAAGCTAAGCTATAACACGAATGAGCACTGTTCCATTAATGCATTTGTAAAATGGGTTGCGAATGATTGAGAGAAAGAATCTTGCCAGTATTGGTTCGGGAGTGGTAACAACGAAAAAGGGATTGCATACGGGGGATATGATCTGGTTGGCGATACTCGCTGTTGTTGCAGCGTTCTTAATTTATCCGCCAACGAACAAGGTTTTTGTAACGCTGACAACAGCTCATCCCTATTTAATGGGTTTTATTAAATTTTTTATCTTAGCCTCAATGGGTGACTGGCTGGGCACGCGAATTGTGATGGGTGACTGGGTTAAGCCAAAAGGCGCTATCTATAAGTCGATCCTTTGGGGAATTTTTGGGATGGGTATTACGCTTTCGTTTACAATTTTCAATGCCGGCGCTAATGCGGCATTAGCAAATGGACTATTGCCTGGAAACGGCTACCCAATCGTTTCTGCATTTTTCACGAGTTTAATCATGAACTTTACGTTCGGAATAACCTTGATGGGTGTTCATAGGTTCACTGACACGTATATTGATTTGTATTTTAGCAACGGCGCCAAACCCACTGCAGATGAAGTTATTAAAAACATGGGTCTTGATAATCTTATTAAGTTTGTTTATGCCAAAACCTTACCTTTCTTCTGGGTGCCCGCGCATACCATTGTATTTATGCTTCCACCCGTTTACAGGGTTTTGGCGGCGGCGGCCTTAGGAATTGCTTTGGGCGGAATCCTTTCCTTTGCGAAAAGGAAAGCCAACAGTTAGTTGTTTTAAAAATACAAGCATCCAGTGAGTACTACGCACAGGGCAGCCTTTTGGCTGTCCTGTATTAGCAAGCGCGGCATTTGGCTATCTAAATGCCGCGCTTATTAAAGGGCAAGCCCCCTAATATACCCGGTGCTGGCATACCTACCTCTGTTAAAGGAGGAACCATCTTTCATTTTGGCAGCAAAAATGATAAGCTAGCGGGAAGTACAGTTGTTGGGTTGATGCTGCTCTTTCGGCCTGTAACGGCGAAAATTTTTCCCGCGAAGTGGCAATACCGAATTGGGAAAATGGCAATCTTTTTTTTCTCATACCTGTTTCCCTTTTTGCCGGAAAGCTGTCTTTGGTTCAGCCTGTTATTCAAAACGATCATTCCCAACAGCCTATTTATCCAAAAGGCATTCCCATCAAACGGTTTTGTAGACACGATGGATGGGGTAGATGCTGTAATGAAAAAACACTTGTCTGTTGAAGTGATTTTGTTCGTTTGGTTTGTGGGAGCAATCCTTTTTGCCGCATGGCATTTCTATTTTGTCAACTGTGACAGGAGCATCGTCCTTGATAAAGGAAAGATCATTGAAAGCGGGACTTATAACAAGTTGATGGGAATGAACGGAGTATTTGCCGAGCTGGCCAGGCGCCAGCTGGTTTGAGCGAGTTGATGGCAGAGGAGTGCGGGTCGGTGCATGAACAATTGTCGTTTCTTTTAGAGAATCATTTCGATCATACCCATGCTAAACTGTGGCGGGAGATTCCCTTGACGGATGAACCATTCGTGGAAGCCTGGGAGGAGTACATAAGCGATATTCACGTGAAAAGTCCTCTGACTGTGCTGAAAAACAAACTGGTGCAGCTTAATTTTCCGGTTAAAGAAGGTATAAGTAAGAGCTCCGGCTACCAGACGGCAATCGGGAGAGGACCGGACGCCGTCTTAATGCCGGGAGCGACGGGGATTGAACTGGAAGAGCCCGGTAACATTGAAGTATATCTTTATCAAACAATTGCCGGCAGAATACCTGTAATCCAGGTGAGAAACAGGAAGGATTTTGAAACCCTGGTGCGTGTGTTTTTTTACAAGAATGAGCCTGTATCAATACCACCGTCCATGGGTGCATGTATGATTAAAGGCTATAACAATTGGGACAGGGTAAAGAAGTACAAAGAAAAATGGCATAGTGACAACGGTTATAAGGAAAACATGGATTTTTTATGGAGATTTGAATTTGAAAAAATGAAGTCCCGGCCGGAACTATACCAGGACATTTTTTTCCTATTAAGCGATAAGGAATACAGCAACGTCCCCGCCTGGATGCTGGGTATTCCCGAAGCTGAATGGAGGCGGTATCCCTGGTTATTCGCCGGGAACATGAAGCTGCGCACTACTGCACGCTGCGCTTTTTTGGCTCAGCCCGCGACCATTTACTGGACGAACTGATTGCCGATTACATGGGGATAGTCGCTGCTGCCGGCAGTTATATGGCACGTTGGTTTCTCTGCTTCATGGGTCTGGAAAATTATCCTGTTTTCCGTTCAGGCGGCAGGCTGGTTAATTACTTAAAAAACAAGGAATTATCCGGCGACGCTTTTGAAGCATTAACTGCTTATGTCAAAGATGCGGCCCGGAACCTGGAGACTTTCAGTGAAAAATATGGTCCGGGGATGTATCAGGGCGAGGGGAAATATAAAATGTTGTTGGCCCTTTCGAAAATGAATTTTATTGAGTTAGCCTCTGAAAATATGGAAAAACAATTACTGAAAAACGGATTGGGAGCTTTCCTGGGAGAAGGGGTGTAAAAGAAGTGATTATCAGGAATTCTATTTTACCAAGACGAGGGTGTCTTTTGTTGCTTTTCTATCAAATAACCCAGTTATATCAAGGGTTTAAGGCTATTTTTCAAGTGAGATAGTTGAGTAATTAAAAATATCTTTTTGTCTATATGGAGAGCCAGCTTTAATGACGGCACTATGCACGGTTTACCGGTGCATGAATGCCGTTTTGTTTTTTGCATCAGGAAAACTTTCTGGAGGATCAAAAAGCAGGGTTTTTTTCAGCGTATATTCAGCCGTCTTTCATTTAATATTCAGTTTCTGTTAAGTGTCCATTCAGTTGAATTGGTTATCATTATGATATAAGGCACGTATAGTACCTGGGGTTGTTTATAGCTGTAGCTCAATAAACATGAGCGTTAAGTGGGGGGACATGACCATGAGACTGGAACAAGGCCGACGCTTAGACGGGCTTCTGATCGGCATTGCCTTGTTAGCCGCTTTCTTAAATATTTTCAACATCTGGCAGGAGCAGTACGCCAATGCCTATTACACTGCGGCCGTAACCAGTATGCTGCAGAGCTGGCACAACTTTTTCTACGCATCGCTTGATCCAGCCGGGTACGTTACGGTGGATAAGCCACCGGTCACGTTTTGGGTCCAGACGGTATTCGCCTATATCTTCGGGGTGCACGGCTGGAGCGTCATTCTCCCGCAGGCTTTGGCCGGTGTCGGCTCTGTTTTGCTGATGTATATTTTGGTCAAACCGACCTTCGGTAAAACGGCCGCCCGGCTCGCCGGCTTGATTATCGCCTGTACGCCGGTTGCTGTCGCGGTGAGCCGGACCAATAATATTGACAGCTTATTGGTATTTACACTCCTGGTCGCTGCCTGGATGCTTTTCCGGGGGATCCGTGAGCAGAAACTGCCCTGGCTCCTTGGAGCCTTTGCTATGATCGGTGTCGGCTTTAATATGAAGATGCTGCAAGCCTACATGGTCGTACCGGCTTTTTACTTGTTGTACCTGCTTGCGTTCAAGGGCGCCTGGAAAAAGAAACTGGCTGTCCTTGCGGCGGCAACAGTTGTCCTGGCCGGAGTGTCCGCGTCCTATGCTGTTGCCGTAGAGCTCGTTCCCCAGAAAAACCGCCCGTATATCGGAGGCAGCAAAACGAACTCCGTATTGGAACTGGCCTTGGGCTATAACGGGATCCAGCGCCTGAAGGGAATGGGCAGGGGAGGCATGGGTCCGGGCGGCGCTGCTCCGGAGCAAGGGCAAAGGCAGCCGGCTGCTGAGGGAATAAGAGACGATGGCACAAGCACGGGGCGTCAGCAAAACGAATACAGCATGTCTAGCCGGCAACAAATACAGCAAGACGGAAGCAGCACACCTGAACAACGATTGCAGCAGGATGGGAGTTACACCTCCAACCAGCAGCAAGCCCCTCAGGCCGGCAACATACCCAACGGGCAGCAGGATGGCGCCAATATGCCGGAGCAGCCGCCTCAGGACGGAAACAACGGGCCGGGAGGCTTTGCCCCCGGAGGCAACAACAGCAGGCAGGGTCAAATGCCCGGCGGGGGCGGTCCCCCCGGTCAAGGGGGCGGCGGTATGTTTGGTACCGGCCAGCCCGGTCCGCTGCGGCTGTTCCAATCCGCGCTTTCCGGACAAATCAGCTGGCTGCTGCCCTTTGTAGCGTTCGCCTGCGCAGGATTGCTGGCCGGCCTGCGCCGCAGAAGAGAGCTTACGGATAAAGAAAAAGAGACATTGTTCTGGCTGGCATGGTTGATTCCGGGAATGGTATTTTTTAGCGTAGCGGGCTTTTTCCATCACTATTACCTGATCATGCTTGCCCCGCCTATTGCGGCGCTCGCCGGAGCAGGCTGGGTTGCGCTTTGGAACCAGTATCGTGACCGGGAAGGTTGGCAGAAGTGGCTTTTACCGGCGGCTATTCTGGTGACAACAGCTTTTCAACTGTATATACTGCAGCCTTACCAAAAGCAAATCGGTGCAGGCTGGTCCGTCGGTATCGGGGCCGCAGGCCTTGGAGTGGCACTGGTCTTTGTCCTGGCATCCAAAAAACAAAAGTTGACTGCCATGGCCGCTATGGCCGGGATGCTGGTACTGCTGGCGGCGCCGTTGTACTGGTCGGCTACGCCTCTATTATATGGCGACAACAGCTCTCTGCCGCAAGCCGGCCCCGAACAGCAGGGCTTCGGCCAAAGACAGGGCGGCGGCGGGTGGCAGGGTTTAAGTGTGAACGATAAATTACTGGAATATGTGACCAGAAATAATACGGGGGAAACGATCCTGTTTGCCACCACCGAGGCCTCCACGGCCGAGGCTTATATCATTGAAACCGGCAAAGCCGTTATAGCCATGGGCGGTTTCAGCGGTTCCGACCCCATCCTCACGGTCGAGAAATTGCAGCAAATGGTGGCTGACAAGGAAGTGAAATACTTCTTAATTCCGTCGGGCTCCGGCGGCAGGGGCGGCTCGAGCGAAGTGACAGAGTGGATCCGCGCCAACAGTACGGAGGTGCCAAGGGAAGATTGGCAAACAGGCTCTTCCCAGAGTAGTGGTCCTATGGGCAGGGAGAACGAAAACGTATTATATGAGGTAACCCTTTAAACCCTTCAGAGGATGTATGAGACAGAGTACCGTCTCCCGACTCACCCTGGT
>DNIT01000032.1:0-191 GCA_003489345.1 Pelotomaculum sp. | reverse complement strand
AAACCCTTCAAAGGATGCGTGAGACAGAGAACCATCTCCGACTCACCTTGGCAAAAATATTCAACAAGGATGAGATTGATGACAAGAAACGTTTGCTATTCCATCATCATACCGGTCTATAACGAAGAGGCCGTTGTACAGGAAACCTATCGCAGGCTGACCCGGGTCATGCAGGTAATCGGCGAGCCGTA
>DNIT01000163.1:2965-3207 GCA_003489345.1 Pelotomaculum sp. | reverse complement strand
GCCCATTCATAGGATTTCAGGTACGGATCCGGTTTTACAGCCTCCCCGGTGCTCCAGATCTCCTGAATCAAGCCATCTGCCTGCACCTCACCAATCCTGACCGGTTTCCACAGATGCTGGTTTTCTCCCTCAATCTTGACCAGCCCCTCGGGGGCTTTAAACTCAAGCCCTTTGGCGGCTTCTTTGACCTTGTCCACATCAGTGGAGCCTGCTTTTTCCACTGCCGCGGCCCAGAGATAAAC
>DNIT01000163.1:2137-2753 GCA_003489345.1 Pelotomaculum sp. | reverse complement strand
GTGGTCTGATAATAATTCCAGGAAACCAGGTGCCCCTTGATGTTGTCGGCGCCGATGCCGCGAATTTCTTCTTCCGCCACACTCACCGAGAGCGTAGTCAGGTCGTCCGTAGTGATCCCGGCGTCCTTTAACTGTTTGAAGAAAGCCACGTTGCTGTCACCATTCAAGGTGTTAAAGACAATGTCCGGTTGCGTGGACTTAATCTTGTTAATTACCGTGCTGTAGTCCGTATGCCCCAGGGGAGTGTATTCTTCTGCGATCAGTTCCCCGCCCATAGCGTTAAGCTGCGCCTTGATGATTTTGTTGGCTGTTCTCGGGAAGACATAGTCTGAGCCAAGGAGAAAGAACTTTTTGCCTTTGTTTTGCAGCAGCCATTCAACAGCCGGTACGATTTGCTCGTTGGGGGCGGCTCCGGTGTAGAAAATGTTAGGGGAAGCTTCCATCCCCTCGTATTGGACCGGATACCACAAAAGCCCGTTGTTCTGTTCAAAGACCGGCAGCACCGCCTTGCGGCTGGCAGAAGTCCAACAGCCAAATACCGTCGCCACACGGTCATTTTGCAAAAGCTTCTTGGCTTTCTCCGCAAATGTCGGCCAATCGGAAGCCCCGTCTTCGA
>DNIT01000163.1:1303-1986 GCA_003489345.1 Pelotomaculum sp. | reverse complement strand
ATGGCCATTATTTCAGCATCCTTCACGGATACTTCACTGATGGCCATGGTGCCGCTTAATGAGTGCAAAATACCGACCTTGATGGTATCACCTGAATCTGACGATGAAGCGGCCCCATTGGAATCTCCTGTTTTCGCGCCCCCGCACCCGGTCAAAAGCATCGACCCGGCAAGCAGTATGGCAACTATTCCGGCGATACCCCTGCCAAATTTTTTCTTATCGTTTATCTTCATTCCCAAATCCTCCTTTTTTCTTCAATGCAAGCGCAGATTTACCAACAACGTTTCATGGCCATGAACGCGATATGGTTGTGATGACGATACACCTCAAACGCCAAAAGGCGCTATAAAATCCACATTCGGCACCGAATGCACATTTTATAGCGCCACAGCTATACGCGGATGACTTATCCGGGTCATCCTGTATCAGTATAGTCATCTCTTAACAGTATCTTATACTGAAGCCGGATAAAATTAAACGTCACAAAACAGCAATTTTACCCCACAAAACGGTACTGATTAAAACCCATTCATTTGTCGATATCACAGGATCTTTTTAAATTCGGCAGGCGTGTACCCGGTATATTTCTTAAACAGCCGGCTGAAATAATCCGGCTTGCTGTATCCCAGCTTCTCACTTACCTCATAGTTTTTGAATGCACCGGAGCGAATGAGGTGTTTGGC
>DNIT01000163.1:0-1066 GCA_003489345.1 Pelotomaculum sp. | reverse complement strand
TCCTGTTCAACATGATTCACAACATAAGCGCATGTTCTTCTGATTATACTGCCGGGTTGATGCAATTCATATTTCTTGATTATTTCCAGCAGGCCGTTCAGACAAACCTGGAATTTTTGCTTCAGCTCAGGAATTGATTGAGCTTGCGTCAGATCATATGCCAACATATTGTCCTCAATCTTTTCCAGCCAGGGATTGGCGGCATAGATTTTTTCTCTTAGATTGGCCAGCATTGTGTTCAGTAAAATACCCGTTTTATAGAGATTGTTTTCAAGCATTTCCGCTGTTTCAACAAAAATACTTTCCAGCAGTCCATGATCCGGGTCACTGCCGGATAACAGGCAGGCTGCAAGTTTCCTTTCACTTTCCCGGAAATAGTAAAGTTTTTTGGTTCTCTGTAAATATTCTTTATCCAGATATGCTTTTACCCTTGCTAAAGTTTCGCCAAGGGAATGATCATCAAAAGGCTTGACCATATAGTCAAATACGCCCAAGCGGATTCCCTGTTTGGCGTATTCAAAATTGCTGTGGGTGCTGAGAAATATAACGCAAGCCTGCTTTTTCATGCTTTTCAGCTCTTGCAGAAATTCAATGCCGTTCAAGCCCGGCATTTCTATATCCGTAATAATCAAGTCAAAGGGAAAGGCTTTTAATTTTCTCAATGCCTCTTTGCCGTCAGCGGCTTCGTCTTTGATGATAAAACCATGGGCTTCCCACTTCTTGAACCGCTTCAGCAAGTATCTTGTTGATTTATCGTCATCAATAATCAACACCTTATACATGTTTCATCCCCCCTTCGTCCCGGTCCATTCTCAAAGTGAGCGCCTGCAGATAGGTTGTAGCCTCGTTGAAATTATAGGAAGAGATTTTTTTATCTAACTCAAGATAATCCCGCTCTGCCAGGCTTTGTTTAAGCTTAGCAGAGCAAGCTTGAAACAAAGCCTTCGCATCTGCGTCACTATCCCGCAGCAAGGCCAGTAATTGCAAAAGAAACGCATGCATATCACCAAGTTCAATCTTATTTTCTTCCTCATCTTCAATACAAAGCATATTGTCCAACTGAGTA
>DNIT01000074.1:3436-5143 GCA_003489345.1 Pelotomaculum sp. | reverse complement strand
CATCCACGTTTTATCGCCTCCTCTACCTCGGCCATGAACTCTTTTATAACCATTTCCTCAGCCGGTCCAATGTGCGGTTTACCCTCAACCCGACCGCCGCCTACTTTCGCATGGCCGTGCTCCAAGAGATGTGTCAGCCGATAGTGTTTTTTATTGTGGATTATTTGTTTATTTGGCTGAGCAACTTCCTTTTCAGTCTTTATAGCCCAGCTTTTCGCATATTTACCGTATCGTTTAGGTGATGTACTTTTGAGCTGCTTGACTGCCGACTTACCGACTCTCGCGCTGCTGATATTGACTTTTTCCACGACCTCCTGAGAGTATTCGGCTAGGCCTTTTGCTATCTCGGCGGCCAGCTGGTCTATGCTTATGTTAGCCATCAGCGGACACCTTCTCGCATACTAGTTCCATCATTTCGCTTTTTGATGGGTTGTTATAAGCCCGTATCAGCTTGTACTTAACCCCATCGGCTTCAATTTTAGTCTGACCACTATATTCATTCGCCCAAATGATAAAAGTCTTTTCAGGCTTTAATCCGGTTACGGCCGCATTATAAAACTCGGACTGCCTGACTCCGATTTCTTCGGCCCATACCTCGGTTACAGTTTCCACCGGCACCTGATTGCCAATTTCGTCTTCGGTATAGCCGATTGATATTAACTTGATTTTAAGACTCTGCAATATAATCACCCGCCAGTGATAAGGCCTGCATCAGGCCAGTGTAGGCTTTGCAATACTGTTCACCCTTACCCATGTAGTCCTGCTGCCAGCGACAGTAGAGTTTGACCGCTTTAATAATAAGGGGCTGAGACTGATCACTTGTATCAATCCCAGCCCTTTGTAAGTCCATCAAAGCGGCGTCTATGTCATCCTGCAAATCGGTATCAAGAGCAGTACCTGATATTCTCAGGTTGGCTTTTACTGCTTCTAGCATTTACACCAGCTCCTCTTAAACGATGATATACAAGTCCAAAGTCTTGCCGGTTGCCGACGCCTGGTAAGTGTTATCTTCATAAGCCGCAGCCGATACTGCCCAGGTGCCCCCGCTTTCAGCAGTGGTACCGTTATTATAGGCTTTTATGGTCGTGTCGTGCTGCAACTTAAAAGGTACGCCCAACTTCACACCAAAACCAATATCAACGGATACGGTGTCGCCTCCCATTGCGGGTATTTCAACTTTAGTTATACTGGCAAAAGCCTTACTCCCTGTAACGCTGCCAGTTGTACCGACCGTAAATACAGGCAGTTCCTCTGTGATTACCTCGCCGCGCATATTTAACCCAGTGATTTTCACTTTCACGGCAAGTATTTCAGCTGCGGTAGTAGCTGCCACGGTGGCGGTTAAGTTTCGGGGACATGGTGGCGCGGCAAAACCGGATTCAACTATCGTAGCGGCTGCGCTACATCCAATACCTTTGATTATGCCATCGGTGTCAGCTACACAGTTTTGCGCAGCTGACCAGCCAAGGTGAGCGATAAAACCTCTGTCTACTATTTCAAGGCCAATGGTCTGCCCCATTTCAGGGTTATAAGCAGGTAATGTCATCAATTCGTACCTCCTTAGCTAGCTTTCTTTACCAGGGTGACAAGAGAGTTCTTATCAACTACTTTGCCATCAACTAACATGATAGCTTTAGTAACCTGGTCGTCAGTGTCATTATCCTCGTACTTCTTAATAGTCATTTGTAGGTTGGTGTTGAGGACATA
>DNIT01000074.1:3071-3292 GCA_003489345.1 Pelotomaculum sp. | reverse complement strand
TGTAGGTTGGTGTTGAGGACATAATCCTTCGGATTAAACAGGAACGCGAAGGTTGTAGCAGCAGTTGGAGTCTGCGTGTAATTGTCCATGTAATCATTAAGGATTACAGTCCGGCCCAGCAGAGTTCTCTCCGGTTTACCTGCAATACCGTAAGTCACACGGGCGATAGGCTGCCCTTCTGCATCAACCATACCAACGAAGCAGTTCATGAAGGTGTACTT
>DNIT01000074.1:2220-2915 GCA_003489345.1 Pelotomaculum sp. | reverse complement strand
AAGGTGTACTTGGTCATAAACCAAACCGCGCCGTTTTCATAAGCCAGTGGTAAGGCAGCTTCGGCAGCCATTAAATCGGCGTAAGCAACTTTGTTTGCCTTGGCAATCTCAACTTTTTGGCCGGTTGCTGGGGTCTCTGCCAGTATGCCCAGGGGCTGATAAGCGTTCCCGCCGGTACCACTGACGATAGCCTGTTCAAGGGCCTTAGTCATGGCTTCCACCACATTATTGATGAGAGTAGTCTCAAATATGGCCAGGGTTACAGTATCAACTTCCAAAGAGACGGACACTGCACACCGTAACTTGTAATAGTTGAAGGTTACAGAGCCAGTTGTTTTCTTTTGCTTATCGGAGCCAGCACCCTCTGCTACCCAGGTAGCAGTTGGTTTAACTGAAGATGTAGGAATAGCCAGACCGCCTTTATAACTGGTGCGGGTGACCAGGGGCAGGATCATACCAGTGGCTTCCATCTTCTCAATGATTTTTTCCATGACCGGTGCGGGAATCACATGGCCCACATCAGTGGTTTTAGTGTTTGCATCGGTATTTAGCAATTTGCCGGGAATAGGTTCCCCGTTTAAAACATTGCGCATAAAGGCATTGCGGTATTCCAGGCTTGCATACAGGTTATCTTTGACAACAACTTCGGTGGTCATATTCTCGATCACCTTTCCTTCCACAGTAGTACTCTTGTT
>DNIT01000074.1:1876-2091 GCA_003489345.1 Pelotomaculum sp. | reverse complement strand
TCCACAGTAGTACTCTTGTTTTCCAACGGGGTTACGGTAGTATTGTCATTCAATGCGTTCAAGTTAGCCTGAGCTTTACAGGCAGCCTCAAACTGAGCATCCAGAGCTTCCACTTCTTTGACCTTAGCTTCAAATTCATCCAGTTTACCAGCGCAAATCAGAGCCTGGGCCTCGTCCATCAGCTTTTTACGGTCCGCTAAATATTTTTCTTTGTT
>DNIT01000074.1:759-1736 GCA_003489345.1 Pelotomaculum sp. | reverse complement strand
GCTAAATATTTTTCTTTGTTCATCGTATACCTCCTAATTTTAATAATTTTAATTTGGCCTGCGCTTTTTCAGGCGTTAAAAAACCCGCCTGATTAAGCGGGTTCTTGTCGAGGGGACTTTTAACCATATTCAGAATTTTGTCTATTACCTGTTGCGGTATCATACTTGTTCCGGAAAAAGCTACAAGTTTTAAATTCTGGTTTTCGGCTATTTTATCCACAAATCCTTGTTCAACCGCCTCTTGCGCTGTTATCCACGTTTCTTTGTCCATAGATTCTAAAAGTTCTTTTTCTGATTTTCCTGTTTTAATTTGATATGCCGCGGAAATAGCTTTATTAGCGGTTTTAAGAATTTCACTTGATTTATCCATCACGTGATAGTCACCCCGCGCGCCCCCAGATACATTATGCCACATAAACATTCCAGTTGGGGTTATGTCACTGTATCCCGCACAGGCTATAATACTTGCGGCCGACCCAGCATATCCCACGATATGAATATTTACCTCTCCTGTATATTCCCGTAGCGCTGAGTAAATTTCACTTCCCGCGAATACGTCACCGCCGCCTGAATTAATGTAAACGTCAAGCTTTTCGCCTTTTGCTTTATCGATCAGAGGCAAGATATCTTTAGGACAAACGGAATCCATTTCAAACCAATCATAGATCCACTTATCATCATTGGGGATTATTATTCCTTTAACATCAATCTTCAAGCCTTCTCACCCCCTTTCACTGGGGCCGTGTCGAGTCTTCTAACAGGATCATCCCCGCCAGGCACCGGCGCCAGATTAAACACTTCGCGCCATTCATTAGGCGTGAGAGCTCCTCGATCTACCATTTGCGCTAGGTTCAATTTAGTCTGCATACTGGCTGTAGCCAGGTTGGCTGCCTCAAATAGTATTCGGTTTCCAAAACCTCTCTCCCGGCGGCTAAAAAGCTTCCTGGTATACTCGTTGGATAGTTCGATAACGGCCC
>DNIT01000074.1:0-564 GCA_003489345.1 Pelotomaculum sp. | reverse complement strand
TGCACTATTTTCTGGTTGGTGTTGAACAATGCATAAATCCGCTGCGTGGTCTTATCCATCTGAGTAGCATTAGGAACATAATCCTTAGGGTCAATTTGTTGAGCTTCAGCTTTTGCATCTGTGGCCGCTACACCGGCACCAGAACTTTCAATACTCAAGAAGTTTGCTGCAAATTCATCCGAACGAGCCTTTAGGTCCTCCGGACGCATCGTCGAAGTAAACTTAAGCAGCCACCTGATAATCCCGCCGTTTTTAATAGCTTTAACAATCCCCTGGTCAGTAGTGTTTACTATCTCCATCAATGGAGACAAAGCTGGGGCTATGGAATCTCCAAAAATGTCATTGTTATTAAAGTCCTGTCTAAGATGAATTATGTCAGCATATGGAAAAGTATAGCTTTTGCCGTTTGCGAACAAAAATTTCAAGTACAGTGTGTACTGTTTATCATAAATTGCTTCGGCTGACAGTGCCGGTATCGGGTAAATCTCTGTCGGGTACCCGAATTCATCTCGGATAATAAGAGCAAAAGCATTGTTATTCAAAACAAGCTGTGAAGCCATTTTT
>DNIT01000077.1:264-3623 GCA_003489345.1 Pelotomaculum sp. | reverse complement strand
ATCTATACGGCTAAGTTACTGGACAGCCTGGGTGTCGCGGCTATAGAAATAAGCGGCGGGATCAAGGAATCTAAAAAGGGATTTGCCTGGCCCGGGATGAATGCTCCGGAAAAGGAAGCCTATTTTGCCGCGGCAGCCAGGAAAATTAAAGCTGAGGTAACGTGTCCGGTCATTTTGGTCGGGGGGTTGCGCTCCCTGGCAGTCATGGAATCGGTTCTAGATACAGGGATCGCCGATATGGTGGCTTTATGCAGGCCTTTTATTCAAGAGCCGGATTTAGTGAAAAGGTTTATAAACGGACAGGCCAAGGCGGCCTGCGCCTCCTGCAACGGCTGCTTTAATCCGAAAGGTATTCGCTGTAATGAGCAAAGATGGTAAATAAACGATAACCGGCAAAATCAGACTGCTGAAGGACGATTAGTCTTGGGTGAGACCGGACAGGATATCATTTCCGGTAGCTTAATGACAAAGTATATAGTTTAACTATGAGGGGAAGCCATGTTGGTTGGTGGTTTCCCCTTTTTAATAGAATTGAGCTTGACTGATACTCCTTTGCGGCTAATGATGATCATTGTAAATTGAAACAGATGGCTCCTCATTAAATCATTCTCCAAAACTCTTCTTCCGTTACCTTGAGTTGCTGTTCTAAAATTTTCCCCCATAAGTTAACCGGACCTCTTTATGCAACGCATGGCTGATTCTTGTCCGTAAAATATCGCCGTTTGGCAGTACTTTTTGTAATACACGCTGTATTGCGGTTATGGTTTCTCCATAAATCAACCGCTGATGTTCACATGAAAGTACGGAAAGGGGCATGGTTGTTTAAGTTTTTTTTATTGTAATCCATTTGGTCTGGTGGTATATTGGCCATAGGTAAACTAATAACGTGCCAATAGTTTACCCGTTGTTTTGCCAACTAATGAATTTTCGAAGTGGGTGAGGAGCATGAAAAGGAGAATCCCGATCGTCATCCTGGCGCTGATCCTGGGGGCCGGCGGATACTGGGGCTACCGGTGGTGGTATAACCAGGTGCCGCCGGCGGACCTGCAGGCCACAGGCACTATCGAAGCCACCCAGGTACAGTTGACCGCCAAGCTGCCGGGTACCCTGCAGAATTTTACCGTGCAGGAAGGGGAGCCGGTCAAGAAAGGCCAGCTCGTCGGGAGTTTACTGCGCAATGATCTCGTTGCCCAGAGAGAAAGGGACGCCCTGGGGGTCATTCAGGCCCGGGCCCAGCTGGACGACCTTCTTTCGGGGGCTAGGGAGCAGGAACTCCGCGATGCGGAAATAGCGATCAGCATTGCCGAGACCAACTGTGAGAAGGCCGGCAAAGACTATGACCGGGCGGTGGAGCTCCACCAGGGTAAGGTGATCTCTGATGCCGAGCTGGAAAAGGCGGACACCGCTTACAAACAGGCCGCCAACCAGCTGGAATCGGCCAATGCCAAGCTTAGCCTGCTGCGCTCCGGCAGCAGGACCGGCCAGATTGCGGCGGCTCAGGCCGGTGTCGAACAGAGCGCTGCTGTCTTAAAAGCGACGGAAGTACTGCTGGAAGATACCAAAATTATCTGTCCCATCGACGGGGTCATCCTCAGTAAAAATTTTGAGCAGGGCGAATACGTCCAGGCAGGTTCTGCGGTGGCCACCGCGGCCAACTTGAACGACATGTGGATCAGAGTCTATATACCAACCGATGACCTGCCCCAGGTCAGGCTCGGGCAGCCTGTAACCTTCACGGTCAGCGGCAGCAGTACGGAGTATACCGGTACAGTGGAAGAGATAGCTGACAAGGGTGAGTTTACCCCCAAGACGATTCAAACCAAAAAAGAGCGTACCAATGTTGTGTACGCAGTAAAGATCAGGGTTGACAATCAGGCTGGCGTCTTGAAGCCCGGCATGCCTGCGGATGTCATTATTCAATAGGGTACTTTTGTTTTGCTTATCACAAAATTTGTTCCCCAAAAGGCTTGAAAATAGTTGTAGCCATAAGGCGTAAAAAATAATAGCAGTCATCTTTTATAAAAAACACCAGGTGATGCAGGTGCGATTTTAATCGTGCATGACGCTCGCGGCGGGCTTGTGTGGGCTAATGGTACATTTGGGCGAATGAATTTGACCCTGCATTTTGGGGGTAGCGCTTTGGTGATTTGAACAGTTTTTTCAGGGGAGGTGATCGGAGTGATTGAGACAACGGATTTGACCAAGGTCTTTGGCGGTTTGACGGCGGTTGATCAGGTTTCCGTCAAAATAGAGAGGGGAGAGATATTCGGCCTGGTCGGACCGGATGGAGCCGGCAAAACGACCCTCATGCGCATGCTCTGCAACCTTATTACCCCTACCAGCGGACAAATTAAACTTCTCGGCAATGAAATCAAGGACGCCCGCAAGGCGGTCGACTCTTACGGCTACATGCCCCAGCGGTTCAGCCTGTACGGCGACCTGACCGTGATGGAAAACATCAATTTTTTTGGCGCCATGTACAGTTTGGACCGCCGGACCATCCGGAGCCGGGCCGACGAGATATTGGAGATGACCAACCTGATCAAATTTAAAACACGGCTGGCGGATAACCTTTCCGGAGGCATGAAGCAGAAGCTGGCCCTGACCTGTGCCCTGGTATCCAGGCCGGCCATGCTCATTCTCGACGAACCCACCTACGGGGTTGACCCCGAATCCCGCAAGGACTTCTGGCGGGTCCTGTATCATTTGAACCGGGAAGGCATGACCATCCTGGTGTCAACTGCTTACATGGACGAGGCGGAACTTTGCCGGAAGGTCGCCTTTATGAACCGGGGCAAAATTGCCGCTGTCGATACGCCGGGCAGCATCAAACGCCGGTTTCCTTACAAGGTACTGGAAATCAAGGCTGAAACCCGTGATCCGGGTTTCTTAAACGGGCTGGATGTAGTCAGGGACGCCTATTTTTACGGGGGCAAGTTCCATGTCCTGGTGGACAAGGATACCCCGCAGGCCGTGGTTCTGGCGAAAATAGCCGGGATGCCTGCCGGCGTTGTGCAGGTCAGGGAAGTACCGCCCTCCATTGAGGACGTTTTCGTCCTGCTGGCGGAAAAAGAGGTGGTTTAAGTGGAGTATGTGGTAACCACCCACGAGCTGACCAAGAAATTCGGTTCTTTTACCGCCGTCAACAACCTCAGCATCAAGATCAAGCCGGGCGAAATCTACGGCTTTCTTGGACCAAACGGTTCCGGCAAAACCACGACCATCCGTATGTTGTGCGGCCTGCTGGAGCCAACCGCAGGTTCCGGTACCGTGCTGGGTTACGACCTGGCCCGTGAATCCGAAAAAATCAAGCGCCGGATCGGTTACATGTCCCAAAAATTCAGTCTTTACGAAGATTT
>DNIT01000077.1:0-165 GCA_003489345.1 Pelotomaculum sp. | reverse complement strand
AAATTCAGTCTTTACGAAGATTTAACAATTTACGAAAACCTGGATTTTTACGCGGGAATGTACAGTATTCCACGTAAGGAGCGCAAACAGAGAATAGCTGAAATGGTGGCCATGTCCCTCCTGGAGGGCAGGGAAGACGAACTGGCGGCAAATTTGAGCGGCGGG
>DNIT01000108.1:2104-14522 GCA_003489345.1 Pelotomaculum sp. | reverse complement strand
TCCGGATCGCCGCATAACCGGTAAGATCTCGAATATTGAACCGTCCGCAGGACTGATTACCCTGCAGGGTGGTATCAGTAGAATTCTGACCGCCGAATGCTGGTACTATCTTGACGGGGAAAAGGCGGGGGCGGCCGATCTTAAAGCGGGCGACGAGGTGAAACTGGTATTAGACAAGAGTAACCAGGTTGTTTTCGTCAGAGCTGAGAGGACGGGTGAACCGTCTAGTGAAAGCGGAACTGCCCAAATTTACACGGGTAAGGTCAGCAACCTTCTGAGCGTCTCCGGGGAATACTGGCTGAGCATCACCGATTTTAACGGCGACAGTTTAACCCGTTCTGTAACTGGAGGTATAAAAGTAGATAAAGCGGGCCGGCAACAGGACGTCTCGTTGTTGAGTAGAGGGGACTATGTAGAGATTAGAGTTGTAAACAATAAAGTTACTAAAATAAGTACTCTTGATATCAGCGCTGTGAAGGGCACCGTAACATCGAAAAGATCCACCGCACTGACGGTGCGTAAAGATACCGGTGCGACAATAAAGCTGAATGTGCCGGCCGACATTGTGGTAACCAGAGGCGAGGACAACGTGGTGTCATACGACGCTCTCAGGGAGGGCTATCTGGTTAACATTGAAGCGTACGAAAATGAAGCGATCAAAATTAATATAATTAGTTACGGTAATTTGGAGGGCGTCATAAGGGAAGTTGATACCAGTGGCACATATGGTATAACCATTCGCAACGACGACGGGGATACCCGGGACTACATTGTGGCCAGCGACGTGGAAGTGAGGAAGGAAGGCTATAAAATTGGCTTTGATGAGCTGCGCGCCGGGGAGCGGGTAAAGCTGGAACTAAACAGCGAGGACCGGGTCGATTATATCAGTGTGCTTGATTCCGACTCCGGGTTGGAGGGTTGGATAAGAGAGCTGGATACCAGCGGCGCCTATGGTATTACTATTTACGATGATGACGGAGCTGGGTATGATTACGTGGTAGACAGCGACGTGGAGGTGTGGGAGGACGGCTCCGAGATTGACTTTGACGAGCTGCGCACCGGGGAGCGGGTTATTCTGGAACTAAACAGCCAGGACCGGGTTGTTTATATCAATGTGCTTGATTCTGGCTCCGGTGGGATAGAGGGTGTCATAAGGGAGCTGGATACCAGCGGCGCCTATGGTATAACCATCCGCGACGATGACGATCAAACCCGGCAATATGCTGTAAACAGCAATGTGGAAGTGAGGAGGGACGGCTCCGAGATTGACTTTGACGAACTGCGCACCGGGGAGTGGGTAATGCTGGAAAAGAACAGCCGGGGCCGGGTTGATTATATTGTGGTTATCAAAAATACCAGTTCCAATATCACTGGTAAGATTGCGGATCTGGTTACCGGTAATAAACCTGTGATTCGAATAGAAAAAAGCAACGGGAGCAAGGTCCAGTATACCATTACAAACAGCACCGCCTTCTACAGCGATGGTGAGAGCATCCGTATCTATGATCTCGTAATCGGCAGCGAAGTTGAGGTAAAGGCAGAAAGCGGTAAAGCCAAAAGTATTGATGTTACTGACGACCAGAATATTACGTTGGAAGGTGAAGTGACCGATGTTAATACCAGCAGTAACAAGATCAAGATTAAACAGGTCAGCGGCAACGAATTCACCTATTATCTAAAGAGCAATGCTTCTCTGAAAGACCGGGATGGAGATAGCATCAACTTTAAAGACGTTAGTGAAGGATGGGAAGTAAAACTGAAATTGCAGGACGGTAAGGTTTACAGCTTGACAAAGGAATAACAGAGACGGGCCGCTCTTCACCGGGCGGCTTTCGATTGCTTAATGAACATTTGATGTTGTCCTGAAAAGAGAAGTCCGGGTGGCTATGACTGCGTGACTGCGGGCGGCTAATGTGGAGGAGTAAAGCAATCCAGGGTTAAGACTGTTCGTTGCATAGAAAAATCCGCTTTCAGAGTAAAAAAATCCTGTGGCGGATTTTTTTGTTTTAATGTCAGGATGAAGCAGGAAATTTTAGCAGGTAAAGATAATTATTAGCTCTAAAGGGTGGCAATTGTTGTTTTATGGTCTGTCCTGCAGCCCGTCGGGCGCCGGTATTTATGCAGCTTTTTCCTAAAGGGCTCTGATGGTAGAACCTTTTTCTGCTATCAGGCGTCTATTTTGGTAAGGGGGGGGGATGGTACTATGCCGAGAAAAATGCATTTAATCCTTTTTATTGCAGCTTTCGCTGCAGTAATGATTTTTAGCGGCGCTTTAAGCTCGGAGGCCGGGGCTGATCAGCTGCTGGATATAGGTGAGGCGTCATGGGCTGAGCAGGAAATTACGGAAATGAGTGCGCTGGAGATCTTGGAGGGTTACCCGGACGGGAGGTTTTTGCCCTACCAGAGTGTCACCAGACTGGAGGCCGTGGCCATGCTGATCAGGATGCTTGGTTTGGACGATCAGGCCAGGGCTATGGAAGAGGCGGATGTTGCCTACCAGGTGCCATATTTACCCTGGGGAAGGGGTTACCTGATTATGGGTGTTGAGCGGGGGATGCTCGATAAGAACTACCTCAGCCAACTTGAGCCCACCGGCGCGGCATCGAGGGCGCAGGTCGCCGCCCTGGTCTGCCTGGCTTTTGACCTGAACGCCACCGGCTCTTCCCTGGACTTTGCTGATGCCGATCAGATACCGTACGGATATCAGGAATATGTGGCCACACTGGTGGATCATGAACTCATGCAGGGGCTGCCGGGCAACGTTTTTGAGCCTAACAGCGTGATCAACCGGGCCCAGATGGCAGTTTTATTGTCCAACCTGTTGAATAAGGAATTGGCCAATCCCTATCCGGATCGCCGCATAACCGGTACGGTCTCGAATATTGAACCGATCTCAGGACTGATTGATCTGCAGGAAGGCACCAGTAAGTTTCTGACCGCCGAATGCTGGTACTATCTTGACGGGAAAAAGGTGGAGCCTGCCGGTATTAAGAACGGTGACTCGGTCAAGCTGACATTAGATGACAGCGGGCAGGTTGTTCTTGTACAAGCTGTAAGGTCCAGTCAGGGACAGGGGGCCAATCAGGGAGAGGTATACCAGGGACTGGTAGATAACGTCTTTTTTATAGGTAGTGAATGCTGGGTGGTGATTACCTGCCTTGACGGCACTAAACTTACCCGTTCGGTCCCCAGCAGCGTCACGGTGAATGACCCGAGCGGCCAGATGTCTTTGGCCGGCTTAAGCGCTGGAAAATATATTGAGATGAGGTTGGAAGGCAACCAGATTACGTCAATCAATGTACTCAGTACCAGTACGGTAAAAGGTAAGGTCACAGATGTCGAGTCATCCATTCTGACCATAACCAGCGGTGGGTCCAAGATGGAACTGGAGGTGCCGGCCGGGGTTGCCGTACTGAAAGATAACAGCGCTGTTAGCTACGAGACGATTGCGGTTAACAATGAGGTCGAGGTTGCTGTATATGGCCAAAAAGTAATTAAGATTGTAATCCTTCGGGATACCTCACCCGAAGGCACCATCCAGGATCTAGACGGTAGTGAGATAACCATTAGGGATGTGTACGGTTACATCAATACCTATACCCTTGACGAAGATGTAGACGTGATTATTGACGGTGATAGTGAGGGTCTGGGTGATTTAAACACGGGAGACAAAGTTCGTCTGGAACTTAACAGCCGGAATTATGTCACGGATATTGAGGTCCTTGATTCCAACAAGAGTGATCTGGAGGGTAAAATCAGGGCTTTGGATACTACGGGCACCTACGGGATAACCATCCGCAACAGCGAGGGAGACAAGTTTACCTATAAGGTGGTCGAAGATGTTGAGGTGTACAAGGGAAGCAGGCAGCTCGACTTTGATGAACTTGCAATCGGGGACGAGGTCAGATTGGAGTTGGATAGTGACGACTGGGTGGATGAAATCGAGGTCTTAGACAGTGACCAGTCAACTGAGGAAGGTGTGATATCCGGCCTGAGAACCGGGAGCAGCCCGCGCTTATGGCTTACAAACAGTGACGGCGACGAGGAGCGCTACGACATCTCCGATGATGTCGAATGCTCCAAAGATGGCGACTCAATTGACCTAGAGGAGATTGTTATCGGCAGCGAAGCGGAGATAGAAATAGAAGATGATGAGGTTGTAACAATCGAAATCACCAATGACGAAGACATTACCGTCCAGGGAGAAATCATCAACGTGCGGGTCAGCAGCGAAAGGATTCAAATTGAACAAAGCAGCGGAAATCAATTCACGTATTACCTGGAAGACGGAGCCATACTGAGAGACAGGGACGGCGACAGAATTGATCTTGAAGATGTGGAAGAAGGCTGGGATGTGGAACTGCGTCTGAGAGACGGCCAAATCTACAGGCTGACCGAACTTTGAGTTGTTGCCCGCATCAATCCACGTTAGACGTTGAGCAGCAGGTCACTCCTGGGAACGGCCTGCTGCTATTTTTATGATGTATTTCCGACATTTTTCGGAGGATATTTTGCTTTCCGGGAGAAATACTACTGGGTGGCAAATTATACCCAAACTGGGCTGCGGGTTTGATAGAGCCGGTAAGCCTGTGGAGACGGAGGAGCAATAGTATGAGCGAATTAACGCACCTGGATGAGCAAGGTCAGGCCAGGATGGTGGAGGTGGGAGGCAAGGCGGTCACCCACAGGGAAGCCGTTGCCCGCGGCGAGGTCGCCATGCGTAAAGAGACACTCGAATTAATTGTGGAGGGGAAGGTGCCCAAGGGAGAGGTCTTTGGGGTGGCCCGAATTGCCGGGATTATGGCTGCCAAAAAAACATCTGCCCTCATACCCCTCTGTCATCCCTTGATGATCAGCGGGGTTGACGTTTATTTTCGACCCAATTATGATCGCAATACGGTTGAAATCGAAGCCAGGGCGCGGGTGACCGGACAGACCGGGGTGGAGATGGAGGCGCTGACTGCGGTGAGTGTGGCGGCGCTGGCTATATACGACATGTGTAAGGCTGCCGACCGTGAGATGGTCATCGGGGCGGTCAGGCTGGTCCATAAAAGCGGCGGTAAAAGCGGCACCTTTGAGCGTAAGGGTGAGGCTGCATGGAGCTAGAACATTTACTCGAGGCGCAGGGTATCATCTCCCGCTTTAGGGCTGGTCCGCGGTGCAAGTACGGTTGAAATCCAACGCATATTGCCAAGGCTTCTAGGAATGTTACCCTTCGATAGCAGCATTTGCGGCTATCCTGAAATGATAACGATTGGGAGGGTGAAAGATGTACAAAATTGGGATTATTACGGTTAGTGATAAAGGCTCCCGCGGCGAGCGGACGGATGAGAGCGGCCCGGTCATCCGTGAGATGGTTGGAATAGTGGGCCATGTAGTCAGTTATAAAATACTGCCGGACGACATTGACGCCCTAAAAGAGGCGATGGTCAACATGTCCGACCGGGAGAAGGTAGAACTGATCCTGACTACCGGCGGCACAGGGTTAAGCCAGCGGGACAATACACCTGAAGCCACCCTGGCCGTGATCGAGCGCGAGGTGCCGGGTTTACCCGAGGCCATGCGGGCGGAGAGCATGAAGAAGACCAACCGCGCCATGCTAACCAGGGCAGTGGCAGGGGTACGCAAAAACACCCTGATTATTAACCTGCCCGGCAGCGTCAAAGGAGTGCGCGAATGTCTGGAGGTCATCCTGCCGGCGCTGCCCCATGCCCTGGAAATCTTGACCGGCCGCGGCGGTGAGTGCGGTGTAGGTTAGTACTACCGGTAAGAAAATTTTGGATTGTCCTGTATAGAATGGTTCTTGCCGTGGAAAAATATTTCTAGACAGGAAAAAGATATTAGATAAATTGGGGTAATAATGAGATAGGATTAGAAAATAAAAGCTATTATCCGCTAAATGCCTTTTTTTGCCCTAAAAGAGGAAAATTATGCGGTGATTTTATTTGCTTTTGATTTTCTTATTCTATATTATATTTACTGTAGATATTAGCACTCGCCTAAATAGAGTGCTAACAACACAGGAAGCAACCATAAGGAGGGGTATATGTTGATCAGACCATTAGGCGAACGGGTAGTTGTAAAAGCAACACCCACCGAGGAAAGGACCAAAAGCGGTATCGTCCTTCCGGACACCGCAAAAGAAAAGCCCCAGGAAGGTGAAGTCATAGCGGTAGGTAGCGGCAGGCTTTTAGAAACTGGCCAGAGGGTTCCCATCGACCTGAAGGTCGGGGATAGAATCCTTTTCTCCAAGTACGCCGGCAACGAAGTGAAAATCGATGACGTTGAATATCTGATCATGCGCGAAGCCGACATCCTCGGCGTAATAGAGTAAGGATCATATAAGGAGGTAAATGAATTGGCTAAAGAGATTATCTTTCGGGAAGAAGCCAGACGCGCTCTTGAAAAAGGCGTCAACGCCCTGGCCGATGCCGTAAAAATTACCCTTGGCCCCAAAGGCCGCAACGTAGTTCTTGATAAGAAATTCGGTTCTCCGATGATCGTCAACGACGGTGTAACCATTGCGAGAGAAATTGAACTTCCCGATCCGTTTGAAAACATGGGCGCTCAGTTGGTGAAAGAAGTTGCAACCAAGACCAACGATGTGGCCGGAGACGGCACCACTACCGCCTGTGTTCTGGCGCAGTCCCTTGTGCACGAGGGTTTACGCAACGTAACAGCCGGCGCCAACCCAATGATCATCAAGCGCGGTATTGAAAAAGCGGTTGAAAAAACCGTGGCTTCTATTAAAAGCTCGGCCAAGCCTATTGAGAGCAAGTCGGCCATTGCCCAGGTAGCCACGATTTCCGCCAACGATGAAGTAATCGGGAGCCTCATTGCCGACGCCATGGAAAAGGTGGGCAAAGACGGTGTCATAACTGTAGAGGAGTCCAAGGGCACCACTACCAACCTGGAGATTGTCGAGGGGATGAACTTCGACCGGGGCTACATATCCCCATATATGATTACCGATACTGATAAAATGGAAGCCATCTTGGACGATCCCTACATCCTGATCACGGACAAGAAGATCTCCGCGGTTGCCGATCTGCTGCCGGTTTTGGAAAAAATCGTCCAGACCGGCAGGCCTTCCTTGATTATCGCTGAAGATATTGAAGGCGAAGCCCTGGCCACCCTGGTTCTGAACAAGCTGCGCGGCACCATCCAGTGCGTCGCGGTTAAGGCGCCTGGTTTTGGCGACAGGCGCAAGGCCATGCTGGAAGATATCGCCATCCTAACCGGCGGTACCGTGATTACCGAGGAACTGGGCCTGAAATTGGACAAAGCTACCATTGACCAGCTGGGCCGGGCTTCCAAGGTCCGAATTAAAAAGGAAGAGACCATCATCGTCAACGGAGCCGGCAGCGCTGATGCCATCACCAAACGGGTAACCCAGATTAAAAGCCAGATTGAGGATACCACATCCGAATTTGACAAGGAAAAACTGCAGGAGCGCCTGGCCAAACTGGCCGGCGGTGTCGCGGTGGTCCAGGTCGGAGCCGCTACCGAGACCGAGATGAAAGACAAAAAGCTGCGCATCGAAGATGCCCTGAACGCCACCCGGGCTGCCGTAGAAGAGGGTATCGTACCCGGCGGCGGTGTGGCTTATATCACCGGGATAAAAGCGCTTGACGAGTTAACCACGGACAACTTTGATGAAAAGACCGGTGTTGACATTGTCCGCCGGGCTTTGGAAGAGCCTCTGCGCCAGATTGCCGGCAACGCCGGGCTGGAAGGCTCGGTTATCGTTGACAAAGTGAAGAATTCTCCCGCAGGTGTGGGTTTCAACGCCCTGCTTGGCGAATTTGTCAATATGATCGACTCCGGTATCGTGGATCCTGCCAAGGTTACCCGGTCCGCGCTCCAGAACGCTGCCAGCATCGCGGCGATGATCCTGACCACGGAAACCCTGGTAGCCGACAAGCCGGAAAAAGATAAAGACCCCATGGGCGGCATGGGTGGCATGGGCGGCATGGGCGGTATGGGCGGCATGATGTAACGAAGGGCCTTAAGCCCTTATAAATAAAGGGGCCGAATGCTCGGCCCCTTGTCTATAATTACGAAATGATCACGGCGTGTAAAATTTATACTCAGAGGTTTCTCATCAGCTCACTGAACTTTTGAGAAGCCTCTTTCTTTTTAGTTTTGGTCACGTGCCGATAAACATTTTTTGTGGTGGCATCAACAAATGTAATAATTCAATGTCGGTAACCGCTTCGGCAAATACAAGCGCTATTGTTGATACTCTGGTTTAACGGCCAGGCCCCGCTCTTTGGAGCGGGGCTTTTGGGTTCTTCAAAGATACACGTAAACTTTCATTATCGGAAAGTAATTTTTTAGAATGGGTATGAGGTATCAACTCAAGGCATGTTTATTCATCAACTAAAATTTGTTATGATAGGATCATGCAGGGATATCCACACCCCGCTGGATTTTTCGCCAGTGATAGAGGTAGAACGGGAGTGATACCACCACCAGCGCCAGGCTGTTGATGAATCTTCTGATTCGTTGATAACGCCAGGCGGCTTCCTGGTCTTGTTTTTCCTCCTGGAGCTGCTTTTCAAATTCTTCTTGGGTTAGGTTGGGATATTTCTGCTGCATGTCACTGAGACGAATCTTGGTATCATAGTATCCCATACCTTTGGTCGGGTCGGGATAGACAAGATCTACCACTCCCATAATGAGCTGTACCGAACCCACGATCAGCATCATCAGGGTGGCGAAGCTGACCAGATAGAGATAAACCTGGCGGATGTTCCAGCGGCTTTCGGTCATTTTAAGTCCCCCTTTTGTTAATATTATACGGTTTTGAGGAGGTGGACAAGGGGTCTTTTAAGGATGTTCATCATGTCCAATGGAGGTGTTAGCTTCGTGCGTACGTCACTATTTTCAACACCCTCTGGCTGGATCGCGGTGGCCTGGTCCAGGATCGGGCTGCAAGCGTTGGCGCTGCCGCAGCCGAGCCCCGGGGAAGCTATGGCGGCGCTGGCCGGTGAGCTGAACAAGTGCCTGTCCAGTCTGCCTGAACCCTCGTCCCCGCAACCTCCGGCGGCAGCCCTGGAAGAGGAACTACTCCGGTATTTTGCGGGTGAAAAAGTCGCATTTAGCACGATCATAGACTTTTCCGGCTACACTCCTTTTCAAAAGCGGGTCCTTGAGCTGGTAAGGTCTATCCCTGCCGGTGAGGTGCGTACCTACGGGCAGGTCGCACTGCAGGCCGGTTTGCCCAAAGGCGCCAGGGCAGTCGGTGGAGTGATGCGCGCCAACCGTACTCCCCTGGTCATCCCCTGCCACCGGGTACTGGCTGCAGGAGGGAAATTGGGTGGGTTCGGCGGGGGACTCGACATGAAAAAATATCTGTTGAAACTTGAGGGATACAACCTTGAAAACACACAGAACGCTTAAAAAATGCAGGTGCGAATTCATTTACACAAAGGCTGCCTAGTGCGGTGCGGACGCGCCGTTGTACGATTAAAATCACATATAGCCTAACCCACAAGTGAATGCTTGTGGGCTTTATGGCAAGGGGGATATTATTACGGGACACAACAGTGAATCAGCAATCCGGGCGGCCCTGATTGCCAACGGGGTTATCGCGGTGATGAAGCTGGTAGCGGCTGTTTTGAGCGGCAGCGCCTCCATGATGGCCGAGTTTAAACATTCGCTGGGAGACTGGGCCAACGGCTTTTTCTTGTTAATCGGGGTTAAACAGGCCAAGCGCCCGGGCAATGAACGGTACCAGTTCGGCTACGGCAAGAGGGTTTTCTTCTGGGGCTTTATCGCCAGCTTAGGTATGCTCTTTATCGGGGGGGCGCTCTCGATTTACGGCGGCATAGTGAAGATTATCCATCCGGAGCCCTTGGAACGTCTCAGTGTAAGCCTTGTGGTTATAGGACTGAGCATTCTCTTTGAGTGCTACTCCTGCTTCATGGCCATTAAGGCCATTCTCGCTGAGACGGGAGAACAAACACAAGGCTTGAGGATGCTGGCCAGGGTAGTCCCGTCACTTAAAAAAGCCACTCCTTCAACCCGTTTTATTTTCCTGGAGGACACAGCGGCGCTATTGGGGCTTTTCATCGCCGGGACCGCAATCCTGCTGGCCCACTATAGCGGAAACATCGTTTTTGACGGGGCTGCTTCCATCTTGATCGGTATGTTATTATTCTTTATCGGTATTGGAACAGCCAGGGAGAATGCTGCCGCTATTTTAGGCGAGTCGGCAGATCCCGGTTTGATCAATGACATAGGCAACCTGGTCATGAGTATCCCAGGTGTGGTTGACGTCCACAATGTCAGGTCCATGTGTGTGGGGCCAAACAGCTACCTCCTGGAAATGGTGGTTGAGGCCTACGAACAAACCATGCTTAACGAGTGTGACAGCATCGGCTCATCTGTTAATAAGGCGATCAAGGACAAGTACAGGGAGATTGCCTACACCCATATTGCAGTTATCTCCGACGATAAAAAACGGCAGTGGCGCCGGGAATAGTTTAGGCTGCAGACGGAATCGGCCTTGAACCAGCGGGCCTGAAAAAAGATGGCGGAGCTGTGATAGTGGAGATATTGAGCACGTGCGAACCGTCATTTGCTTCTGTAACAAAGCCGAAGATATCCGAAAGAAATTTCAAACTAATGTATGCAGTGCCACGAACAATCTCAATGCCACTTGGTTCCTGTGTGATGGCTCCATTAACCAGGGCCGGCGAACCGTTTGCAGGGATTTGCACGCGCTTATCCCGCATCATGACATCCACGGTACGGGCCGGATCGTTCCACCTGACGATACCCCCGGCGGCAGTGCAGACCGGACGTACAGGGACTAGCAAATTCTTCCCATCGCTCAAGGTGGGTTGGGACTCGGGCAAATTTATAGCTCTACCGTCTATATTTACCGTCATTTGGTGCCTGGTTAACCGGCCAGCCCAGGGGTCGGCCGGAGCCTGCAGCGACAGGACGCCATTTTCAGCGTCTTGAAAAAGTTCCGCTCCCAGATAGAGCTCAAAAAAATAATCCGGAACAAAAGTTGTGTCTTCTAACAAGAAGGGCGCATCCTCTGTTGCGTAGACGCTGTTGTTCACGCTAATCTGCCGGCTGCCGAGGGTGAGTGCTACTTCCCGGTCAATATTTGCCAGCTCCAAGGTATTGCAGGATTCGTCCCAAAACATGCGGTAGCCAAGGGCCTGGGCAGCCGGCCGTATCGGCAGCCAGGTTTTGCTTCCGTCCCATATCGGTCCGAGGTGCGGCGCGAAATCAGGCTCCTCGCCGTTTATCAGCACCTTGCTGAATACCTTCCAACTGTTCAGGTCTTCGTTGCTATTGATTATTTTTACATCAGCTCCAACGGGAACCCTATCGTACAGCCAGAGGATATCCTTGTTGTACATCCTGATACAGCCGGCAGATGCGTAAGTCCCAATGGAATAGGGATTGTTGGTGCCGTGTACCCCATAACTTGAGCCCCCGGTACCAAGCGCATTCAACCCCAGCCAGCGGGGCCCCAGCGGGTTTTCGGGAATACCGCCCGGGATAGTGGGACCTCCATCGGGATGCCGCCAGGAAGGGTAGATTAGTTTGACAACGACCTGCCAATCCCCTTCCGGGGTATATTGGGACAGACGACCTGTAGCCACAGGAAACACATCCACCAGGTAGCCATTTTCGTAAAAAGCCAGTTGGTTGGTTCCCTTGTTTATCACCAACCGACAGTCTGCCTGAGCTGACTGCTGGAACAGCAGCAATATAGACAACATGAAAAATATCGACCTTGCAACTGGCCTGAGCATGAACAACACCCCCCGGCTGATCTGGCTAAAAAATACCTATGACCTAACGGGGGCTTCCAGAATAGAAATTATTATGTAACTTTTTACCACAAAATGATTATGAGTTGATAATCCGGCTTATGCCAGGGAAGATAAGGCCGGATTGACTTTTTAGTCCTGTTGAGGTACAATAAACTTTGCTTGTAATTGAATTGTGCCGATGTGGCTCAGGGGTAGAGCAGCTCACTCGTAATGAGCAGGTCGTCGGTTCGAATCCGACCATCGGCTCCAAGAAAATCAGTAATGGCAAGGGTTCCAGGGATGGAATCGCTTGCCATTACTCTTTACGGGGTAGTTCTGGGGATAATTTGGGGATAGTTAGTAAAACGATACCCAAAAAAGCAAAAACACAACCAACTAAAACGAAAAGACAGGTCCTAAACCTGTCCTTCTTCTATTTTATATGTGCTGGCATATGGAGGTCTGGGAAGCCGGGTGCTTTTATCGGATAATCCTCTCCTCCTGAACAGAAAGGCGACTGTCCAAACGTTTAATGTCGTCCCAAATGGCGCTAACTTCCTTCTTGATGGTGGTAACGTCCTTCTGGAGTTTCTTCTGGCCTTGTTCTAATCTTTGCTGGCCCTGCTTTAATTCTT
>DNIT01000108.1:0-1990 GCA_003489345.1 Pelotomaculum sp. | reverse complement strand
GCCCTGCTTTAATTCTTGCTGGCTCTGCTTTAATTCTAGCTGGCCTTGCTCCAGGGTTACCAATCTTTCATTAACAGACTTTAGCTCTTCCTGAATAACAGCACGAAGTATGTTTACCAATTCATTATTCTCCGGCATTGGTAGAGCCCTCCTCTTATCTGGTATAAGGATTATTAAACACCGCGGTTGGGTTTTCCTGCAAGCAAAAATAAGTTCTCTGGACAATACCGGTGTCCGTAGTGACAATACGTTCTCGGAAGTCTATATTTTGGGCGGGAAAGGGTATTCGTCCAACGGATTAACACTTCCTTTCCCATTTAGCAAACCTGTATCAGTCCTGTTCAGTCAAAACCAGCGGACCGTTCTTGGTGATAGCAATGGTATGCTCATACTGAGCCGACAGGCTGCCGTCCGCCGTCCTGGCCGTCCATTCGTTCCGGTCAATTGTCAGGCTGTAGGAACCCATATTGATCATCGGTTCGATGGTAAAAACCATCCCTTCAAAGAGCCTAACACCCTTGTTGGGGTGCCCATAGTGGAGAACTTGCGGAGCTTCATGCATGTTATGACCTATACCATGTCCAGTAAAATCACGCACTACGGAAAACCCATGGGATTCAGCATGAATTTGAATTGCATGTGAAATATCACCAAGTCGATTGCCGAGAACAGCTTTGTTAATACCGAAGTAAAGGCACTCTTTAGTCACTTTGAGAAGTTTTTCAGCTTGTTCAGATATTTGCCCCACCGGGTAACACCAAGCGGAATCGGCTAGCCATCCATTGAGATTGACAACCATATCAATGGTGACGATATTACCTTCCCGGAGAGGGGTTTGAGTCGGGAATCCGTGGCAGATTTCATCATTGACTGAAGCACACGTTGCAAAAGGATAGCCCTGGTAACCCTTTTGTTCGGCTTTGGCCCCGTGGGAGCGAATGAAGTGCTCTGCGAAGCGATCAATTTGCATAGTTGTTATACCCGGACGGATGATCTCGCGGAGTTCCCGGTGGCAGGCAGCTAATATTCTACCTGCTTCAGCCATCAGCTCAATTTGTTGCGCGGTTTTAATTGTAATCAATCTTTATTTCTCCTTGAAATTAACTTTAACGGAAACATGGTATGGTTCTGTGGGTGACTGTTTTCTGCCATCCCTGAGGGTAAGCAGGTTGTCTATATCTTAACAGCTATATTAATAAATTATAATACGTTCTAAGAATTGTGACTATCATCGACCCTCGGGAATATCCATCCCATGGCGCTGTCCCTATTGTGGGTTGGAATTAACTAAAGAGCCATTAAAAAATACGAATGGCTCACTCGTCAATCTATCCTTGCAAGGGGGTTGTTTCACCCTTGTTTTTATATACTTCTACTTACCTTTATCTATGCGGCCGTATTCAACCCTGGCAGAATCACAGAGCTGGGAGCTAGGTCAAGGTGCTTCAGGAGGCACTAAAAGAAAGATTAGGCGTATAAACATATAAATTATTAAACAAAAAGCAGCCCTAACCGGCTGCTTTTTGTTTGCAGTAGTTTAATTTGTCTTGATTTGTGTTATAAAAGCCCTGGAAAGCTAGGGTTACCACTCATAGGGACAATTACTGAACATCTACAAGCAGCTCACCTACCGCGACCGCGAAGGACGTGGACCTAAAGCACGAGAACGCTAACATCGACGCCGACACGGCCATGGGGACCATGCTGAAATACGGCTCGGAGGGCTCCAAATATTTCGTCAACAATTATGTTCTCCCGAAGGAGATCGCCGCGGCGCACATAAACGGGGACATTCATATCCACGATCAGGATTTTTACATGCTGACGGAAACCTGTACAGGTTCAAGATACAGTGCTCAAGAAAGTTTACAACTATCCGTTTCTGATGGGACAGGGCGTCTGGATCGACAGCGAAAAGCTCGGCCCCGACGACAGCCAGAAGCTAGCGAACCGAAAACGGTTCGCTGTTTTTTAAAATCTTTATCCACGC
>DNIT01000213.1:4723-12397 GCA_003489345.1 Pelotomaculum sp. | reverse complement strand
CGCTCGGCCAACCGGGTTGAATCGCTCAACAAGGTTTCATGATCACCAACCTGAATCAATAGTGCAGGCAATCCGGACAGATCCTGGTTAACTGGCGATAAGATCGGTGGTTTAACAGTTAAGTAACCGATATATAGGTTGGCTGATATTTTAGAACCTTTTAAATGTGTTACCGGATCTAATTCTGCGCGACTGGTATAGGATTCACCATCAAAGTTGACCAGGTCTGTCCACGGAGAAAACATAAATGCGGCTGCCGGCAGTGGAGCGCCTGCATCGCGTAACGAAAGCAAGGTCATAACTGTCAGGGCGCCGCCTGCAGAATCCCCGCCTATGATAATATCCTTAGCCGGGATGCCGTTTTCAAGCAGCCACCGGTAGGCCGCCAGACAATCGTCATTGGCGGCAGGATACTTGTGCTCCGGCGCCAGACGGTATTCTACCAATAAAACCCGCACACCGCTGGCCCTGGAAATAAAGGCTGCTAAATTGCGATAAGTAGCGCAGTCGCCGCAATATAAACCACCGCCGTGGAAATATAGAATCACCTGTTTGCCGCCTTCAGGAACATTTGCCGCCTTAACCCACTCGCCAGGCAAATTCGCCACCATTACTTGCTCAACGATAGTGCCGGAGGGGAGCTCCGCCGGTTGTTTTAAAGACAGTTCATGGCGGATCTGTTCAATCGTATTTATTGAAGGGTCCATTTTTCTCATTGCTTTTATATAACGTTCTCTTATAGCCGACATAACTATCCTCCAAAATACTTTTCTTAACAGGCCGTAGGACAAAGCTTATATATCGAACATCCCGCGCGTTGCTAAAATAAAGCCCCCGGGGCAATCCTATTTACCCTTAAAATAAAAAGGTATATATCTTGATATATACCATAAGCAACCACAGCGCATGGACACGAAAGGTTTGTTCTATTTTTCTTCCTCTTCAATTTCTTCTGCCTTTTCAGTAGTCCATGACCCATAGATTCTTTCCATGGCAGTTCTGGACACAAGCCAGGTACCGCCGCTTTTTCGGGCGGTAATTCTTCCCTGCTGGCAGGCCTTTTTCAGGCTGTCCGGGTGTAGTCTCCATAGCCGGGCTGCTTCAGGGGAGGTCAGGACTTTCCCAAGTCGGCCAATTCTACTTTCTGTATGTCTGCGCGGCCATATTCGCTGGCGTGTTTTAGTAATTCCTCCATCATTTTGTCGGCCCAGGCAGGCGCGTTGTCATCAGCATATTTTTCCGTGTATTTCTTCTCAAACCGGTCGGCAATGTGGAAATTCCACTGCCGCAATTTATGGAGGGTGGGGTTTTCACCATCCAGATATCGGGTGAAGCCCTGCAGTTCCTCTTTTGTCAGGTATGATAAGATTACTTCCGCTTCGTCTGCGAAGTCCAAAGGATTGAACCAGGCCATCCTGGCGAGTTCAATCGCATTGCCGTTCCAAACAGCGCTGGAGGTGTTGTCTGCAGTGCTGGTGTGATGAATAAGGGTGCCGTTGCTGTCCATTTTAAGCACCTGGCAGATTTCGCTGTTTGCATTTAAACAACAGGCTTCGCTATAAACCGCGGCTAGGGCGTCAAGAATGTTGTCGTATTCTTCTTGTATGATCTCCATCCAGTTAATTTTTTCCATTTAACATGCTCCTTTTTACCCGTATTCGGGCTACTTGGCTATAGTATCATACCCGTTTTCGGGTGTCAACGCCTTTCTGCGCATAACAATTAAAAGTCGAAAAGAGTCACTCTTTGGAGAGAGGCTCTTTTAACTTGAAAATTAGTATTTGTTCATTTATTATTGAAAGCAAATTGGTTTTCCAATTCGCATGAAATGCAAAATATCGGTTTGGAAATAATACTGTTTAAAAATTTGGGAGGTTAAGGTCATGAGATTTGCAGTAGATGATGCTGTCTTTGAAAAACTACGTAATGTATGTTTTGGAGTAGTTGTAGCCAGAGGCATTGATAATACAGAGAGAAAGAAGGAGATCAAGGAAATATTGGATAACAATGTGGAGATGCGCATAGAACAATTATGCGGGGCGAAAATTAAGGAGCATGCCGGGATACTTCCTTACAGGAACGCGTTTACCAAAATAGGGTTTAATCCTAATAAATACCCTTGCTCGGTAGAAGCATTAATTACCAGAGTTATCAAAGGAGGGCAAATGCCCAGTATAAATAACGTCGTCGACATTGCAAATGCTATATCAATTAAATATATACTACCAATCGGCGCACATGACATAGATGCGGCAGAAGAAGACATTATGGTCCGTTATTCTGTAGAGGGTGATAAATTCATTCCTTTTGGGATGGAAGTCCCGGAATATTTGGAACCCGGGGAGCTGGTTTATGCCAGAGGCAGTGATGTGAAGACCAGAAGGTGGATATGGAGACAAAGTGAAAGAGGTAAAATTACGGAAAAAAGTACGAATATTTTCTTTCCAATAGATGGTTTTAGCGACAGTAATTATAATGAAGTCGTCTCGGCGCGGGATGAATTAGCCCATTTACTGAAAGAGTTGTTTAATTGTAAAGTTGCGACTGGATATGTTGATGTGGATAATAAAACCATGCAATTATAGGTAATATTAATCAAGTTCTGATATAATGAAAAAGTATCATAAAACATGGCTGCAACCAGAGGAGCTATCGGAATGTTGGCCAATAATGTCAGTTCAGAAACAGTATCAAGCGCAGCGCAACCGCTGCGCAACCGCTTTGACCGTTCGGAATGGGCCGGCGCCTTTGGTGACCTGGGCACATTAATCCCCTTTGTGGTTGGCTATATAACCTTTTTGAAACTTGACCCGCTTGGTGTTCTATTTACATTTGGTATGCTTTTAATTCTATCAGGCTTTTATTATCGAACACCAATCCCTATTCAACCAATGAAAGCCATTGGCGGTACAGTGATAATCCAAGCCGCATCGATAACGCCCGGTATGTTATGGGGGGCGGGCCTTTTTACCGGTCTCTTCTGGCTGACCATGGGCCTTACAGGTGTTCTTGATCTTATATCCAGAATAATGACAAAACCGGTAATCAGGGGTATAGTTCTGGGTTTGGGCCTGTCTTTTATCATGGAAGGAATCCGGATGATGCAATCGGATTTCTTCATTGCTTTAATAGCTTTATGTATGACTCTTTTATTGTTAACCAGTAAACGTATACCTGCCATGTTTGCCTTAATAGTTTTTGGAGTGGCGGCGGCCATAATGAAAACGCCTGGCATTGTGAATGAGCTGGCTGCTATCCACGTTAGTTTTTCATTGCCCCACCTGGCGTTGACACAGGTTTCCTGGCAGGACTTTATCAAAGGCACGCTTATACTTGGTATCCCCCAGATCCCTTTGACTTTGGGTAATGCTGTCATCGCAATTACCGCCGAGAATAACAGGCTGTTTCCCCAACACCCGGTTACAGAAAGAAAAATGGCTATTTCAACAGGGATTATGAACCTTATTTCTCCCTTATTCGGCGGTATTCCCATGTGTCACGGCGCCGGGGGAATGGCCGGCCACGTGCGTTTTGGCGCGCGTACCGGAGGCTCCCTGATCATTCTGGGAACACTCTTGCTTGTTGCCGGAGTCTTTTTCAGCAGTTCTTTTCTCGTAATTCTAAAGTTCTTTCCCTTAAGCGTACTCGGTGTAATTTTATTTTTTGCCGGGCTGGAGTTGGCGGTCTCTGCCCGTGATGTAGGGCGGGAGAGAGAAGACTATTGCATTTTGCTGGTCACGGCCGGCTTTTCTATTTGGAACATGGGCGCCGGGCTTCTGGCAGGTGTTTTGATACAGGAGTTGTTAAAAAGGAGAATCTTTAAGGTCTAAAAAAGTTTACTTAAAGGGGGCGCAACGATATCAAGTTTCGTTGCGCCCCCTTATTATTTGTGAATGCATACTTCATTGGTAGCCGCATCTCTTCGTTGCCTCGCCCAATAGCAGGTGCACACAGTTTTCCATCAGGTACTGTCCATATACTATAATCTCACCGCTTCTTGCGCCTTTCCTTTCAATTATTGCAAGGAAACTCAGCAATTTTCATAAACATGGAAGCTCTTCTGCCGCCGGATAGTCCTTTTCTAGAATAACAGAATTTTACCATAAATTAACACAATTTAACGCAATTTAACCCTAAACTATAATTATATTTAACAATCTCATGTTAAAATTCTCAATCATTGGCAGGTATAAGTCAGATGGAAAGGAGTGATATTTAAAGCCTGTTTTCCAGGAGAATAGAATATAGATTGAGTTTTAAGATGCTAAAAGTGGGGAGGTCTATTTTAATGAAAAGGCAAGTGTTTTTGTTTACAGTCGCTTTAGCTTTTATTCTAGTTTTTTCTCAGTTTTCACCGGCACAGGACGCTTTTGCGCAGGATATCACTGTTCTTGTGGATGGCAGCACGCTTTCCTTTGATACAGCCCCGACTATGGTTAATGACCGGGTGCTTGTTCCGATGCGGGCGATTTTTGAGCACCTGGGCGCCAAGGTCTTGTGGGACGGAGACACCGGGACCGTGACAGCTACCAAGGACGGCGTGACGATAAGCCTGTCCATAGGCAAGGAAAGGGCGGCTGTGGGAGACAATATTATATATCTTGATTCCCCTCCCATTCTCGTTAACGACCGCACCCTCGTGCCAATCCGTTTCGTCAGTGAGGCGTTGGGGGCAAAAGTCGACTGGAACCAAAATGCTTATCAGGTTGTCATCAACACCGGCTCATCTCTGTCAGGCGCATTGAAACTGAGCGGTTCTACCACCGTGCAGCCTCTGGCGGAAAAGCTTGCCCAGGTTTTCATGAATAACAATCCCGGCGTTGCTATTACCATTACCGGCGGCGGTTCGGGCGTGGGGGTTCAGGATGCTGCCGAAGGCAAGGTCAATATCGGGAATGTTTCACGCGACTTAAAAGACACCGACCCGGCCGGTTTGGTGTCCACTACCATTGCCAAAGACGCGGTTGTGGTGGTGGTGCATCCGAACAACCCGGTCAATGCCTTGACGAAAGATCAGGTTAAACAAATTTTTACCGGCCAGATTATCAACTGGAAAGATGTGGGCGGTAATGACGCGCCGATTATAGTCAATTCCCGTACGGCTCCATCAGGCACGTTTGATTTCTTCAGCGAGACATTCATGGATACGGAACAGGTTGTGGACACTGCGAAGCAACATGCTTCCAACGGCCTGATCAGGCAGGCTGTGGCCAGCGGTGAAAACGCCATAGGTTTTCTTTCTATGGGCTATGTCGACAGTTCAGTTAAAGCGCCCGACATGGACGGAGTAACTGCCACAGTAGAAAATGCCATAAGTGGAACATATCAGTATGTACGGCCCCTGAACATGGTGACAGTCGGCCAACCCACAGGACTGGCGCAGGAATTCATCAACTTCATCTTGTCTCCTGCGGGACAGGCCATTGCCTCTGAAGAATACATCGCCATTAAGTAAAAAACAGTATTGCCGGTCAAAGAAAATATCCCCGCCTGCCATGTTGTGCTGCACAGGCGGGATATTTTCATTGACAAAGGAGGAAATAGGCAGCGTGGAACTGGAAAACAAGACGATGGCCGGACCGGGAGGGATTACATACCAAAGGGGGTCTTCCATGGTGAAAGGGCATCGTTTGCAAGAATTGCTTATAGAGAAAGTGCTGTTGTTTTTTACTTTACTCAGCAGTATTTTAATTTTCTTCATCATTTTCTTTGTTGTCAGCCAGGGGATGCCGGTATTAAAAGCAAACGGATTGAATTTTTTGGTATCCGGCGGCTGGGATAAGCAATTTATCACAGCCTGGCAGGCTGCCGCCGGCAATCCGGTTTGGGAATTCGGGGCGCTGCCGTTAATAGCGGGGACATTTTATACCACGCTTGGCGCTCTGGTAATAGCAGTTCCTTTTGGGACAGGCTGCGCAATTTTTCTTGCCGAAATGTGCCCGGCGTGGCTTCAAAAGCCTCTTGAATCGGCGGTGCGCCTGCTGGCGGCGATCCCTTCCGTCATATTTGGACTTATTGGATTAATGGTAGTGGTGCCGTTTATTGCAGATACATTTATCACCAATGAACTGGCTTTGCGAATGATTAGAATCTGCGCCCTTGACGGAACCAGCCTGCTGGCCGGAATCATCGTTTTGAGCATGATGATCGGACCAATTTTTATCGCCGTCTCCAGTACTGCCATAAAGGCTGTGCCGCGCCGGTACAAGGAAGCTTCCCTGGCCCTTGGAGTTTCCCATTGGCGAACCATCGTTAAGGTTATTCTTCCGGCAGCACGCAAGGGAATTTATGCCGGAGCAATTCTGGCTACCGGCAGAGCCGTAGGGGAAGCCATCGCTCTTTCCATGGTTACCGGAAGCGTCGCCAACCTGCCCAGCATTTTGCATGGACCGGTCTTTTTTCTGGAACCAATGCGCACCCTGGCGTCTACCATAGTGGACAACAGTGAGGGCATGAGCGTGGCAACCTGCACATCCGCGCTCTTTGCCTGCGGCTCATTATTGTTGTTGTCAAGTATTGTCTTAAGCCTTTCAGCCAGGCTGGTAAGCCGCGGAATGCGCAAAGGAGGCGCTGCCAATGGGTAAAAAATATAATCAAATCGGATATTTATGCTGCTGGTTTTCCGGAGTGCTCGTGCTTGGCATAAGCGTTTTAATCATAATCTATCTGGCCGTAAAAGGCATTGGCGTGATCAATTGGCAGTTTCTTACCGAATCCCCCCAGCCCAGTCTTAATGAGGCTTTAAGCGGCGGGATTTTCTCGCCTATCATTGGTACGGTTTTACTAACGGCCATGGGCATACTGATTTCTCTTCCCTGGGCGCTGGCAACCGCAATTTACCTGTCTGAGTACGCAGAGGAGGACAATCACTGGGTAAACACATTGCGCACGGGGATAGACGTACTGTCCGGAGTGCCCACCATTGTGTTCGCCATATTCGGATTGGCCATATTCACCCATCCGGCCCTCGCTTTATTCAGTACCATGGTTGAAGGAGTGCAAAACGCCAAGGCTTTTGGCCGCAGTTTCTTTGTTGGTTCGATAACCATGGCCATGATGGTGCTGCCTTTTGTTGCAAAATCCATAGAAGAGTCCATCCGGGCGGTACCCCTATCCTTCAAAGAAGCCGCTTTTTCTCTCGGCATCAGCAAGTTGTGCACTATCAGCAGGGTGGTTGTCCCTGCCGCTAAAGCAGGCATCATTACAGGCGTGATCCTGGGTATCGGACGTATTGCCGGGGACACGGCCATTGTCTGGCTTTGTCTGGGCGGGAGCATGGATTTTACCGGGAAGCAGCCCTGGTACGAACCGGGCAACTGGCTGGCCACCCTCAAAAACACCGGCAGCACGCTGACATCATATATTTATTACTCTTCTCCGGCCGGCGAGGGCAATTCTCCCAATAAAGCCTTCGGCGCCGGATTGGTCTTGATCATTCTTATTCTTGTGTTGAATTCCATTGTGGATTACCTGGGACGTTTCACCCGTTTAAAGGAGGATTAAACAGCGGTGCAGAAGGTAGAAAGTGATTACAAAATAGAAGTACACAATCTTTCTTGCTGGTATGGTCCGGATCATGTATTGAAAAACATCAACATAAATATACGGCCGCGCTCGATAACCGGCTTGATCGGTCCCTCAGGATGCGGTAAAAGCACTTTTTTACGGTGTTTA
>DNIT01000213.1:2277-4596 GCA_003489345.1 Pelotomaculum sp. | reverse complement strand
TTTTTTACGGTGTTTAAACAGGTTAAACGATCTTGTCAGGTCTTTTAAAATGGATGGAAAAATCGAACTGGAAGGTATGGATATTTACCGGCCTGAAGTGGATGTGGTACTGGTACGCCGTAAAATCGGCATGGTCTTCCAGCATCCCAACCCTTTCCCCATGTCCATCTATGACAACATCGCTTTCGGAGTTAGAGAGCATAACAAACAAATCAAAAAAAGTGAGCTGGAGCATATTGTGGTGGAAAGCCTCAAACGGGCCAACCTGTGGAATGAGGTAAAAGATAAGCTGAACCAGTCCGGCTTGAGCATCTCCGGAGGGCAGCAGCAGCGATTATGTATCGCCAGAATCCTGGCGGTCATGCCGGAAGTCATCCTGCTGGATGAACCCTGTTCCAGTCTGGATCCGGTCTCTACCGCCAAAATAGAAGAATTGCTTATACAACTTAAAGATTCTTACACGGTGGTGCTGGTCACCCACAATCTGGGACAGGCCAGGCGGATTTCCGATTATATAGGCTTCTTCCTCAACGGGGAACTGGTAGAATATGCTAAAGCGGCCGAAATGATGATCAACCCACAGCAAAAAGCTACCGAGGATTACCTTGCCGGCAACTTTGGTTAATCATTTGTTGTACAATCACAGGCAATTTAAACTTCGGTAAAATTTTTTCAAGCCCTCCGGAACCAGGAGGGCTTTGAAAAATAGATTATGTCAGTGAAGAAACAGCCAGGCAGTGTATTACGAGGGTATAGCGCGAATAGAGGGAAATGGCAAGCCTTGACAAAACATATCGAAAAGAGGGGATAATGGACAGAAGGGAGTCGTGAGAAAATGGAAGCAATAAAATTGGACGCACAGGCTAGATTAGAAAGAAACAAGTTTCATAAACACAAGTTGCGCAAAAACGGTTTTATCCCGGCGGTAATTTATGGGAAAAGTATGAAGAGCATGGCTATAGCGGTCAACACCAATGAGCTTCAGAAAATCCTGGGCCAAGCCGGATCAAACGCCCTGATCCACATGAACGTAAAGCGAGAGGGAGCAACTGAAGACCATCAGGTACTGGTGAAATCAGTACAGCGGGATGCGTTGCGCGGTACCTTGATCCACGCCGATTTCCACCAGGTTTCATTAAAAGACATGGTGACCGCCACCGTTCCCGTTCACCTTGCCGGCTCCGCGCCGGGGGTTGCTAAAGGCGGCATCCTGGCCCAACCGATGCGGGGGGTCGAGGTGGAATGCCTCGCCTCAAACATTCCCGATGCGATCATGGTCGATATCTCCAACCTGGATATCGGGCAGGAAATTACCCTAGCGGACCTGGTTTTGCCGAAGGGTGTGAAGGCAACCGGAGAAGGGCACGCCCATGTAGTTGCAATCTATACCACACGTGCCGCCGACGTTGAAGAAGAGGCCAAGGAAGAAGAAGAAGAATCCCGGGAGAAGGGCGAATAGGCGCACAGGCCGCCTTTTAAAATAAAGTATTTTGCAGAGGAGCGCCGGTGACAACATACCATCGGTGCTTTCTTTTGAACAATAAGCGGACTTGGTTTATGGCTTCATAGAAATGCAGCACGATTATGTTGATAATTCCTGGAACTGCTTTGGAGTTTTGAGCGGTTGAAATTGACCCTGCAATGTGAAGTTTCGTCCTTTGCTTGCTGCGCCGCATGGCGTGGGCATGAAAAAACCCTTCTTCCGGTTGGATGAAGGGTTCTCCGTTATGGCCCTGTTTTATCGTCTCGGTTTACGCAGACTGGAAATTGGCCTGGTTTCGTTTGCGGTCGTGCTTGCTCAGGATCCGCTTGCGCATGCGCAGGCTTTGCGGGGTTACTTCCAACAGTTCGTCTGTGCCGATGTATTCCAGAGCTTCTTCCAGGCTGAAATGCAGGGGCTCCTCCAGGCGCAGGGCGGTCTCGGCGGTGCTGGAACGCATATTGGTCAGGTGCTTTTTCTTGCAGACGTTGACCTCCAAGTCCTGCTCACGGGAATGCTCACCCACAACCATGCCCTCGTAAACCTTGGTGCCGGGCGTAATAAACAGTATGCCGCGGTCCTGTACGTTGTGCAGGCCGTAAGTGTTGGCCTCACCGGATTCAAAGGCGATCAGCACGCCCTGGTAGCGCCCCCGGATGTCCCCTTTGTAGGGCTCATAACCTATGAATACATGGTTCATCACACCGTGGCCCCTGGTCTCGGTAAGCAGTTGCGAGCGGAAGCCGATTAAACCCCGCGACGGTATCTTGAATTCCAGCCGGAGCTGGTCCGGGCCGAGGGAGGTCATGTTAAGCATTTCCCCTTTCCTGGCCCCGGCG
>DNIT01000213.1:976-2209 GCA_003489345.1 Pelotomaculum sp. | reverse complement strand
TTTTCTGGCCCCGGCGATTTCCATAACCGGGCCCATTTTTTCCTCGGGTATATCCACCAGCAGGAGTTCCATGGGTTCCATCTTCTGGCCCGCTTCCCACCTAAAGATGACCTCCGGTTTCGACACCTGCAATTCAAAACCTTCCCGCCGCATGGTCTCAATCAGGATCGACAGGTGCAGTTCACCCCGTCCGCATACCTCGAAGACATCCGTGCTTCCGGTTTCCTCCACCCGGAGGCTTACGTTCTTTTCCATCTCTTTGAAGAGCCTGGCCCTGAGATGGCGTGAGGTTAAATATTTACCTTCACGGCCGGCGAAAGGACTGTCATTGACCATGAAGCTCATCTTGAGGGTCGGTTCATCTACGGTGATGGGCTCCAACTGTTCCGGTTGGTCTTTATCGGCCACTGTTTCGCCGATCTTGATATCTTCCAGGCCGGAAAAAGCCACAATCTCACCGCAGACAGCCTCTAAAACCGTTACTCTTTCCAGCCCTTCATAAGCGTAGAGCGTACCGATACGGCCCTGGCGCATGTTGCCGTCGTGGTCGAAAATGTTTACCTGCTGACCGGTTGCGATTTTGCCGCGTTTGACGCAGCCGATGCCCATCCGTCCCACGAAGTTGTCATACTCGGTGTTGTTTATTAAAAGCTGCAACGGTCCATCGTCATCTCCGGCCGGAGCGGGAATGTATTTGATGATCCCCTCGAACAGAGGCTGCATGTTTTGCCCCGGGACGGCAGGGTCGGTGGTGGCCGTTCCCGCCTTGGCCGAAGTGTAAATAAGGGGAAAGTCCAAATGTTCGTCGCCTGCTCCCAGGTCGATGAACAGGTCCAGCACCTCATCCACCACCTCTGATATGCGGGCGCCTTCCCGGTCGATCTTGTTGATGACCACAATGGGCTTTAAGTTTAGCTGCATAGCTTTACGTAAAACAAACCGGGTCTGGGGCATGGCGCCGTCAAAGGCGTCTACCAGCAGCAGAACGCCGTCAACCATTTTAAGAACCCGCTCAACCTCTCCTCCGAAGTCGGAGTGACCCGGGGTATCCACTATATTAATCTTGATATCGCCGTAACGCACCGAGGTGTTTTTGGCCAGGATGGTGATGCCGCGTTCCTTTTCCAGGTCGTTTGAATCCATGACCCTCTCGGCCACGTGCTGGTTTTCCCTGAAGATACCGCTCTGTTTAAGCAGGGCGTCCACCAGGGTGGTCTTGCCGTGATCGACGTG
>DNIT01000213.1:0-873 GCA_003489345.1 Pelotomaculum sp. | reverse complement strand
ACCAGGGTGGTCTTGCCGTGATCGACGTGGGCTATAATGGCGATATTTCTGAACATGTTGTTGCCGGACATTTAAGTTAAATCCTCCTTCCAAACCCTATAAGTATATCAGGTTTACGGAGTGGCCACAACTACAGGGAAGTGAGTATGCTTAAGCCATTTATACTAAGCTGTGGTATACTGAGATGGAAAAAGCAAATCCCAATCTAGACCGACTCAGGTTATTCCTGACGTTTGACAACCGTTTTAGGGAAGGATGATGAAGAGCTGAAGCGGCAATTAACATAGAAGCGATCAAAAAAGGAGTTTTTATGGAACTTTTGAACGTTAAAATCAAATATGCCGGCTATAAAAACAATAAAAAAGCTATTCAGAATATTAATTTTACTTTAAGAAAAGGTGAATTGATAGGACTAATAGGACCAAACGGTGCCGGGAAAAGCACAACCATTAAAGCTGTTTTAGGACTATTGCCGGAGCTCGAAGGAGAAGTACGCCTTACAGGGCAAAATACCAAATATGCGTATATACCTGAACAGCCTATTTTCTATGATGAGTTCACTTTATGGGAACACCTTGAATTGGCTGCGTCAGCATATGGTCTGGAAAAACAGGAGTTCCTGGAAGAAGGTGAAAATCTACTTACGGTATTTGGTTTGCAAAAAGAAAAGCACCATTTACCGGGTAGTTTTTCAAAGGGAATGCGGCAGAAGGTTATTCTTATTATAGGTTTTTTAAGTAAGGCGGATATTTACATTGTTGATGAGCCTTTCCTCGGGCTTGATCCATTGGCAACTAGAAATTTTTTACAGTTATTAAATTACGAAAGAAAGCGTGGCGCCGGCATTCTAATGTCGACGCACGCTTTGGATAT
>DNIT01000008.1 GCA_003489345.1 Pelotomaculum sp. | reverse complement strand
CTGGATACCGGCAAGTCCCTGGAGGAACTGCTGCAGATCATCAGGGGATATAACGCCAAAGCCGATCTGGCGGTTGTGAAGGATGCCTACGAGTATGCCGCCAGCGCCCACCGGGGACAAAAACGTATTTCCGGTGAGCCTTATATTGTACATCCTCTGGAAGTAGCAAAGATTTTGGCGGAACTCGAGCTAGATTTGGAAACAATCGTAGCAGGGCTTTTGCATGATGTGGTGGAGGATACCGGGGAAACCCTCTCCAGTATCAGTGAGCGCTTCGGCAGTGAAACAGCGCTGTTGGTAGACGGTGTTACCAAGCTCAGCCGGATCGAGTTTAAATCAAAAGAAGAACAACAGGCGGAAAACTTGCGTAAGATGTTTTTAGCGATGGCCAAGGACATCAGGGTTATTTTGATTAAGCTGGCCGACAGGCTGCACAACCTGCGCACCTTAAAATACCATCCGACCCCCAAGCAGGTGGAAATCGCTAAAGAAACACTGGAAATATTTGCGCCTTTAGCGCACCGGCTGGGGATTTACAGAATCAAGTGGGAACTTGAAGACCTGGCGTTCCGCTTTAATGAACCTGAAAAATATTTTGACCTGGTTGAAAGAATTGCCCAAACCCGCAAAAAACGCGAGGAATATATCAGTTCAGCAATATCCGTCCTCAAGGACAAGCTTTCCGGGATGGGCTTGGAGGTCGATATAGAAGGACGCCCCAAACACCTTTACAGCATCAGTGTCAAAATGGCTAAACAGAAGGTGGGGCTTAACGAGATTTTTGACGTGCTGGCCGTCCGGTGCCTGGTGGAAACCGTGCGTGATTGTTACGCCACCCTGGGCATTGTGCACACGATGTGGACGCCCATCCCGGGACGCTTCAAGGATTTTATTGCCATGCCCAAGTCCAATATGTACCAATCGTTGCATACGACCGTCGTTGGCCCGCAGGGTGAGCCTCTGGAAATCCAAATCAGGACCAGGGAGATGCACAGGACCGCCGAATATGGTATTGCCGCCCATTGGCGCTATAAAGAAGGCAGCCGGGGAGACCGTGAGTTCGATAAAAAACTGGCCTGGTTGCGTCAACTCCTGGAATGGCAGCACGATTTGAGAGATGCCAGGGAGTTTATGGAAAATCTTAAAATTGACCTTTTCTCAGATACGGTTTTTGTTTTTTCACCCAAGGGTGACGTGGTTGAATTGCCGGCCGGGTCAGTCCCTCTGGACTTTGCCTACCGTATTCATACCGATGTGGGCCACCGCTGCGTGGGTGCAAAAATAAACGGTCGCATCGTGCCCCTGGACTACGTATTGAAAAACGGAGATATCGTAGAAATCCTGACTTCAAAAAACAGTTTTCCCAAGCGGGACTGGCTTAATATTGCCAAGACCTCGCAGTCCAAGACCAAAATCAGGCAGTGGTTTAAGAAGGAGCAGCGGGAAGAGAACATTCTAAAAGGGAAGGAAATTCTTGAGCGTGAGGTGAAAAAGCAGGGTATTGAGCTGGATTTGCCAAAACCGGAAAAAATTATAGAAGCCGGCAAAAAATTCTCCCTCTTTACCCTCGATGATATATACGCCGCTATTGGGGACGGTGCGATTACCGCCAACGGCATCCTGTCCAAAATCAGGGCGGAAGAAGCCAAATTGGAGAAAAAAGGCCTGCTGGCCGAAGAAGTCCAGAATATTAAAAATGATGTCAAGCCTGCCGCCGGATGGGGGAAACCTATGCAGGGGATCCGGGTAAAAGGTATCGACAACATCCTAATCAGGCTTTCACACTGCTGCAACCCGGTGCCGGGCGACCCCATTACCGGGTATATTACCAGAGGGCGCGGCATATCCATCCACCGTAACGACTGTATGAATTTAATCAACTATCAGCGGCAAGAGGCCGAGCGGCTGGTAGAGGTCGCCTGGGATCAGGAGTTTACGGAACCTTTTCAGGTTAAACTTGAAATCAACGGACTGGACCGGGCGGGTTTCTTAAGTGATGTTATGGCGGTCCTGGTGGAAATGAAAATCAGCGCCAACTGGGTAACCGCACGGGGCAGGAAGGACGGCGCCGCAGTAATTGAACTGGTCCTTACGATGAAAGGGATCGAACAACTGGATTATATCATGACCAAAATAAGCCGGGTTAAAGATGTCTATGATATGAGGCGGGTAAGTTTCAGCGGCCAGACACTTGGTACGTTGAACTGAACGGGGAGGAAGGTTATCTTGAGGGCGGTGGTGCAAAGAGTTGTCCGTGGTTCCGTAACGGTCAAAGGACAGACAACGGCGAGGGAAATAGGTCCGGGCCTGGTAGTCCTGTTGGGTGTGGGATACGCTGACGCCCCATCTGATGCTTGTTATCTGGCCGAAAAAATTGCAAATCTAAGGATTTTTGAAGACGATCAGGGGAAGATGAACCTCTCCGTGCTGGATACCGCAGGCTCTGTGCTGGCAATATCCCAATTTACCCTCTACGGTGATTGCCGAAAAGGAAGACGGCCCGGCTTTTCTGATGCGGCCGCGCCTGAAGAGGCGTTAGCGCTTTATCATAGATTCGTTACAGAGTTGGAGAAAGCGGGGTTGAAGGTAGCCACCGGGTGCTTTGGGGAGCATATGGTGGTTGAGATTATGAATGACGGCCCGGTCACCCTTCTGGTTGATAGCGACAGGAAATTTTAAGTTAATGGAGGTACAAAATGGCATTGATTTTTGACGGATTTTCGGTTGGCGCTTGGGAATCAAACTGCTACATCGTTGGCTGCGGGGAAACGAAAGAAGGCGCTGTGGTTGACCCCGGCGCGGATGCCAAAAAGATATTGAACAGGGTGAAAAAATTGGGGTTGCAAATAAATAAGATCATCCTCACCCATGGCCACCCGGACCACTTGAGCGCCCTGGCTGAGGTGCAGCAAGCCACCGGAGCCAAGGTTTTCATTCACGGCGAGGACGCAGAAATGCTGGTAGACGCCCGCCGCAACCTCTCGTTCTACATGGGCCATAGCGTGGAGCTGAAAGAGGCTGACGTCCTTCTGAAAGACGGAGACACGATCCAGGTCGGCAATATCACTCTGGAGGTAATACACACACCCGGCCACACGCCGGGAGGTATTTGCCTGAAATGCGCGCAGGACATCGTAATAACAGGAGATACTCTTTTTGCCGGCTCGGTCGGGCGGTCCGACTTCCCCGGGGGCAGTCATTCCCAGCTCATCGCCTCAATTAAGAACAAGCTGCTGAAATTCCCGCCGGATACAAAAGTATATCCCGGCCATGGGCCGGCTTCAACCATAGGCGCAGAAATGCGCTACAACCCGTTCCTTACGGGAGCCTTTTATTAAGCCTGGGAGATGACAGGGGGACGGGGTTCTTGTCACGTCCCCCTGAAAATAAGAGTCGGCATACAGAGCGATACCCTTAAAAGACAGGTGCGAATTCATTCGCAC
>DNIT01000059.1:3518-7911 GCA_003489345.1 Pelotomaculum sp. | reverse complement strand
CTTCTGCCGAGAGATGATAAATTATTTTTATTTCCTTTTTTATTATAACAAATATATTTTATTCTTACGATAGAGGAATTTTATAATATTTGGGTGAATGTTAGATTTAGTCTTTTTAACCTGAAAGGTGGCCGTCCATGCGGCCCTCCATGATGAAAATTTTTGATAACCTGCGTGACCGGAACCGACCTTGAGCAGGCTCGAACTGACTCGAAGTAATTACTAAATTAATTGGTGAATACCGGGTCAACGGGGCCTTACCTGGCAAGCCTGCCACACCTACACACCCGAAGCTGAATTAATGCGCCAACTGAACAAAGATAAGTCCGGCCTGCCTTGCCTCCAACTGGCAACCAGTTACGCAACTCCGGATGTGGAACAGCTGAAGACCCGGATCGCTGCATGTATCGAAATGATGGACAGGAGTTGAACAACATGATTACAGTGGGCATAGATGTCGGGTCCATTACCACCAAAGCAGTATTATTAAACGATACGACCTGGCAGAGCCTGCTGCTGCCGACCGGTTGCAGCCCCCGGGATGCCGGTAAGAGCGTATTCGAACAAATTCTTGACAGGGCCTCTCTGTCTCCTGCAGACGTCGACTATGTTGTCGGGACCGGCTACGGCAGGATTTCACTCCCCTTCATCGATAAGGCGCTTACGGAAATCACCTGCCATGCCAGGGGCGCGCTGCACCAGGTAAACGGTACCGACATGGTGATCGATATAGGCGGCCAGGACAGCAAAGTCATCATGATCGATGAGCAGGGCCGTGTTATCAACTTCGCCATGAACGACAAATGTGCCGCCGGTACTGGGAGATTCCTACAGGTTATGGCGGCTGCGCTGGGCGCCGACGTGAGCGAACTGGCGGACCTGGCGCGGGGAGCCGAGCCCGTACAGATCAGCAGCATGTGCACGGTTTTTGCCGAGTCGGAAGTGGTCAGTCTGCTGGCCCAGGGGGTACCTAAGGAACGCATCATCGCCGGCATCCACCGGTCTGTCGCCGGCCGTGTGGCTTCTATGGCCGAAAGGCTGGGCCGGGGCAAGCGGATTACCTTCACCGGCGGGGTCGCCAGAAACGATGGAGTAAGAGAGTTTCTTGCCCGGGAACTGGGCCGGGAGGTCACTGTGGCACCCGAACCCCAGATGGCCGGGGCAATCGGCGCCGCACTCCTGGCTAGGGACAGATGCAAACATTAGTGCCATGGATACAATTCACCAACATAAGCCCGCTTTATTCAAAACCTCCCTCCCGGCTTTTATTCGGATACGCCGCTTACGGTATAAATAACTGTTGATTTTAAGGAGAAATTTGCATGTCAAAAACCTTGGTGGAATTTATCAACACTTGCTCCTGTTGCGATGAACATGTGCAAACCATTAAAAACGCGGCCCACAAACACGGTGACCGGGTGGAGGTAAAGATCTACTACGCCGGGAGGGATATGGACTACCTGAAGAAATACGGTATGGTTACCAAGGGTACGATGATCATTGACGGCAAAAAAAAGCTCGACAATCTTTCCAAAGCAGCAATTGAAAAGGCAATTGCAGACGCTGTTAGGAGCTGAATTTTTTGATTTTGGCGCTGCTGCAAAAGGTTATTCTGGCATCTTTCGACATTCTGAACGACGCTTCCGTATGGCTGGTTATAAGCTTTATCTTGGCCGGCCTGATGCACAATCTCTTAAGTCCGGACCGCCTGCACCGCATGCTGGGCAATAAAAAAATATCGTCTTTGGTCAAGGCAACACTGTCAGGCATGCTCCTGCCCATCTGCAGCTGCGGGGTCATTCCTCTTGGCCTGGGCCTATATTATTCAGGCGCCTACCTGGGCCCCACACTGGCTTTTATAACGGCCACGCCCATTATTAATCCAGCCGCCATACTGCTAGCCTATGGCTTCCTGGGGCCGCAGATTGCAACTATTTACCTTATCGCCGGGTTTGTGGTTCCCATGCTGATCGGCTTCGCCGGTAACGCCCTGGGTGGGCGGGAGTTGCATGCTCCGAGCATGGAAAACCCGGTCGAGAGGGCTGAACTGGAACCCGGAGAAAAAGTTACCCTGGCTCAAAAGCTAAGCTCCGGGTTGCATTGGGGTTTCTTCGATATGGGGATATCTGTCAGCAAATACGTGTGCATCGGCATGCTGCTGGCCGGATTGATCATCACACTCGTACCACCATCCTTGCTCCAGCAGTACCTGGGCAGTCCAGGCATGATTTCCCTGGCCGGGATCGCCGTACTGGGTACAATTATGTACATCTGCGCAGTAGGGCATATTCCTTTTATCGCTGCACTGATCGCCGGCGGCGCGGCACCTGGCCTGGCGATTACTTTTTTAATGACCGGGGCCGCCACGAATTTTCCTGAATTAATCAGTATCTATAAAATGATTGGCAGGCGAACCGTCATCATTTACGCGACAGTTTTAATCCTGACTTCATTTATTATCGGTTACCTGACCAATCTTTATCTGCTGCCCGGCTTTGTGCCGTTTTTTGATCTGACCCATACCCGCCAGACTATCGGTCTTGTCAACAACTTGACCTTCTCCGCTCCTGTATTTCTGCGTTACATATGCTCGGCGGTGATTATCGCCCTGGGGCTCCATGCTTTATGGCCGGGCGTTAAAAGGCTGCTGCCGAAAGAAAGGATTGCTTAATGGTCCGTCGCGAGCTGTTCCAGAGATCTCTCGCTTGTATATTTTTATTTTTTGTCCTGGTGACCGGCGGTTGCGGAGCGGGAAGCAACAAACCATCCCCTGCTGCAAGTGATGAGACCGCCGGGGGAGGTCCCCTGCTCGAATATTTTAAGGCCAGCCACCCAGGCAAGGAAGTCGTCATCTTTAACCGGGCGGACCTGAATGACGACAATACAGAAGACATGGTGGTGATTTTCAGAGAGAGCAAGGAAACAAACTCCATGCTGGCCGTACTTGATTTATCAGGCTCGTACCAGTGCACCAACGAGGTACCGGCGCCGGTGTCCAACCAGGTTATCCAGTTTAAGGACATCGACCAGAAACCGCCTCTGGAGTTTATCGTCCAGGGCATGAAAGGCGCCAATGTCGGTTATGCAATTTATCGAGTGGAAGGAACAAAACTGGAGGACTTATTTGGAGAGGGGATGAAAGATTGCTGCTAGACATTTCAGGCTGAAAACAAAACCATATCAACCATTATTTTTAAGGAGATGGACTCATGCATAACAAAATCAAAACCGTCATGCTGCTCATAGTATCAGTCAGTCTGCTTGCGCTTTTGACCGGCTGCGGCGGGGGCGACAAGCCTGCAGACCAAAACAAGGCCTCGAATGTCGCCTTACCGGAAAAAGACAAGGACTACGTGGTGCAGCTCGGTTATTACGACTGCGATCACATGACCGGCGCCTGCATCGCCAAAGATGCGGGGATATATGATGAACTGGGGCTTAAAGTTAACGTGCTTGGGAATGCCAAGGTTCCCGAAGCGATGGCGGCAGGCCAGATGGATGTGGGGTACGTAGGCAATTCCCGTATGATGCGCGCATTTTTACAGGGTTCTCCCATTGTCGTAGGCGCCAACAATCACATCGGCGGTTCCCACTATCTGGTCGCTTCCAATGACATCAAGGAACCAAAAGACTTATTGGGCAAGAAACTGGCCATCGGGACAGACCCGGAGAAAAACAACCCTTCGTGGATTGTAATGGCTGAAAGGCTGGGTCTCCCCATCGAGGGCGCAAACTACGAAGTGCTAAACATGGCCGACAAGGATGAGTACTTCGCCCTGAAGGCTGGTAAACTGGACGGGTATGCCGCTTGCGACCCCTGGGGTTCGATGGCTGAATACGAAAAAACCGGCCACGTCCTTACCGCTATGGATAAATTGCCAAGCGGAGAGTGGGGCGAGTGTTGCGCCTTCAATTTGAATAAGAATTTTGCCGCGGAACATCCGGAGTTGGCCAAGCTGATGGTCCTGGCCCATACCAAGGCAATAGAACATATGTATCTTAAGCCTGTTCGCTCAGCTGAAATTTTCGCCGAAAATTACAAGGTACCCATGGAAGTCGCACTGATGACCATGTGGAAGAAAACGATTGCTGAAGGCAGGACGATCACCTGGAAAATTGACTTAAATAATTGGCAAAGACAAATAGATATGGAACTTGGTTTTGGAACACTTGATAAGGCGCCAAACGTGGATGCGTTTATTCAGCCCCAATACCTGAACGAAAGCGGGGCCGATGACTTTGACGCCTTTATCAAGGAGAAAGTGGACCCGGTCTTCCCGGTAGGCATGTCCTATGAAGAATGGAAAACCAAAGCCTATCAACTGGAAGGCAAAACGGCCTAACACCTGGAAACATGGAAATGGAAGCAGGGGGACGGGAAGCAGGGGGACGG
>DNIT01000059.1:0-3433 GCA_003489345.1 Pelotomaculum sp. | reverse complement strand
CTTTTGCTTCCTTTTCTTGAAAATAGCCGTACAGCTTATTGAACGCACAGGGCGAATCCCAAAAGATGGCGGCGCCCTACCATGGGCATGGATGTCTGATGTCTACTATGAAAAAATTATTTGTCATAGCAGCGGCAGCTGCCCTGCTGCTGGCAGCTTTTTCGCCCCTTCAGCAGGAAAAAGATAACGGGAAGATTAGAATCGGGGCACCTGACGATACAGGCGGCATGATCATACACTACCTGGTGCACGAAAAGGGCTACGGGGATGCTGAGGTGCGGCATGATTTTGAACTGTACCCGGTGAAGGATTGCTGCTCCAGCACCTCCCAATGGGCCTTGAGCAGCAATCAGTACGACCTTGCCGTCATGTGCCCCGACGCGGCTGAAAGTCTCCTGGAAAAGGACGGCCGTTTCGAAATCGTCAGCCCGTTTCTGATGAATTCGGACATCGTGGTGGTTAAACCCGGGCTTTCTCCGCAAAAAATCGGGATCTCCCAGAACCGCAACCACCAGGCGCAAATAGTCGCCAGCCTTTTTAGCCGGGATTGCGCCACAGCGCCCATGCTGCCGGCAGCCATTCCCTACGCCTATGAGAAAAACGCGGTTGACGGCGTAGTCGTTGATGCGCTGAGAGGGTTTACCATGACCGGCGATAAACTGCCTGCGGCTGCCGGGGAAGCCGGCCATATCACTTACGTGCTGGTTGTGAACAAAGGTTTTAAGGAAGACGCGCGTTATCAAGAATTTCTTCGCTTGTTTGAAGAATCAGTTAAAGAGCTGAATCAACCAGATATTTTGCGAGAAGAGATCCGGAAATACAAGGGCATCGACTTTTCACGCGAGGAGGTGAACCAATGGAACCGGCTGGGGATAAAGCACGTATTTACAATTCCAGAAATGCACGCTTAATACGCGAAAAAGTCATGGACTCATTCGGCCAAAAAAAGATATTGTACCGCTTGATTACTGTCGCGGCGGTATTCGGTATCTGGCAGTTGGCCGCCAACCACTACCAAAGTGAATTTATGATGCCGTCTCCTTTGAAGACGATGATTACCTTCACCGCTGTCGTACATGACGCAGACGTCATCAAAAATCTCCTGCTTACTTTAAGGAGGGTTCTGACAGGATTTGCTTATGCGCTGATGATCGGGATCCCGCTGGGTTTTCTGATGGGCTACTCAAAAGCAGCCATGCAGTTGTTTGACCCTCTGATCGATTCACTCAGGCAGATCCCGATTATGGCCTGGGTGCCGCTGACCATCGTCTGGTTCGGGCTCGGAGACGGTCCCACCGTGTTTTTAATTGCTTTTACCGGAACCTTCCCCATCGTAATGAACACCATTGCCGGCGTGCAAAACATCTCCAGGGATTATTACAACGCGGCCCGCAGCATGGGAGCCAAACCCTGGAGCATATTTGCCCACATTATCGTTCCCGCTTCCATGCCCGATATCCTGATCGGCAGCAGGGTCGCCATCGGACTGGGCTGGATGTCGGTCATATGAGCGGAATTCATTGCGACGAGTGCCGGTTTCGGCTACTCCATGGTGGAAGCGCAGACAAGAATGCAGACCGACAAACTGGTGGCCCTTATGATCCTGGCCGCTTTGATCGGGTACACGATTGACCGGAGTCTGCAATTATTTAACAGGTCTCTGACAAAATGGAGGTTTGTTCAGTAATGGAATTAGAAGTTGAAAACCTCTCCAAGGTATTTATAAATGACAATACTGTCCACACAGTGCTCAGAGACTTGAGTTTTTCTGTCCAGGAAGGTCAGTTTGTAACCCTCCTGGGTCCGTCCGGTTGCGGGAAAACCACCCTGCTGACAATAATAGCCGGGTTCCAGGCGGCCTCCGGCGGGCGGATCCTGCTGAACGGGCGGCAAGTTGCCAGGCCGGGACCGGACAGGGGGTTTGTCTTCCAGAACTATGCACTCTTTCCCTGGATGACGGTCAGGGACAACATCCTTTATCCGATGAAACAGCAAAAAGTGCCTGCTAAGGAGCGGGAGCAGCGCCTGCAGGAATTGCTGTTTATGGCTCAACTCGAAGGCAAAGAAAAACTTTACCCGCACCAGCTTTCGGGCGGGATGAAACAAAGGACCGCTTTCATCCGGGCGCTGGCCGGCAAGCCGGAAGTGCTCTTAATGGACGAACCATTGGGTGCGGTTGATTTTCAAATGCGGCAAAACCTTCAAGAAGAGCTGGAGTCTTTGTGGCTAAAGGATAAAACAACCGTCATCATGGTGACGCATGATGTGGATGAAGCCATTTATCTTAGTGATAGAGTGATCGTAATGTCCGCCCTGGAAGGAAAAGTATTGGAAGACTTGCCCGTCAAACTGCCCCGCCCGCGGAACCGGAAGGACAGGGAATATATCAAGACCAAGGAACACCTTATGGATCTTCTCAAGATCGCTGTCAACAAGCGGCCGGAGCCCCCGGAAGCACAAAGAGAGTTATGCCTGGCGTAAGCAAGAAACAACTGCCTTGATGCCTTCAATGTGTTCATTATTGCAAAAATGCTTTTTTAAATTAAATATATTTCAATCAAATAAGGAGGTTTTATCAATGAAAGTAGCGTATGTTTTTTCTTCAACCACCTCGCAGAAGATCCTGAACACTATGATTATCCCCCAGCTGGAAGCAGATACGCACGGAGCTGAGGTGGCCGGCATGTTTTTCTTCATGGACAACACCTATTTTCTTTTAGGCGGTACCGAAACGGGCGAAAGGCTGCGTCAAATACAAGAAAAAAACGGCATGCTCTTGATGGCTTGCGACAAGTGCGCCATTGAACGCGGTATTGAAAACAAGCTGCTCCCCGGCGCCAAAATCGGCTGTTTCCCTCAACTTTACGCGGCCCTGGGAGGCGCGGGCATTGACCAGGTCATAACCCTATAATATCTACCGGAAGGGCAATCTTTGCACCACCGCTTAAAAAAACTAACTTCCTTGAGATTAAAAACCATGATGAAAACAGTTCCCTGCCGGCCAAGGTCAGCAATAAAGCAATTAAAAAGCTTGTAACAAAGCGATTCCTGAAGCAGGAACCGCTTTTCTTTCCTCTTTTTTTACCGTGGAGAGATAAAAACACCTGCCCCTCTCCAGGTTTAACCTTTGCAAAGTTAACCATTGACAGGATTCTTAACCAATATATTGTATAAACAAGACATCCCGGGAAAGCCATGGACCTGCAAACATGCAGGTTTATATATTCATTCTCAACAATCATATGGTTCACTATTAATAAAATCTAAAACTTCCTTTTATGAATATTCTTCGCCTAATGAAAATTGATTCTTACTACAAATTATATTATTATATTATGTAGGAAGTACTATTCAAAGGCTTGTAACTAAGAAGGATTAAGAAAATGTATAGACTGAGCGATCCCCGTGAGCTTTCCGGGGACACGGCAGAACT
>DNIT01000047.1:8191-8554 GCA_003489345.1 Pelotomaculum sp. | reverse complement strand
GACTACTCGCAGATTGAGCTGCGTATACTGGCTCATATAAGCGGCGACCCGGTGCTGATTAATGCCTTCAACAACGGGGAAGACATCCACACCAGGACTGCCGCTGAGGTCTTTGACGTCTCCCCGGAGGACGTGACGCGGGAGATGCGCGGCCGGGCTAAAGCCGTTAATTTCGGTATCGTCTACGGCCTGAGCGACTTCGGTCTGAGCAGGGACATCAAGGTGTCCCGCCAGGAGGCCANNGCGATATATTGACAGCTATTTTGCCCGTTATGCCGGAGTTAAGAACTACATCGAGCGAGTAATCCGCGAAGCAAGGGAAAAGGGTTATGTTACCACCCTTTTAAACAGGCGCCGCTATTT
>DNIT01000047.1:5646-8048 GCA_003489345.1 Pelotomaculum sp. | reverse complement strand
CTCTTCAGTCCCAACCGCACTCTGCGTAATTTCGGTGAGAGGACGGCCATGAACACGCCTATCCAGGGCAGCGCCGCAGATATCATCAAGCTGGCCATGGTCAATATCCACCGCGAGCTGGGCGAACATGGCTTCGCTGCAAAAATGCTCCTCCAGGTGCATGATGAGCTTATTTTTGACGCTCCGGCAGGAGAGCTCAACGGGCTGCAGGAATTGGTCAGGCGCTGCATGGAAAATGCCCTGGTCTTGGATGTTCCACTCACCGTCGATATCAAAATAGGGCCAAACTGGTACGACGTAAAAAGGGTCTAAGGAGATGACATCATGCCGGAACTTCCCGAAGTGGAAACCGTCAGGCGGACGCTTGAGTCCAAGCTTGCGGGGCTCAAGTTTACCGCTGTCCAGATACTGATGCCCAAGGTTATCAAAATCCCGGACCCTGACCAGTTCCAAGAAATGATCCTGGATAAAAAAATAATAAAAATTAGCAGGCGGGGCAAATACCTGCTTTTACACCTCAGTGAAAAATACACCCTCCTGGTCCACCTGCGCATGACCGGCAGGCTTACCTATTCAGAAAAAGAAGCGCCGGTAGCCAAGCACACCCATGTTGTCTTTACGCTGAGCAACGGTTGCCAGCTCCGCTTTTGTGATACCCGCCAATTTGGAAGGCTGTGGCTGGTCGCCGTGGCTTCCCTGGAAGAACTGGCCGGATTCAAGGACCTGGGTGTTGAGCCCCTGGACGATCGTTTCACCAGGGATTACTTAAAAAAAGAGCTGCGCCGACGGCATGCCCGGATTAAGCCGTTGCTGCTTGACCAAACCTTCATCGCCGGAATGGGCAACATCTATACCGATGAAGCGCTGCACCGGGCCAAGATCAATCCGGAACGCCTCTCCACAACATTAACCCCCCACGAAATCGCCCGCCTCTACCATGCCATCCGGGAGGTGCTCCAGGAAGGCATTGAAAACCGGGGTACCACAATGCGGGACTTTATGGACGGCAACGGCCGGGCCGGCAGCTACCAGGAGCTGCTGCAGGTTTACAGCCGGGAGGGTGAACCCTGTCCCCACTGCAGCAGGCCCATCGTCAGGAAAAAAGTGGGCGGCCGCAGTTCCTACTACTGTCCCTTTTGCCAGAAAATATAGTCAGTAGTGACCCATGCCGCCGTCAGCATGGGGTCTAATGTAATTCTTATAGGAAATGAATTCGCACCGTGTTTTAAGACAGTAACCAACTGCTCCAAGCCTCCATAGATTAAAAAGGGAACGAAACCTTTGGCGGGAGGCAGAGAACATTGGAGATCCCTTTATATCTTCTTTTTGCTCTGGCGCTGAATGTTGACTCCTTTAGCGCCGGACTTACTTACGGGGCAAAAGCGATTAAAGTTCCACCTCTGTCACTTTTTATTATCAGCCTGGTTTCTATGGCCTCAATCGCCATATCAATGGCCGCAGGGAGGCTTTTGGCGGCAAACATTCCAGCTCCCCTGGCCTATCGTCTGGGGAGCGCCTTGCTCCTTTTGATTGGATTTTGGATACTATTTCAAACCTTATGGAAGAAACAGTTCAAAAGCCGCCTTTCTCCTGAACACCCTGCAGCCAAAAGCGTTGAAATCAGGCTTCGCCCCTTCGGTCTGGTCATCCAGATCCTCAAGGAACCGGCCCGGGCTGACTTTGACAGTTCCGGGGTGATCTCTCCGCGCGAGGCGCTCATTCTGGGGACCGCGCTGGCGATGGATGCCTTTGTAGCCGGGTGTGCCGTTTCCCTGCTTGGTTTTTCCATGCTGTTCACCGCGCTGGCCGTGGGTCTCGGGCATTTCTTATTGGCCTGCCTCGGCATAGGCGCCGGCCGCAGTAAGAGAGCCAGCCTGCTGCTGGAACGGCAGTTCACCGCCCTGCCGGGCTGTATTCTGATTCTGCTGGGACTTCTAAAAATCTGCTGAGCCTTGGAGCGGCGCGGGGTAGGAAATAAAACCCGGTAAATTTGCAATGTTATTTTCGGGGATGTAAATATTTTTGGAGGAACAATAAGAGTCGAAGAAGAAATAAAAAGGTAAGATATTAGGGAGGTTGTCATGCCGGTTATCGGGCTTACAGGAAACATTGGGAGCGGGAAAAGCAGTGTGGCCCGCCTGCTGCGTGATTTAGGGGCGAAAGTTGTTGACACCGACCAGGTCGCACGGGAAGTTGTGTTGCCCGGCACCCCGGCCCTGGCAGAGCTGACAAGAGAATTTGGCCCTGACATCCTGGACCCGGCCGGTTCGCTGGACCGCAAAAAAATGGGTTCCATTGTTTTTGCCGACTCCCGGGCCAGAGCCCGCCTAAACCAGATCACCCACCCCCGCATTAAGGAGGCAATCGACCGTGTCATCACCTGTTTCAGGCAGGACCCGCAT
>DNIT01000047.1:0-5522 GCA_003489345.1 Pelotomaculum sp. | reverse complement strand
CGCATGCCTCTTCTCCCTCCGGGGTATTGGTCATCGAGGCCCCCCTGTTGATTGAAGTGGGACTGGACCGGGATGTTGACGAGGTATGGGTGGTAAAAGTTGACGAGGACAAGCAGGTCGAACGGCTGGTTGGAAGAGACTCCCTGACCGATCAGGAAGCCCACAGCCGGATTGACGCCCAGCTTCCTCAGGCTGTTAAGCTAAAGTACGCCAGAAGAGTCATAGATAACAGCGGTGATTTTTCAACCACAAGAAAACAAGTGGAACATAACTGGAATGAATTCCGAAAAGAACATTTTCAGGATAAGCGCAGCATATAACCATTATATAAGCTCAGAAAACTTAGCGGAGTGATATATTTGTCGGCAGTGTCTTGCAAAAGGATCAACAAGAAGAAAATGCAACGCAGAATAATCCTTTTTTTTCTCTTACTGCTGGCAATACTCAACTTTGACAGCATCTTCCGTTTTTTCAACCCGCTCCCTTATCATGACACCATAACCTTTTACGGCAAGGTCTACAATGTGGACCCTGCTCTGATTGCGGCTGTGATTAAAGCTGAAAGCAACTTCGACAGCGAAGCGGTTTCGGTGCGGGGAGCCAGGGGACTGATGCAAATTATGCCCGAGACCGGCCTCTGGGCAGCCGACCAGACGGGTGAATCCACATTTGACAGCGAACTTCTTTTCGACCCGGAAACCAACATCAAGCTTGGAACCTGGTATCTTTCCGACCTGGGTAAAGAATTCGACGGCAGTACCGTTCTGATCCTCGCGGCTTATAACGGAGGGCGCGGGAATGTAAAAGACTGGCTTGCGGGAAAGACCCTGATTAACCCAGAAGCCTCCATTTCCCAGATCCCTTTTCCTGAAACCAGATACTACGTAAAAAAGGTTTTGCTTTATTATCGGCTCTACAGCTACTTATACAAGTAGGGAGGCTTGTTTAGCCTCCCTACCGCACGCTAGTGGGCAAACACGTGCCTGCCGATTTGGGTCACGATTGGCCGGGACCATACCCACTGGCTGCTGGCCTTGGCCGGGTTCCAGAAGTAAAGGGCCCCGCCAGTGGGATCACTGCCGTTTAAAGCTTCAATTGCGGCATTCATCGAGTCCCCACTCAAGGGCCTCTGGAACTGGCCGTTGCTGACCGACTCGAAAGCGTCTCGTTCATAGATAACCCCCGGAATAGTGTTTGGAAAATCACCGCTTTCGATCCGGTTCAAGATAACAGCGCCTACCGCTACCTTGCCCTGATACGGTTCGTCGGCAGCCTCACCCTCGATAACCTGGGCCAGCAGGTTGACACTGGTGCGGTCCACCTGACCGCCCCTGGAGGGTTCCGGAGCGCTGCTCCGACCGGCTTGCGCCGGTTGCTGCCCGTCCCCGGACGACTCTTCCGGCAGCACAGAGACAATCTGCTGGTCCCTTTTAACCGGTTGCATGATTTTCTGAAGAGCTGCACCCTGCTGCAGCAGCAGGGCTGCCGGGAGCAGCATTATACATGCTGCCAGACATATCCCCATCTTAGTCCGGTTATTTTGCCTACAAAGCTTGCCTATTACCAACTTAAGCTGTTCAAGCTTAATAATTTTGCAAACTTTCAATAACCTAATTAAATACGGCTTGATATACTTCATCAGCTTGGATATCTTCATATCATATCACCCCATTTTCGTTTTTCCGGGGACTTCATGAGTATAACGTAAGGTTTTATGATAGTCAAAGGTAATATTTGAGATAAATTAAAATTGCAGCCCACATACTGTTTCCATGATACTATAGGAACATTAACTAAGACCTTAAGATAGAATTTATTCATTAATCAGTTCATAATTCAAAAAAACACAGATGTGAATATATTGGCACAGGATCTTAAAGGAATATACAAACAACTTAGATTATTACAAGAGTACAAGTGTGATTGAATCATACTTCTTCAAAACCGGTTAAAACCAATATAATATGTGACAAAAATCATAATTTGGTTCATTCGCGCTGTTTCAGCGCTTTCCCATTAAGGTAATCGAATTTCTTCCCCTGGTAAATATCCTTCTGCTCCAAATACTCCTCAATGCGCTGTTTTACCAGCCACCAACTGACGCCCCAGTTGCTGAATAGAAGGCTGTCCTTGGGCCCGCGGCCAACCAGCCGCTGGATTACAACGGACGGATCCAGGTAGGCCAAAAATTCCCCCACCCGTTTCACATAATCCTGCAATGATATAACCTCAAACTCTCCGCGCTCGAACATGTCCCCAAGCGCCGTTCCCCGCACCACATACAGAGAATGTAGTTTTACATATTCCACACCGAGGGCGGAAAGGATTTTAGCGCTTTCCACAGTGTCGGCCAGGTCGTCCCAGGGCAGATTCAGGATCAGGTGCGCACAGGCGGCAAATCCGTGTTTTTTGATCCTCATCACAGCATCGATAAACTCAGCCAGGCTATGTCCCCGGTTGACCCTGGCCAGGGTGCGATAGTTAACCGTCTGCAAGCCAAGTTCAATATTGATATCCACACCATGATCTTCCTTTACCGCATACAGAAAATCCAGGTAACTGTCGTTTACACAGTCAGGCCTGGTTGAGACGGATATACCCACCACATCCTGTTCCAAAGCGTCCAGAATATTTGCCTTGAAGCGGTCAAAGGGCAGGTAGGTATTGGTAAATGCCTGAAAGTAAACTATAAATTTTCCGGCATTGTATCGTTTGCGAAAGAACGCTTTATTCATTGCCACCTGCTGTCCCACTGCCAACTCATTGGACAGGCACTCGAACCCTGAACCGTCTTCATCGCAAAAGACGCACCCGCCCCAACCGACTTTTCCGTCACGATTGGGACAGGTCCCAGGCAGGTTGACCGGCAGTTTGTATACCTTCTCTCCAAATTTCTTGACCAGATGTTCTGAATACAGGTTGTAGCGGTTTTCTCCCATTGGTTTCCCACCTTAATGAAATATAAATTTATATTACCACATGGATGATGGCTTAGGAAAATCCAAACTTCCAGTCTGTGGAAAATAGCTTTAATCTTGCAATGCTTTGGCTCACAGGTTATTATAGACTAAGGTTATTTTTGAGCGGCAAAATCTTTTATTCTGGTAAAGGGGAAAAGTGGCTGAGTGGTTAATGAAAATATGCTGTCCCGTTTCGCTTTAACCCTAAAGCTGTGCTGGCATTATATTGTTGCCCTCAGCGTGCTGGCAGCAGTGTTTTACCTTAGATTTCCACTTCTGGCAATTATACCGATAGTTCTGATCGTCTTCATTTTATTCTTTTTCCGTAATCCTAAAAGGAACGTCCCTGCCGACAAGAACTGTATTCTTTCTCCGGCGGACGGCGTGATTATGGAGATTGACGAGGTGATTGAAGACAGGTTTATCCAGGGTCCTGCTATACGCATCAGTATCTTTCTGTCTATTCTAAATGTTCACCTCAACCGCTCTCCCTTGCAAGGAGAGGTAAGATACAGGTACTACCGGCAGGGCAAGTTTATCCCGGCTTTTAAAAGCCACGCCTCAGATATAAATGAGAAGAATTTTATAGGCATAGAAAGCGGCGGTTTTAAAGTGATGGTCTGCCAGATTACCGGATTCATTCCCCGCCGCATGAAATGTTGGGCGGATGAAGGGAAAATGTTGGCAGTTGGAGAATTAATTGGTATCATAAAATTTGGCTCGGGGACAGAAATATTTATTCCTGCCGGATCGGATTTATATGTCCAAAAAGGTGATAAGGTCAAGGCTGGAGAAACTGCCCTGGGAATACTCCCGTCCGTCTTAAAATATAAATGATGGAGATGAACATATGAGCAGGATGGAGATAATGCCAAACTTATGTACAGCCGCTAATTTACTGCTCGGCGTTTCTGCCATCACCTCTGTAATAAACTACAACTTTCAGTTAAGCGTTGTCCTGATTGTGCTGGCCGCCGTTTTGGACCGGGTTGACGGGATTTTAGCCCGCCGCTGCAACGCCGTATCCAATTTTGGCAAGGAGTTTGATTCTCTAGCCGATCTGGTTTCCTTCGGTGTGGCTCCCGCCGCTCTGCTCTACAGCAGTGCGCTGGCGCACCACCTTAGCACCCCGGGGTTGCTTTGCTTTTTGCTCTTCACCCTGTGCGGCGCCCTGCGACTGGCCAGATTTAACGTAACCCAGCCGACACCCTTTTTTCTGGGTGTCCCTATCACTGCTGCCGGCGCCATCCTGGCTATACTGGTGTTTTTGGTGCCCAGCACGCCTGTTGTGTTAATTCTCAGCATCATTTTAGCGCTCCTAATGGTAAGCAGCATTCGCATTCCAAAAATCTAAATCATTTAAGTACATATATTAACAATTATCGCACAAAGCGCCTGGATGTGATCCAGGCGCTTTTATCTTTCTTTAAGTTTTTCTTAATTAGGCCCTCTGAATAAAGCTTGTAATATTCTTCTTGATCAGATTCCCGGTCGTACTGAAGAACTCGTCCAGCTCGTGATCTACGCTTGCCGCAGCTTTTTCAATGAGAAGCGCCACTTTCTTGGTATCTATTTCCACTTTGTGTTTAAAGAACATTTGAAGCCTGTATTTTTCGGCCAGGGACTTTGCATCGGCCTTATCTTGTTCAATTAACCCGGCAAACTTTTCAACTCTGTGGGAAAAATTTATGTCATTAGCTTTCCAAAGGTCGTGAAACATCTCGTTGAGTTCGGATATTAAAACACGGTTGGCAAAAGCGCTCTCAAATCGTTCTTTGTAAAAATCACGCGAACTGACCAGCAGCTCAATACCCATTTCGACAATATTATGTGCCTTCCACCAGCCCATGGTTAGCGGAATATTGCATGCCTCCACAGTCTCCAAAATAAACGGCTTGGCCTTCTCAAAACAGTAGCCCTTTTCAAAATCCAGATATTTCTCATCCCCGTAGTAGTCGAGCCCTTTGGGCACAAACCCGTGGGTTAAAAGCGCCTTTCCAAAGTCTAGAAGGGTGTTGTGCTTCTTAAGAAAACTATATATTTCCTCCCCCTTGCTGTGCGACTCATAATGATCAAAGAGGCCCCCGCTCAGTATATCAGGCAGAATACTGCCCAGCGTAACGGTATCCCCCTTTGTTTCGATAATCCATTCAGCAAAGTAGATATGGGTTTGCGGATACAATTTTTCTCCCCCCATAAAAAAACAGCGCTTTCGCCGCCAGTGATAGATTGTTTTATTTATCATTTGATAATTAGAATAACTGAAATTCTATTAAATTACAACATCTAGATTGGTTATTATAAAGAAGGAGTGTATCAAAAAAGCAAGACTTTCACTTGCTTAAAGAATATCTGTCTGGTATAATAACCTTTGCGAGTACAGGTAGTTCCCTTCCATTAAGGCTTCCCAGTATATATGTCGGAGTGGCGGAATAGGCAGACGCGCACGTTTGAGGGGCGTGTGGGTGACCGTGCGGGTTCAAGTCCCGCCTCCGACACCATAATTTGTCCAAAAACCCGCTATTTTAGCGGGTTTTTGAGTTGTTTATGGTGATTTTCCAT
>DNIT01000039.1:2396-4360 GCA_003489345.1 Pelotomaculum sp. | reverse complement strand
TTTATTGATACCATCAGAAACATCCCCCATGTGGAAAAGGTCTATTCCCAGGTTTCGGTAGTTATGCGGCCCCAAAAAATGAACTACGTCATGCCCTTATTTGGCTATGGCACGGAAGAGATTCACGATTTGGACAACAACCCTTATAACCAAATTATTGAGGGAACCTCCCCAGGTAATAAAGAGGAAATTATCATTGGAAAAAGCCTGCAGGAATATTTGAGTTTATTAAATTCCCCCTTCGAGATCGGGAACTCTTACTCCTTTATGATCATGGAAGGCAACCGGTCCAAGGAGCTGAATCTAAAAGTTGTGGGGGTCTACCAGACCGGCAACGAGGTTTTGGATGGGGCCCTCAGCGGTTCTGAAAAGCTGGCCAGGGAGATAGGCAAGATACCGGAGGGAAGTGTTTCCGCTATCAATGTTGTGGTGGACAGCGTGGACAATGTGGAATCCACTTCCAAGGTTATTCAACAAGAGTTATTGGGTAAAAAGCCGGAACTGCAGGTAGTGGTGCCCGGAGAGGTCTTAAATCCGGTTAAAAATATACTTGACCTCTTAGGTAAGTTTCTGATGGCCGTTTCCTTGGTGGCCGTAATAGCTGGAGGATTGTCCATCATGGTGGTGATGCTTTTGTCCGTAGTCAACCGGATGCGTGAGTTCGGCATTCTGAAGGCTCTGGGGTGGACCCCGGCCAATATCATCTTCATGGTGCTGGTGGAGTCTCTGTCTCTGAGTCTGTTGGGCGCCGCCCTGGGAGTGGTTTTGGGCTACGGGGGAATTGCCGCGGCCAGGGTTTTGATTGCCGCGGATATCGCCGTACTCTCCTGGCAGGTCTCGGTCAGTGTGTTCCTGACCGGCGTCCTGATCGGGGTGGCGGGAGGTATTTATCCGGCTTGGCGCGCGAACAGCGCGGCACCGGCCAAGATTCTCAGGGGAGTATAAAGGCATGGAGGTTTTACGGGTGCAGACGGAGGTTTTGATTGCTGTTAAAAACCTGATCAAAATTTACGGAAAAGGTACTCTTGCAGTAAAAGTGCTGGACGTTAAAAGCCTGGAAGTCAGGAGGGGAGAACTTGTGGCGCTGACCGGTCCCTCCGGGTGCGGTAAAACTACTCTGCTGAACCTTCTAGGGGCCCTGGACAGCCCTACAACCGGCGATATTTTGTTTGAGGGGAAAATATTCGCCTTAAAAAACGAGGCGTCCCTTTGCCGTTTTCGCCGGGAAAAAATAGGCTTTATCTTTCAGTCCTATCACCTGATTCCCACTTTGAGCGTCCTGAAGAACGTCCTTACACCTGCCTTACCTTTGGGAAAAGGTTACAGGCGGCACGCGCTGGAGTTACTGGAGTTGGTAGGTCTGGCGGGCAAAGAAGACCGGCGCCCGGGTATGCTTTCCGGAGGCGAGCAGCAGCGGGTGGCCATTGCCCGGGCGCTTCTGCTGGAGCCGGAAGTGATCTTGGCGGACGAACCCACGGGCAATTTGGACTCTGCTACCGGAGCGGGAATTATGGACTTGTTGAAGAAATTGAACCAACAGGGGAAAACAGTGCTGGTGGCTACTCACGACCAGCGGGTGGCGAAAGAATGCGACAGGAATATCAGGATGGTAGATGGGCGGATAATCTAAGTAGCTGCAGGGAGTAGGACGTTATCTTTGGCGGCTGCCGGGTTGCATATTCAGACATGGTTTTGCAAGAAATAGACATGATTTTATTACTTTTAAACATAAATTATAGACAGTAATTTTATAAATGTTATGTTAGTGAGTAGATGAACCGTTTGCGTTCGGTTCCTTAAAAGAAGTTGGATAAAATTGGATAAAAAATGATTTATTAAATATAAAGAAAAAACTTAATTTAACATATATTTTATCAAATTTATTGACCGAAGGATTAATGAACATTATTTAAGGGGGGTGAGGATATAAGTTAATAAAACAATAAGGTTTTCTTGTTCCGGCA
>DNIT01000039.1:876-2209 GCA_003489345.1 Pelotomaculum sp. | reverse complement strand
ACATCCTTAGTGGCCGGGGGTGGCGTGATTGCCACGATAACTTTAATCGCAATGCTCATCACAAAGGAGCTGGCAGGGGTAGCCTCGATGAATTCATCCGCTCCGGAACTTGCCCTGTCTGGTGCATTGGATAGGGTCTTGAATGTTGCCATCATACCACTGTTGATGGTTTTTGTGTTCATCGTGCTCGTGAAAGTTTTGAATGTCCTCTAACAGCGGCGGAAGAATTATATGGTTTCAAGTTGTAGCAATGGTGAAGGCCCGGCGGTTATACGACAGCCGGGCTTATTGCTATGAAAGCCTGAACGTACATATTTTTATTTTCATAAGCACGGGGTAAAACAGTACAGATGGAGTAAATAGAAACGGATGGTAGTAGTATGAGTTTATACAGGAATAAAAGACTTAAATCGGAAATATATAGGATAAAAATAAGGACTAAAACAGACTGGTAAAAAAAGAAACAATTTTGTACCGGCTTTTGATTGACATTTTTCAAAGCCTTGTTATAAGATAAATTCAATCTAAATATTGATATACATTGTTGTATTTGACCTTACAAACGGCAAAGATGCCAGTGACACTTGAACACTGGCGTTTTTATATTTTACGGAAGATTAAAGGAGACTCTGTTGTTTATGGAATCATAAAGGTCTGTTCTTCGACCAGGGTAAAGTTCTTCCGGAGCCCATAGTCTAAAGACAGTAATGTAGCATCATCTCTAGGCGATAGCAAAATAACTTGAGAAGAGGGTAATTTCATGAAAAAAAACAATATGGAATTAGATCAACTTGTCTCAATGTTACCTTTTCTTGCCAGGCTGACCGGTGGTTTTACGTCTGTTACAGACTTTTTAGGGCGAAGAATATGTATGGTAGACGCAAATGGTCAGGAGGTTGGAGAACCGGCTGGACAAGTATGTGAATTAGCCAGGGAGGCGGCGCAGGCCGGCCGGCCTTTGGCCGGTCTGTCCCAAATAGTAGATAAAGCAGGAACCTGGGCTTTTCCAATTGGGAACTATATATTGACTTGCAGCAACGACGACCGAATTAAAAAAGAGCATAAATTGCGGGATTCCTTGGAGAGAGCTTTGCCAATGATAGCGCGTGTGGCCGGGGGTGAAGCGGTACTATTTAATGAAAAGGGCGAGAGGTTAATTGTCTATAACGCTGAAGGGACGGAACGGATTCAATATAAAGGCAAGACGAGTCAGCAAGCCCGCCAGGCTATTGAGGCCTTTGAACCGGAAGTCGGCAAATCTTTTTCAATCAGTGGCGCTATGGCGGTCCGTATCCCCATCACCGAGAACTTTGGTCTTGGCTTTAACAATGAA
>DNIT01000039.1:0-731 GCA_003489345.1 Pelotomaculum sp. | reverse complement strand
AAAAGGCAACTCGCCAGCAGCAAAAGCTTTATGAAGAAGTCAAAAGACTGCAGCATACCCGCTTTACTTTTGACGATATCATCGGAGAAACTGAAGCGATAGTGAAAGCTAAACATATGGCTAAATTTGTGGCAGATGGTTTCTCCTCAATTCTTCTTTACGGTGAAACGGGTACGGGTAAGGAAATGTTTGCCCAGTCGATTCATAATGCCAGTGAACGTTGTTGCCGGCCTTTTGTGGCGCTGAACTGTGGGGCCTTGCCGGCCTCTTTAATCGAAAGCAATCTTTTTGGTTATGAGGAAGGCGCTTTTACAGGGGCGAAAAAGGGTGGCTGCACCGGTGTTTTTGAGCAGGCAAATGGCGGCACTATTTTCCTTGACGAAATCAGTGAAATGGAAATCAGCCTTCAGACTAAATTGTTGCGTGTTCTTCAGGAAAGAGAGGTTGTACGTATCGGGGGTGGGAAGCCGATTAAGGTTGACGTGCGAGTTATCGCTTCAACTAATAAAGAAATAAATTACTTGATTTCTGAGGGGAAGTTTCGTGAGGATTTGTTTTACCGGCTAAACGTAATCCAAATAAAAGTCCCTCCTTTAAGGGAGAGGTTTGAGGATATCGCTTTTCTGGCAAGTCATTTTATACAGCAATACAATAAAACCTTTGGTAAATCTATTGAAGATATAGCCATTGAGACCATGAAGATATTGCAACGCCACCATTGGCCGGGGAAT
>DNIT01000223.1:8640-12282 GCA_003489345.1 Pelotomaculum sp. | reverse complement strand
TGTGCTCTACCTACTGAGCTAAGTCGGCCAGATTTATAAGTTGGTGGTGGGGGAAGGATTTGAACCTTCGTAGACGGTGTCGGCAGATTTACAGTCTGCTGCCTTTGACCACTCGGCCACCCCACCACGCTTGAACCTTGTTTCATCTGGAGCCGGCACCCGGATTCGAACCGGGGACCTGCTGATTACAAGTCAGCTGCTCTGCCAATTGAGCTACGCCGGCGCTGACACAGTAGCTATTATAAGCTATTATAGCGTTGCTGTCAACCTGAAATAAACTGGCTGGCTTTGTCGTCTTCCAGTCTATCCCAGGCAAGCGCCCATATTTGCCTTTTGGCATAGAAAAACCTTTAACCGCCGGTTAAAGGCAATCTGTCAGTTAACTGGTTATGCTTCGCGTTTTTCCAGGTAGCGTTCGAGTTTCCGCTTCACGCGCTGCAACGCGTTGTCGATTGACTTGACGTGACGCTTTAAGTCTTCGGCGATTTCCTGGTAGGACTTGCCTTCCAGGTAGGACATCAAGACTTTCCACTCCAACGAACTTAAGATCTCGCCCATCTTCTCTTCGATATCGTCAAACTCTTCCCTGGAGATGATTAACTCCTCGGGATCCGTGATTTTCGAACCCGACAACACATCCAGCAGGGTGCGGTCCGAATCCTCATCATATATGGGCTTGTTAAGGGAGACGTAGGAGTTCAGCGGTATATGCTTTTGCCGGGTCGCTGTCTTGATGGCAGTGATAATCTGCCTGGTAATGCAGAGCTCGGCAAAAGCCCTGAATGAGGATAGCTTGTCCATCCGGAAGTCCCGGATTGCCTTATATAGCCCGATCATACCTTCTTGGATGATGTCTTCGCGATCGGCCCCGATCAGAAAATATGACCGGGCTTTGGCGCGAACAAAATTTTTGTACTTGTTAATCAGGTACTCCAGGGCTATTTCGTCACCCTCACGGGCAAATTCCACAACTTCTTCGTCAACCAACAGCTGAAATCCGTTGTAAACTTCCGTCTGGGCTTGAAAAATCACTATTCTCCCCCTCTTTTTCCCATCAACCAACGAGAAAAAAAATAAAAAACCCCACCCTCGCTAATTGACAATGCCCAGGCCTTCAGCCCGGAATGCACTTTTTCTTTTCACGGGGCTAGGCATATGTTGATTATAGTGTCGGTCAGGTTCCTAACTTATTATAACGAAGCGGTGGAAGCTCGTCAAGGTAAAATTGGACGACCTAGCCCTTTCCCCGCCTCCATTGTTCAAATTTAGAGCGCACCTTTTCCAGCAAACGGTTTTCCAGGTAGCCGTCCACCGGCTTGCTTTGCTGATAGTGGACCCTGCTTTCCTCTTTGGTCCGCCGCACCTGCTCGTGCAGTTCGCCGGGGGTCAGGCGAAACGCTCCCCTGCCAAAAATGATCACCTGTTCGGCCCAGTCCGAGGTGGCTACGTATACCGTCCCCCCGTCCTCCGGAATGGAGCCGGCCATGCGCTCGATCAGTGAGTCGGCTGTTTCCCCCTGCTGGGTGTAAATCACCTCCACCCCGTCTACAACTTCCGTTCTTTCAGCGCCGCCTTTAATCTGGTGGGCGTCAAAGACGACCACCACTTTCAACCCGGTCAGAGCCGCGTGGTCGGCAAGTATGGATACCAGCTTTGACCTGGCGTAATCCAGCCCGGTTTCCCTGCTCTTATTGAATTCGGGCCAGGCATAAATAATATTATAACCGTCAACGATGAGATGACCCTTCATTGAAAGCGATTCTCCTCTGGCGCACTACTTCATAGGCCAGCAGGGCGGCTGCAACCGAAGCGTTTAATGAGTTTACACGGCCGGACATGGGCAGGCGCACCAGGAGATCACACCGCTCCTTGACCAGACGGCCCAGGCCCTTGCCTTCACCGCCTATGACCAGGCCAAGCGGCCCCTCCAGGCGAGCGTCCCAGTAAAGTTCCTGTCCCTCCGGATCGGCGCCTATCATCCAGAGGCCTTGTTTTTTCAATGTTTCGATAGTCTGAGGCATATTGGCGACCCTGGCCACCGGCACATATTCAATGGCCCCGGCCGACGCCTTGGCTACAGTTGGCGTCAGCGGGGCGGAGCGCCGACGCGGAATGACCACTCCGTGCGCGCCGGCGGCGTCAGCGGTACGGAGGATGGCGCCAAGGTTATGCGGGTCGCTGATCTCATCCAGCAGGATCAGAAACGGCGGGACACCGGGAACGGCTCCAGCCAGGATATCTTCTACTTCCACATACTCTTTGGCGGCCGCCAGGGCTATCACACCCTGATGGGCGCCATCGGGGGCGAATTTGCCCAGCCGCTGCCGGTCCACCTTCTGCACGGGGATGTTTTTTTCTCTGGCCGTGCCGTAGATTTCCCACAAAGGCCCCCCGGACAAAGGCCCTTCGGCGATTAATATTTTATTGATGGGGCGGCCGGACCGCAACGCTTCACGGACCGGATTGCGTCCCGCAATGACATCTTCCAGATGAAGTCTCTCCTTTGAAAATCTTTATATTACAGAAGTCTTTCCCTGTTAAATAGGGATTAAATACTATTATGAATATTTTTCTTGATTTTTAAGTGGACAAACATACCCGCATCTTTCACAACCTTTACTTTGATTCCCCTTGATACAGGATTTATTCTTGGCTCTTGAAAGCGTTATTTCAAAATCCAATGAGTCATCCCCAAGCATATGAAGATCAATAATATAAGTGTCTTTCTATTAAAACCTGCCTCAATAGTTTGATTTTTACTATGTATTTTAACAACAGAAAAATTATCTATAGTTGAAATGCTTTGTTTATGCATGAAATTACATCCTCAGTACTTACATGATAACTTTTAGCTTTTTCCAAATAGTCTGGAGATATTCTTTGAAGAAATTGTTTAACTGATGGATCATTCAATATTGAATCAATAAGATCACTTTGGCCTTCAGGGACTGGTATTATTTTACATCTTAAATCATTGGCTACTTCGTACTCCGCTTTAGTACCCATTCTGTTTCCACAATAGGCATTAACAATATACTGTGCGATTTGAGGAAGATCATCCCTCCTATGGAGTGATATACCAAGTTCCTTGGCCATTGGTTTGAGCAACTCTAGCCAGTCGATTCCACACGATGGCTTTGAAATCCCTGCACCAACAAATATAGCCCCGCGGTTTTCATATAATGCTCTAGAGAATTTATTTATTAAATTTTCTTTTTGCAATTTAAACCGCACTTCTCGTTCTAACTGAAAGCAGAACAACTAAACCATATTAATTCTTGTATCCTCGTAGAAGTTTTAATGCTTTCTCTTTAGTAATAACTTTCCCTTGACATTCTTCATGTTGCGCCTCATTTTCAGGGCAATAACCGAGAAGATGACATTGTGGCCCGGCATTAACGAATAAATCCGGAGCAATTTCCTTACAAATCCTTAACATTTTTGTGGCTAAGTCTCTAATCTCTGTTTGCGCTCTTTTACAGCAACGAACATTAAACCAATCTAATAAAGCATGTGCGTTCATACCTATAATAGCTTTGAATTCCGTTGCTTGAGGTTTAATATACCTCAAGTCTTCTTCTGGAAATCCTTTCTCAATGCCTACCTCATACCATGTTTCTATTATTTTTAATATTTCATCTA
>DNIT01000223.1:8268-8565 GCA_003489345.1 Pelotomaculum sp. | reverse complement strand
TATTATTTTTAATATTTCATCTACGCCAATATTGTAATTTAATTCATCAATACCTTGTGGTAAATAATTTTGCAGTGGTGTTCCATCGCTTAGAGTGAGTAACCTTACCGGTAATTTGTGGTTAATAATATTATTCTCGATTCCTTTTGGTAGAACCACACTGAAAAGTCTTTTTCCGTTTTTATTTAGACGACCGGTTTTAATCATATAAGAGGCTATTCTTTTTCTTACTAATTGGACCTCGGTAACCCTTGCATAGCCTTCTAATCCGAATAGAAAATAATCAAATTCAACAGC
>DNIT01000223.1:7663-8175 GCA_003489345.1 Pelotomaculum sp. | reverse complement strand
AGAAAATAATCAAATTCAACAGCTGCTTTATGTCCACTATTAACAATTCTTAGCACTAATTCCTTTGAGTAAGGAGTTGCAATGATTTCATCTAGTGACCTTTCGGAACTGACAAATCTAGCAGCAATGTCAGTATATATTCGACCACCGCCAGCAATAAGTTGAACATTACCCTCCCCGACATAACTCTTTTTCATGATTTCACTCCTTATCAAACAGATAAATCTTTAAAAAAATAAGTTGTTTTATTTGACAACTTGACAATATCATTCTCTCGCATAAATTCATAAGATATATTAATAGTAAATTCTTTTCATAAGAATGAGTCTCGTAAGTCATATTCTACAAACTGCGATAAGTTAGGCACTTAACTTATAAGACAAAGAACCTTTCCATGTCTGACACTCAACGTCCCAGGTCCTATTTCCCACGTTCCAAATCCCGTCCCATCTCCAGCGCCAAGGCGAGGATCTCCTCGAGGCGGTCCTTATCGCCTTTGAGATAGAGATAGC
>DNIT01000223.1:6463-7583 GCA_003489345.1 Pelotomaculum sp. | reverse complement strand
TCGCCTTTGAGATAGAGATAGCCGATCAGGCATTCGAAAGCTGTGCTTTGCCGGTAATCGATCACACCGGTGCTGCGGGGGGTATGGGGAGACTTGGCGTTGCGGCCGCGGCGGATCACAGCTGTTTCTTCCTCAGTGAGGAGCCCTTCCAGCTCTCTGAGCAGCCTGGCCTGGGCTTTCGCCTGCACAAATTTTACGGCCTCATCGTGCAGGCGGTTGACTCTCGCAATACCGCTGTTGACGAGGTGGTAACGTACGGCCAGTTCATAGACGGCGTCCCCGATGTAAGCCAGCGCCAGCGCCGGCAGTTCACCTGGTTGAATATTTTTCAACCCCATCACTGCTTCTTCCAGCGAACGCCCTGGGGGGTATCCTCAAGGGCCACGCCAAGTTCTTTCAAACCGTCCCTGATCCGGTCGGCGACTGCCCAGTCTTTCTTCTTGCGGGCTTCTTGCCGGATCTCGATAATCAGGTTGATTAACCCTTCCGCCAGGCTGGAACCATCACCTGCGTCACTATCTAAAAGAATCCTGCCGCTTTGCGGTTCAACCCTGAAAAGCCCCATGACCCCGTTGAAATTCCGAAACAGGTCATAAGCGCGCCGGAGAGCCTCCCGGTCCGGACCGGAGACATCGCTTCCCGCCTTCTGGACGGCGCTGTTGACCTCTCTGGCCAGGTCAAAGATGACGCCCATGGCCAAAGCAGTGTTGAAGTCATCGTCCATGGCAGAATCAAAGGCGGCTTTTAAGTTTTCAAGGGAGGCTGTTAAGTCCGCCGCCCAATCGGAAACAGACCGGTCAGTGGAAACCTCTCCCTTCCTCTCCAGGGCTTCGGTCAACAGCCGGATGCTGGTCTTGATCCTTTCCAGCCCTTTCCCGGCTGAAACCAGGTTTTCATCGGCAAAATCAAGGGGACTGCGGTAATGGGTGGAGAGGAGGAAAAAGCGGATTACTTCCGGCGAAAATTTGGACAGGATGTCCCTGACCAGGAAGAAGTTGCCCAGCGACTTGGACATTTTCTCGTCGTTTACGGTAATAAAGCCGTTGTGCAGCCAGTAGCGGACAAAAGGTTCTCCGGTTGCTGCTTCAGCCTGGGCAATTTCATTTTCATGGTGGGGAAA
>DNIT01000223.1:0-6379 GCA_003489345.1 Pelotomaculum sp. | reverse complement strand
CACTCGATGTGCCAGCCCGGCCTGCCCGGTCCCCAAGGGCTGTCCCAGGACGGCTCGCCCGGCTTGGCGGCTTTCCAAAGGGCAAAATCCATGGGGTCGCGCTTGCGGGTATCCACATCCACGCGGGCGCCTGCCTGCATGTCGTCGAAGGTACGGCCGGAAAGCCTGCCGTAAGGCTCAAACTTGCGCACTGCAAAATAGACGTCCCCGTCCACTTCATAAGCAAAGCCGTTTTTGATCAGCGCTTCAACAGTCCCGATGATATCGGGAATATGCTCCGATACCTTGGGGTGTCGATCAGCCCGGTGGACGTTAAGGGCGTCGGCGTCTTTAAAATACTCATTAATATACAGATGGGAGAAAGCGAGAGGGTCCTCCCCCTGTTCCCTGGCGCGGCTGATAATTTTGTCGTCGACGTCGGTGAAGTTCTGGACGTAAACCACCTCGTAGCCTTTGTAGTCAAAATACCGCCGTACCGTGTCAAAAAAGACCAGCGGCCTGGCATTGCCGAGGTGCACATAGTTATAGGTCGTCGGGCCGCAGACATACATGCCGACCCGGCCCGGGTCTCTCGGCTGGAAGGTCTCCTTCCGCCTGGTCAGGGTGTTATAAATCTCCATCTTTTAAGAAACACCTCTCTCGGCAGCCCGTCAGTTCCTCCCGGCGCAGGCCTGCCAGTTGAAGATTCTGGTCCTCCAGTTCTCTGACCCGCTTTTCCAACCATTCTATACTTTTATGCATACATACAAGCACGTCTGCAACAGGGTCGGGAAGCTGATCGTGGCGCAGGTTTACCTCACCGGGCGCCTGCCGGAGATCTACTTTATGGCCGTCCATAACAACGATCTTGCCGGGAACCCCGACCACGGTGCAGTCGGAGGGTACGGCCTTTAAAACCACAGAACCGGCGCCAATCCTGACGTTGTCGCCGACCGTAAAGGATCCCAGGACCTTGGCGCCGGCGCTAATCATTACATTGTTGCCGATTGTGGGATGCCTTTTGCCTTTTTCTTTGCCTGTCCCGCCCAGGGTAACTCCCTGGTACAGGGTAACATTGTCCCCGATTTCAGCAGTCTCACCGATAACGACGCCGGAGCCGTGATCGATGAAAAACCCTTCTCCGATCCTGGCGCCGGGATGAATTTCGATACTGGTCAGAAAACGGGCGAACTGGGAAATGAGCCGGGCGATAACAAACCAGCCCCGGCGATAAAAACCGTGCGCGAGCCTGTGTATAAGGACAGCGTGAAGACCGGGATAGCACAGGACTACCTCCAATACGGATTTGGCGGCGGGATCCCGCTCCATCACAGCCCGGATATCCTTGCGCAGCCGGTCAAACATGCCCCATACCCCCCCTATACAGGTCGTAAGTCGTAAGGCGTAGGGTGTAGGGTGTAGGTCCCCTATCCCCCTGCCTCCCACTAATGCAACATAAGCTTACGCCCGACCCTTAAGAACTGCAGTATAAGCCCCCGCCTGTTCCAGGCGGTTGGCGACACCGGTTTGGCCAAGGATGGCCATGATCCGGTTTAGATCGGGTCCGTGGGTTTTTCCGGTCAGCGCTACCCGGACCGGCATAAAAATTTCTTTGCCTTTGACGCCCAGCTCTTTGCCGACTTCCTTGAGCAGAAGCCTGGCACCTGCTTCGGTGAGGGCGGGACCTGCAGTAACCTTGGCTTTGAGGGCTTCCAAAACAGCCGGGACCTGGTTGCCGGCCATGATCTCCCTGGCTTCGTCTTCTTCTATGTCGATCTTGTCGCTAAAGAAAATAGCGGCGTGGTCCGTGATTTCCTCCAGACAGTCCAAATAATCCCGCACCAGGGCAACCAGCATGGTAACCCACTCATACTTCTTAGCCGTCAGCGGCTGACTTATATAGCCCGCCTTTTCTAAATATGATATGGCCAATCCGGTAATCCGTTCCAGGGAAGCGGTGCGGATATAATGGCCGTTGAGCCAGTTTAGCTTATCGAGGTCAAAAACGGCGGGACTTTTGGACACCCGTTCCAGAGAAAAATGCTCCACCAGCTGTTCCAGGGAAAAAACCTCTTCTTCTCCTCCGGGAGACCAGCCCAGCAGCGCCAGAAAGTTTACCAGGGCCTCGGGCAGGTAGCCTTTTGCCTGGTACTGCTCAATAGCGGTGGCGCCGTGGCGCTTGCTCATCTTGCTGCGATCCTGGCCCAGGATCAGCGACACATGGGCAAACTCGGGAATCTGCCAGCCCAGCGCTTCGAAAATCAAAATCTGGCGGGGCGTGTTGGACAGGTGTTCCTCGGCCCTGATGACGTGGCTGATTTCCATGGTGTGATCGTCTATGACCACAGCAAAATTGTAGGTGGGAATACCGTCGGATTTCACAATAATGAAGTCGCCAATGCCGCTGCAATCAAATGAAACCTCGCTCCGGACAAGGTCGTTGACCTGGATGACATAGTCTTCCGGAACCCTAAATCGTATCACCGGTTTGCGCCCTGCCGCTTCCAGGGCGGCGCGGGCTTGCGGCGTGAGGTTGCGGCAGCGGCCCCTATAGCGGACCATCTCGCCTTTTTCCAAAAGCTCTTCCCGCTCGGCTGCCAGTTCCTCCTCTGTACAATAGCAACGGTAAGCCTGGCCGCTTTCCAGCAAGGTGTCGGCATACCGGCGGTAAAGGTCCAGCCTTTCCGTCTGGCGGTAGGGCTCGTTGGGGCCCCCGACCTGGATCCCCTCATCCCAGTCCAGGCCGAGCCAGCGTAGGGCATTGAGGATGTTTTCCTCAGACTCTCTGGTAGAACGCTCCAGATCGGTATCCTCGATCCGGACTATGAAAGTGCCTCCGTAACGGCGGGCAAAAAGCCAGTTAAACAACGCCGATCTAGCCCCCCCGATATGAAAGGGACCGGTGGGACTCGGCGCAAAACGGACTCGTACCGGCAACAAAATGGTTCCCCCTTAAGGCGCAAATCAGCCGGAAGTCATACCTACGGCTGGTTAAATGACCCTTTTTTATCGTAGCTTATTATAACACCTGTTTTGTCCGGCAGGCAAATGGTCAATAGCAATTCATAAAAAAATGTGGGTACGAATTCATACGCACAAAGGCTCCGGAGGAGGGCATAAAAATCCCTAAGCTGCTTCACAGTTTTGTACGATTGAAATCGTACCTGCATCGCTGCGTTTTCCTGCGCAGCTGATTCCAAGACAGCAGCATGTGGAATACAGTATGTAACCGTATGCTTTCCATACTTAGATAAAATAGCGCCGGAAGCGTACAAGAAGTCTGCCTTAAGGCGCCAGATCGCCTTCGAGGAGCGCCGCGCCATAAGCGGCAATACCCTCGCCGGTACCGGTGAAGCCCAGTCCCTCTGTTGTCGTCGCCTTAACGTTAACCTTAGAAGAGCCAATCCCCAGCGCTTCCGCCATTCTTAGCTTCATCTCCTCCATATAGGGGGCCAGTTTCGGTCTCTGGGCCACGACCACCGCGTCTATGTTTCCCACCGTAAAACCCTTTTCGCGCAGCACTTCACCGACCCTGGACAGGAGGGCCAGGCTGCTTATTCCTTTATAGCGGTCATCGGTATCGGGGAAATGCCGGCCGATATCACCGGCCCCGGCGGCGCCCAGCAGAGCGTCCATAACGGCATGCACCAGCACATCCGCGTCGGAGTGTCCCAAAAGCCCCTTCTCATACGGAATCTCGACACCGCCCAGGACCAGCGGCCTTCCTTCGACCAGCCTGTGAACGTCATAGCCGAATCCCACCCTCATTTTTGGACACCCCCGGCCTGAGGGGCTTCGAGCAGGGCCGAAGCCACAATGAGGTCTTCGGGAGTCGTAATTTTGATATTCCGGTAACTGCCATCCACCAATTTCACCGCCATCCCCATTCTTTCAACCAGCGCCGCGTCGTCCGTGGCCTTGAAGATTTCCTTATGAGCACGGCGGTGCGCGTCCAAAATAACCCCGTAACGGAAGGCCTGCGGCGTCTGGGTCAACCACAGCCTGTTTCTGGGGAGGGTCTCGGCCACAAAACCGTCCTCCCGGGCCAGTTTAACCGTGTCTTTTACAGGCACGGCGCAGGTTGCGGCGCCAAACGCAAGGGCGGCCCCGACGACCATCTCCAGGTTTTCATCGCTCAACAGGGGGCGGACCCCGTCGTGTATGACCACAATATCCGTATCAGGCGCAAGCGCCAGGAGGCCGCTGTAAACGGAATCCTGGCGCTCTTTACCGCCTTGTACGACGGCTGTTATTTTCTTTAATCCCAGCTTGTCGATCACAGCCCGGCGGCAATATTCTTCTTCACCTTCGCCTACGGCTACCACTATGGTCTGCACCAGCTCGCTGGCTTCAAGAATTCTTAATACGTACCCCAGTATGGGCGCCCCGGCCAGAGCAAGAAACTGCTTCTTCACATCCGACCCCATCCGGCTCCCGCAACCGGCGGCAGGCACCACAGCCGCAACCTTAACCAATGGCGTTCACCTCACCCAGATGAGCTTGTCCTTCGCCGCGTTTTTCATACTTGGGCTTGGCAAAAATCATCCGCCCGGCGGCAGTCTGGAGGACACTGGTGACCAGGACCGGGATCGTCTGGTTCATATAGCGCTTGCCGTTGTCCACCACGATCATGGTGCCATCATCCAGATAGGCAACTCCCTGGCCCATCTCTTTTCCGTCCTTGACCAACTGCACCACCATTTCCTCACCCGGCAGAACTACCGGCTTTACGGCGTTGGCCAGCTCGTTGATATTTAGAACCTTAACACCGTGCAATTCTGCAACTTTGTTCAGGTTATAGTCATTGGTAATGATTTTGCCGCCCAGTTTCTGAGCCAGCTTGACCAATTTGGTATCTACTTCCGCAACATCTTCCAGTCCCCGGTTGTTGTCGTATATTTGGACCTTTATGTCAACATCTTTCCTCATCTTATTCAGTATATCCAGGCCCCGCCTGCCCCGGTTCCTCTTCAAAAGGTCGGGAGAGTCGGCTATATGGCGCAGTTCTTCCAGCACAAAGGCGGGAATAAGCATAACTCCCTCAATAAAGCCGCTTTCGCACAGTTCGGCGATCCGTCCGTCAATAATCACACTGGTATCCAGAATCTTGAAATGCCCCGCCTTGAGCTCGGATTTCAAAGCCCGATCCTTGCCAAACTTGGGGAAAGTGGCGAACAACGCCAGTAGTTCTTCACGCTTTTTGATGCCGATGCTTAAGCCAAGGTAAGACAAAAATAGTGTAATCAGAATCCATACCAGCTTACCGACAGGGCCTAAGAAGGACAGGAGATTGCCTATTAAATTGGCAATTATAAGTCCAATAATCAAGCCGACCGAGCCCATGACCAGATCCTGAGTCGGAGTCCTCTGCAGGTACTGCTCAGCGATTACAGTTAATCGCACCGCTCCGCTCATGAGCGGCCGGGTCAGCAGAACTCCGGCAAGCAGGCCGATTAAGGTCGATAAACCCATCACCCCAAGCCTGAAATGCTGCGGCAGGTCGGTTAAAAAGGTCACCAGGCCACTGTTAACCAGGAAAAAACCAAAAGCCACACCGGCTCCGGTAAAAGCAGCCAATAAAATAAAATAAACCGCTTTTTTCACTGTCTCTTTTTCACCTCCTTTCTAATGTAACGATACTTCAAATATTTTTTATATAACTCTATTATATTTGTTTGAGGAATCACACATCAAGCAAAAATAATGGAGTTTTAGCGACATATAAAAATAAAGCGCCAGTTTAACCTGGCGCCATTAGGCGAAGGCACCGTCAAGCATCGATTGCGCTTTATCCTCTTCCAGTTCTGTAGCCAGAACCAGTTCGCTGATTAAAATCTGCCTGGCGTTCTCCAGCATTTTTCGCTCACCCGAGGAAAGGCCTTTTTCACGGTCCCTTTTGATTAAGTTACGTACCACCTCGGCAACCTCAAAGACATTGCCGCTTTTTATTTTCTCCAGATTAGCGCGGTACCGCCGGTTCCAATTGGGAGACATGGCCGAAGACTGCTGGCGCAGGATCTGCAAAACTTCTTTGACGCCTTCCGAGTCAATAACCTCCCTGAGTCCGACCCCTTCACCATTGTTGATTGGAATCATCACCTTCATATCGCCGACAGGGAGCCGCAATATGTAATACTGGCGCTTTTCCCCGAGGACTTCCTTCTCCTCGATGGCCTCGATGACTCCGGCACCGTGCATCGGGTACACCACTTTATCTCCTATTTTGAACAAGGCCGTACCCTCCTTAGAAATTTACCACGTTTAAAGTATAGCACAAAAGGCATCCCCTGTCAAATAAACTATAATTTTAGCATAGCCTTAACATAGTGTCAACATCATTTTTGGAATATTTTTATCACTTTTTCCCAGGGAAGCAGGGGGACGGGAAGCAGGGGGACGG
>DNIT01000029.1:30785-36924 GCA_003489345.1 Pelotomaculum sp. | reverse complement strand
ATAACACTGCTTCTGGGGGTAATCGGATTGTCCGGCTTATACCGGCTGGGCTCCCCCTGATTGCATAACAAACCGGTAATAAAGGATTTACTTGGTTTTTTTAAACATTGGAGGTCATACACACTAGGTCGCAGGGCGTAAGGCGTAAAAAAATAATCTGATAAGCATTGGTTTAGGTAAGATAAAACGATGCAGGTGCAAATGGCATTGCGCCTGGAGCCCCAAGGAATGCGGCATATGCCTGCGCCTTATGCCCTACGCCCTACGACTATTTGGAGGCGGAAAGTAAAAATGGAGCTTAAAGACAAACGGGTTTTGGTGGTTGGCGCAGGGAAAAGCGGTCTTGCGGTTGCTCATTTCCTGATCAATAAAGGCGCTGCAGTGGTGCTGGCCGATTCTTCTAATCCGGCTTACCCGGGAGGGGAACTGGACCGGCTAGCCGCAGCCGGGGTGCATCTTTCCCTGGGAGGATACCCGGAAGTGAAACGGGGAAGCTTTGACCTGGTGGTGATGAGTCCAGGTGTGCCTCTGACGGTGGAGCCTGCCCGGTTGGCGCTGGAGCATGGCATTGTGTTGACCGGAGAACTGGAACTGGCCTACCGTTTCAGCAGCGCGCCGCTGGTTGCTGTTACAGGAACAAACGGCAAAACGACCACTACCACCTTGCTCGGTGAAATCTTTAGAAATGCAGGCAATAACACACTGGTGGGGGGGAATATCGGTACGCCCCTGGTTACGGAGGTAGAGCGATACGGTCCGCAGGATATGATCGTGGCTGAAGTATCAAGCTTCCAGCTGGAAACTACAAATACTTTTAAGCCTAAGGTGGCGCTGGTTCTGAACATCACCCCCGACCACCTTGACCGCCACGTCACGATGGAAGGGTACGTGGACGCCAAGGCGAAAATATTCGCGAACCAGGAAGCGGGCGATTTTACAGTATTAAATTACGATGACCCGCGCACAGCGGCCCTGGCCGGCAGTTCCCGCGCCCGGGTGATCTTTTTCAGCCGGCGCGAAGCGGTTCCGGAGGGGGTTTACGTAAAAGGAGGCAGGATTACAGCCAAGCTGGGTACAGTTGAGGAGGATATCTGCGGGTGGGATGAACTGGGCATCCCCGGCGCTCATAACCTTGAAAACGCCCTGGCGGCGGTTGCCGCGGCCAAGTCTCTGGGGGTGGCGACCACTTCTTTGGTACATACTTTGAAAACGTTTCAGGGAGTTGCCCACCGTCTGGAATTCGTTGCCGACATCAATGGCGTACGTTACATCAATGACTCCAAAGGTACCAATCCCGATGCCTCGATCAAGGCGCTTGAAGCCTACCCGGAAAAGATCGTGCTGATTGCGGGGGGGAAAAACAAGGGCAGCGATTTTGGCAGCTTCGCTGAAAAAGTCAAGGAACGGGCCAGAGTACTGGTGGTCCTGGGCCAAAGCGCAGGCGCCATCGCTGATGCCGCCAGGGCCAGGGGGGTTGAGAACATTCTCTATGCAAAAGACTTTAAAGATGCTGTGGTCCTGGCGCACCGGGCGGCCAGGCCCGGCGAGATTGTCCTTTTATCTCCGGCCTGTGCCAGCTGGGATATGTTTAAGAGCTTTGAAGAAAGAGGAGACCTGTTCAGGGAGGTAGTACTGGGTTTTAAATAGGTAGTTTCCGGGACCCGGGCAGGGCTGAAAAGGAAAGGGGGGGCTAGAAGAGTATGCGGCCTAAACAAAGTTCGGCGGATTTTGTCCTTTTTTTAACGGTATTGAGTCTGGTGAGTCTTGGTGTTATTATGGTTTTTAGCGCCAGCGAGTACAGTACCCTGATTTATTATAAGGACAGTTTTTATTTCTTTAAGCGGCAATTGATCTGGGCCTTGCTGGGCCTGACCGCCATGTATATCATGTCAAATTATGACTACCGCCGGCTTAAACAGTATGTTGTCCCTTTCATGGTCGTCTCCTTTATCATGTTGGCTCTGGTCCTGATCCCCGGTATAGGTCGGGAGGTTAACGGTTCCCGCCGCTGGATCGGTATAGGACCGCTGCCTTTTGCCCCGGCCGAACTGGTCAAGCTCAGCGTCATCCTCTTCACGGCCTATGGCCTGTCACGACAAAAGGAACGGGTCAAGCAGTTCAGCAAAGGGGTCTTGCCTTACATGGGTGTTTTGGGTCTGGCAGCCATCCTGATCATGCTGCAGCCCGATCTGGGTACCACCATTTCACTGGCCGGTATTGTATTTGTCATGGTTTTTGCCGCCGGCGCCAGAGTGTCCCACCTGGGCGGCATCGGGCTGGCCGGCGTTGCCGCCGTTGGCTTGTTGATCCTGATGGAGCCCTACCGGCTGAATCGCTTTTTGGCCTTTTTGAATCCCTGGGCGGATCCCCAGGGCAGCGGCTTCCATATCATTCAGGGGCTCTATGCCATCGGCTCCGGAGGCCTGTTCGGCCTGGGCCTGGGCCAGAGCAAACAGAAGTTTCTCTACCTGCCCGAGAACCACACCGACTTCATCTTTGCCATTACCGCAGAAGAGCTGGGCTTTATCGGGGCTGCCCTGATCATCATACTTTTCACCTTGTTTGTATGGAGGGGCTTGAAAATTGCAGTGACTTCCCAGGATCCTTTTGCCTGTTTGCTGGCAACCGGTATCACAGCCTGGGTGGGCGTGCAGGCCATCATTAACATGGGGGTGGTGACCGGCTCACTGCCTGTTACCGGCATCCCCCTGCCGTTTATCAGTTTTGGCGGCACTTCCCTGCTGTTCACTATGGCAGGGGTGGGCATACTCCTTAATATTTCCAAATTCAGCAGAGCGCGATGACGGCGCGGGTGGTGAAGACATTGCGAATTGTTGTTGCGGGCGGGGGAACCGGCGGGCATATCTACCCTGCCCTGGCTATTGCCAGGGGCATCAAAGAAAGACATCCGGAGGCGGAAATCCTCTATGTGGGTAATAATCAGGGCATGGAGGCGGATATCGTTCCCAAGGAGGGGCTTCCTTTTAAGGGTTTGGCAGGGGCCGGGCTGGAGCGGAAACTTTCTGTGCGAAATTTACTGGTGTTATGGCGGACCGGGCTCGGTTTCTGGCAGGCGGTCAGGACCTTGCGCAACTGGAAGCCGGATGTGGTAATCGGTACCGGCGGCTATGTCTGCGGGCCGGTGGTCCTGGCAGCTGCCTTGGGTAGAATACCGACTTTGATTCACGAGCAAAACGCGCTGCCCGGGGTAACCAACCGCATTCTGGCCAGGTTTGTGGACAGGGTGGCGGTTACCTTTCAAGAATCTGTTCAATATTTTCCCCGGCCTCATAAGGTGATTCTTACCGGCCTGCCTGTCCGGCCCGAAATATTGCGCGCAACCAGGCCGGAAGGCCTGAAAAAGTTGGGTATCGGCGTCGATCGCTTTCTGCTTTTCTCCTTTGGCGGCAGTCGCGGCGCCCGCACTCTCAACAAAGCCATGATTGATGTAATCAAACAGTTCGGTGGAGATCCGCGGCTAAGCATCCTGCACGTAACCGGGAGCGCGGGATACGAGGAGTTCCAGAAGGACTGCGCCGCGAAAGGTATAGACTTGGCTAAAACTGGGAATGTTACCATTATATCTTACCTCTACAGCATGCAGGATGCGCTGGCGGCGGCAGATCTGGTTATCAGCAGGGCAGGCGCTGCCACCTGTGCGGAAATTACTGCCCTGGGTATTCCTTCGATCCTGGTCCCCTATCCTTTTGCGGCTGAAAATCATCAGGAACATAACGCCCTGGCCCTAGAAAAAGAGGGAGCCGCGCTTATGTTTTTGGATCGCAAAGTGAGCGGGGACTTGCTTTGCAATAGGATCGCCGGGTTCCTGGAGGACAGGGGCAAACTGGCGGCCATGGCTGAAGCCAGCAGAAAGATGGGCAAAACCCACGCTCTGGAGGATATCATCGACTGCGTTGACGAACTGCTCAGGTAACCAGGCCGCTACAATATTGCTCAAATACAGGTGTGAACGCATTCGCGTAAAAGCCCCATTGGATACCCAAGTGCGGCGCTTACGCACCGCTGTGCGATTGAAATCGTACCCGCATCGCGTGGTGTTTTCATAATACGCGATGCCGCCGGCGGTGTAGGCAACTTACCCGGGAATAGCTGCGCTGCGTCAGGCATATGGTACTACCCGGAGGGCCAATAGAATTGTTGTGGACGAATATGAGCTTTTTGAGTCATAGGTCGTGCATAAGGTGGGGTTATTCCTGGGGACAAGCTCCAAATTAACGCCTGTAACACCTTTTTGGAGCTATGCATACTATATCTTATGAAATGCAGCGCTAGCAGCCATTTTTCCACTTAATAGATATCATGGTAGCCGGCGGCGACAAGCGAATTTGAGCCACGAGGGAGGAGATGTAATCAGTGCAACAAGCGCAGCATGTTCATTTTATCGGGATCGGCGGCTCCGGTATGTGCGGCATAGCCAGGATTATGCTTGGCCTGGGCTACCGAGTAACCGGCTCGGACCTGAAAGGCTCAACCGCCACCGAGAGTTTGGAAGCCCTTGGGGCGACCTGCTTTAGAGGGCATGCTGGTGAATATCTTGGTGACGCCGACCTGGTTGTAGCATCCACTGCCATTCCCTTCAGCAACCCGGAATTATTGGAGGCCAGGGAAAGAAGGCTCCGCATTCTGCACCGCAGTGAAATGCTCGCATGGTTGATGCAGCGTCAAAAGGGTATTGCTATAGCCGGCGCCCACGGAAAGACTACTACAACTTCCATGGCCGCACTAGTTCTAGAGAAAAACCATCTGGATCCCACCGTCATTATTGGAGGCGAATTGAAAGAAATTGGCGGCAACGCCAAGCTGGGTGGGGGAGAATACCTGGTTGCCGAAGCGGACGAGAGTGACGGTTCTTTTTTAAAGCTGAATCCCTTTATTGAAATCATTACCAATATCGAGGACGATCACCTGGACCATTATAAAAGCGTAGAGAATATTGAAACCGCTTTTCGCGAATTTATCGCCAAGGTTCCTGCAGAGGGGCTGGCAGTGGTCTGTCTTGATGATCCCAAAATAAGAGAACTGCTGGCAGGCTACGATGGTCCTTGCCAGACCTACGCTCTGGACCACCCGGATGCGGATTATACCGGGCGAAACCTGCGTATGGTGGGAGAGCTTACAATAGGGGAAGTGTATTTTCGCAACAGCTATTTGGGCGACCTGGAACTGCTTGTCCCGGGACGTCATAACTTCTCGAACGCGCTGGCTGTAGTGGCGCTGGGAAGGTTCGTAGGTATTCCCTTTGCGGGTATTGCTGCGGCCCTCAGCAGCTTCCGGGGAGCCGGGCGCAGATTTCAACTAACAGGTGAGGTCGGCGGCATTAAGGTCATTGACGACTATGCCCACCACCCCTCTGAAATAAAGGCCACCCTCAAAGCAGCCGGGCAGCTGAAAACCGGGCGCCTGATTGGTGTCTTTCAGCCTCACCGCTACACCAGAACAGCAATTCTCGGTGAGCGCTTCGGTGAAGCTTTTTCAGATGCCGACGTAATTATCGTGAGCGATATTTACAGCGCCGGTGAGCAACCCATTGCAGGGGTAACGGCAGATATAATCATAACCGCTATCGAAAAATCTGAGGGCCGTAAAGTCATTTATCTGCCCACCAGGCAGGAGATCGTAGACTATCTGGCTCGAACAGCCCGGCCCGGGGATATGATCCTGACTATGGGCGCCGGCGATATATGGAATGCAGGGGTTGAACTGGTCAACAGGTTAAAGGAGCGTCAAAAAATTGGTTGATACCTTAGTATACCGGGAACTGCAGCAACTTATATCCGGTCGTGCAAGGATCGGGGAACCCATGAACAAGCATACCAGCTGGCGTATTGGGGGCCCTGCCGATTACTTTATTGAGCCCCAAAGCCGTGTGGAACTGCAGTCTGTGGTTTCTTTCGCCAACCGGCGTAAAATTCCGCTGACTGTAATCGGGAACGGTTCCAACCTGTTGGTTAGCGAAAAAGGAATCAGGGGTATTGTGTTAAAGATTGGCTCCGGCTTGGCCAGAGTCTCCGTCATTGAAAAAGATGTCGTGGCTGAAGCGGGAGCTAAACTCTCGGTGCTTGCCGCGGTTGCCGGGGACAGCGGCCTGGGGGGGCTGGAGTTTTCAGCGGGTATACCA
>DNIT01000029.1:30015-30671 GCA_003489345.1 Pelotomaculum sp. | reverse complement strand
GGGGGCGCGGTGATTATGAATGCCGGAGCCAACGGCTCTTCGGTCGGCGCCCTGGTCAGGGAGGTGCTGCTGTTAAACTTTGAGGGACGATTGTTCCACAGAACCGGGGAAGCATTGAATTTTCGTTACCGTTCATGTGACTTGCAACAGGAGCCTGCGATTGTGGTTGAAGTCAGGTTTGCCTGTTATCCACGGGAAAAACAACTAATCCGGGAAGAAATGGAGAGGTTTGTAGCCAGGCGTCTGTCGACCCAGCCGCTAAGACTGCCCAATGCCGGCAGCGTTTTTAAAAACCCGCCGGGTGATTCGGCGGGAAGGCTGATTGAAGCTGCCGGCTTGAAGGGCTTGCGGGTAGGGGATGCGCAGATATCTTCCCTGCACGCGAACTTTATTGTCAATCTGGGTAAGGCTACAGCCTCGGACGTTTTGTCGCTCATTGATAAGACCAGGGAAACCGTACTGGCCCGCGATGGGGTAGAGTTGCTGCTGGAAGTGCAAATTATAGGTGACGTCTAGGCGGAGGTGAGAATGTGCAGAAATTTATGATAGTTGGCGGCAACCGCCTGAAGGGCATTATTCGCACCAGTGGTTCCAAAAACGCAACATTGCCGTTGCTGGCCGCATGTATTTTGAATGCCGGGAAAAGTGTTATCCAT
>DNIT01000029.1:25437-29884 GCA_003489345.1 Pelotomaculum sp. | reverse complement strand
AGGACCTGCTCATGTACCTTGGGGCAAGAGTAAATGGTGACCGCAATACAATCGAAGTTGACACATCAAGTATCCAATCAGTTGAAATATCTGAAGATTTGATGCGGCGCATGCGGGCTTCCAACCTGGTGCTGGGGGCGCTTTTGGGCAGGTTCGGCCGGGTCAGGACATCTTACCCCGGGGGGTGCCAGATCGGCAGCCGTCCGATGAACCTGCACCTTAAGGGATTAAAAGAGCTGGGAGCCAAAATTCAAGAAAAGTTCGGTTATATCACAGCAGAGGCGGAGCGGCTGAGGGGCGCCGACATCCATCTGGATCTTCCCAGCGTTGGTGCAACGGAGAATATATTAATGGCGGCAGTCCTGGCAGAAGGGGTGACCACGATCAGGAACGCGGCTAAAGAGCCGGAAATAGTGGACCTGCAAAATTTCTTAAACAAGATGGGCGCCAGGATCGTTGGAGCCGGTACCGATACCATAAAGATAGAGGGAGTCACGCAAGGTGATTTGAAACCGGCGGTACACACGGTCATACCGGACCGGATTGAGGCCGGGACCCATCTGGTGGCCGCAGCCATAACGGAAGGTGACGTGACGGTTACCAACGTTATACCGGAACATTTGGAACCATTGCTGGCAAAACTGCGTGAAGCCAATGTCAGCTTTACCGTGGGCGAGGACCAGATCAAGGTGCAGGGAAACGGGAGGATTAAGGCGGTCGATATCAAAACCATGAGCTACCCCGGTTTCCCGACCGACATGCAGCCCCAGATGATGGCCTTGCTCAGCCTGGCGGAAGGGACCAGCATCATTACCGAAACCATTTTCGAAAACCGCTTCAAACATGTCGGCGAGATGAGGAGAATGGGAGCCGATGTCAAGGTAGAGGGGCAATCGGCTATCGTCAAGGGGGTAGAAAAGCTGAGCGGCGCCTACATTGAAGCGAGTGACCTGAGGGCCGGCGCGGCGCTGGTGCTGGCGGCCCTGGCAGCCGAGGACGGTACCGTCATCGAAAACGTGGCGCATATCGACCGTGGTTACGAACGATTGGAGGTAAAATACAATGCGCTCGGGGCCAGAATTATTAGAGTTCACAACTAGTGACTCTTTTTTTAGTTGGTTTGGGGACAAGGGGGGAAATCAAATCCGCTTTCGAAAACAGAAAGCCGCCAGGAGGCGACCTTCCTGGCGAATTCGTTTAGAGTTCTAAATAAAACCGCCACAGAACCCTACTCCGAATATCAGCAGGATGAAGATCAGAAAAATGATAAATCCCCAATTGCCGAAACCGGCAGTGCCGGTCCCACAGCCATCGACTACACCACCGGTAGCTCCAAACGCCATATTGGTTCCCTCCATTCAATTCCGGTTAGATTAACACAGTCAGCTTATAGCCAATCTGATCCCGGGACACAGTACCTAGATACAGCCTCCTCCCCAGAAGCCGATGCCAAAGATTAACAGGATAAAGATCAGAAAAATAATAAAGCCCCAGTTGCCGAAGCCCGCACCGTCTGCCATTGCAACTGCCTCCTTTCTATAATGCTACCATATGCTATGAAAAAAACCAGAAAAAGGTTACTGCAAATTGTAAAAGCTATCGTCCTAACATTTTTAAATACTATTATTTTCAGGATCTTTCTTTTTTTAGAATGTCCTTGGACAAGTTTCATTCGATTGGTATAATTACATATAAGTAGACTTATCCTACAATTGTGAAAGTGTGAAGGTCTTGCCGGGAAGTACGATAGGACGCAGGCGCCAGCGTGGATGGAATATTTTTGAAAGTATTTTTTTTATTTTTCTGGTATTCATTACAGGTTTTGTTTTGTTGCGCTCCCCCTTTTTTGAGGTGCGCAATATTCTGGTGCAGGGAAACCAGCTTCTTGACCAGGGTCAAATAAAATCTGTCAGCGATATTGCCCCCGGCGTCAATATATTTAAAGTTGACCTGGCCGCGGCGGCCGCCAGACTTAAACTCATCCCCATGGTCAAGGATGTACAGGTGACCAGGTCACTGCCGTCGACTGTGGTGATCGGGGTGGAAGAGCGCAAGCCGGTAGGCCTTTTGCCTACCGGGGAGGGTTTTATTGAGGTGGACGGTGAAGGTGTCTATCTGCAGAAGGCCAACGCCGGCGCTCCCGGGCTGCCGGTGGTAACCGGTATCAATTTTAACCTCCCCGGCCTGGGAGAGGCGGTCGATGCAGCGGGATTGGGGGACGCCCTGACTGTAATCAGCGGTCTGCCTGGTGAGACCGTGGCGGAGCTTTCCGAGGTCCATGTTGAAAATGACGGACAAATTAGACTCTATACCATTGAAGGCATGCAGTGCCGGTTTGGTCTGGCTGAAGATATCCAGGAAAAGGGGGATATTTTAAATCAGCTGTTAATAGAACTGCGCGCCGTACAGGATAGGATAAACTATATCGACTTGTCCTGCGCCGACAAACCGGTGGTCTATTACAAGCTTGATTAGGGGGAGATATGCTCTGAAGACCTTTCATTGGGTTCTTATGACGGTTGGGTTGGCCCTGGGTGTACTGTTGGCCGTACAGTTCCGGGTGACCCGGGAAATACAAAGCACCGAGCCTGTACAAAGAACTAAAGAACTTGCTGCCCAGGTAAATCAATCTAAGGATGAGCGGGACGCTCTTCAGGGACAGGTTGACAACCTGCGCGCCGAGCTGGATAAAGCCATGTCCCTGCCACAGACCGCTGAAATCATGGAAGAGCTGGACCGGGCCAGGATTGAGGCCGGGGTTACTGAATTAACCGGCCCGGGAGTAGAGATTACCTTAAACGACAGTATCGTCAGTTTAAAACCCGGACAAGACCCAAACCTGTATGTACTCCATGATGAAGATGTTTTACGGGTGCTCAACGAACTGCGCGCAGCCGGTGCGGAGGCTATTTCCATGAACGGTCAGAGGCTTTTGGCCACCACAGAGATCCGATGTACGGGTCCAACCGTCCTGCTTAATAAAAACAAGCGTCTGGCGCCGCCTTATGTGATTACAGCCATTGGTAACCCCGATACCCTGGATAGTTCCTTGAAGATGAAGGGTGGGGTTGCTGAAACGCTCCAGTTCTGGGGGATCCAGGTTACGGTTAAAAAACTGCCGCAGGTCGTTGTACCGCCCTACAGCGGCGGAATAAAGTTTGAATACGCCAAGGCTGCGGTCTAGGAGATAAGGACTTTGAAAAAATCTCTGCATAAAACAACATACTTATCAATCAGCATGGTTGCTGTTTTTATAGGACTCATGATAGCCATGCAATTCCGTACCAACAACAGTGTGGAACAGGCGGTCCCTATTGACAGGGTGCAGGAGCTGACAATTGAAAAAAAACAGGTGGAAAGAGATCTCGACCAGTTAAAGGAAGAGTCCGCTGACCTGCAAATTAAGCTGGAGGAAGCAGGAAAGAGCCATACGGCAGCTACCGGCGCGCTGGAGAGCGAGCTTTTCAAAAACAAGCTTTATGGCGGCCTGGTTCCGGTTGAGGGGCAGGGGGTTGAGGTCTTGCTCGACAACCAGGAAGGCAGCTTTTATAATATCAAAGACGACGACTTATTAAAGCTATTGAATGACCTGCGTGGGGCCGGGGCGGAGGCAATCGCTGTCAACGACCAGCGCATCCTGGCCACCAGTGAGGTGCGGCTGGCCGGCAGTCATATCAATGTAAACCTTATCAAGCTTTCACCTCCTTACAAGGTGGTTGCCATCGGACCCTCAGGTACACTCAAAAGCAGTCTGGAGATAAGAGGAGGACTGACAGAGTACTTAAGCGACCTCGGTGTTTCAGTTACAGTACAGTCAAAAGACAGGGTGCTGGTGCCGGCCTATACCGGTTCCTTGCGTTTTGATTACGCCAAACACACCCAAAGATAAGAAAGAGAGGGTAATTTTGATGTGGTTAGGTCTCTGGCTGGCGTTAATCAGCCTGGCGGCAGGTATTGCCGTGGGTCTGAACCTGCCCCTGGTGCTTCCCCAAGCATATGCCAAGTACATGTCGGTAGCCGCCCTGGCTGCCCTGGACTCGGTGTTTGGGGGTATCCGTGCGGCTATGGAAGAACATTTTGACAATACCATTTTTATTACCGGTTTCTTCAGCAATGCTCTTCTGGCCGCAGGTTTAGCCTTTTTTGGGGAAAGGTTGGGAATGGACCTCTACCTGGCTGCCGTAGTGGCATTTGGGGTAAGGCTGTTCCAGAATTTAGCGATCATTCGCCGCTATCTTCTAAAAAAATAACTTTAATAAAAAGGGAAATTTTTTTCAATGTGGAATCATAACAGGATAAGTAATGATTGGGTGGGAGTTGCCGGGCTGGCCAAAAAGAGCCCTATTACACTGGCCGGCCTTGACATAGGCACTTCAAAGACGGCTGTGGTCATCGCGCAAGTAAGAAGCGGCTTCCCCCAAATACTTGGGTCGGCGGAAGCTTCCAG
>DNIT01000029.1:25067-25353 GCA_003489345.1 Pelotomaculum sp. | reverse complement strand
TATAGGCGTGAGCAAAGGATGTGTAACCAGTCCCGAAGCAGCCGCTAAAGCAATCTTACAGGCGCTGGAGCAAGCGCAAAGGCATGACCGAACCAGCAGGCCATCAATTGCATATGTGAGCTTTAACGGAGATACGACAGCAGTAAAGAACTGCCTGGTGGACCTCAAACCAGGAAGATACTCTGCCGGCCGCAGCAAGCGCAACGGCCTTCAGCCTGTACCGGCTGGTTTGGCGGAAGGAGACAGCGCCCTTCAGCTCATTCCCCCCAGAGGTCTCCCCGGCCGG
>DNIT01000029.1:24056-24961 GCA_003489345.1 Pelotomaculum sp. | reverse complement strand
CCAGAGGTCTCCCCGGCCGGTCTGTATTTGAGGCGGAAGCGGGAGCCAGGGTGGTTGCAGCGCCAACCCGCAATATCAAAGATATATCAAAAGCCGTCCACCTGGCCGGTTTAGAGGTTGAGGATGTGCTATTCGGTCCGGTGGCGGCTGCAGAAGCACTGTTAACGACAGCGGAGAAGGAATTCGGTACGATCCTCATCGATATTGGTGCCGGTACCACCTCCGTAAGCATTTTTGACCAGGGCTCGCTAAGGGAAACTACGGTTTTTCCAGTGGGAGGCGAACACCTGGCAAGTGATTTGGCCATTGGCCTGCATACTTCCCTGCACCAGGCGGTAGAAATACTCAGTGATTGCGAGTTATCCGGATCCGGGGATAATAAGTTGGATCTGGCAAATTCAATTATCGAGGCCCGCCTCGCAGAGATCATGCATTTAACCGCCAGAGTGATTAAAAGTTTCCAATACCCCGGACTTTTGCCGGGCGGCGCTGTTTTTAGCGGAGGGACGTCTCTGTTAGGAGGTTTTGCCCCGTTTGCTGAGAATATACTTCAGATACCGGTAAGGGTAGGGGACATCCAGGTTGACGGCCAGCCACTGCGTCTCACCCTGGCCAATGCTTTGGGTCTGGTCAAGTACGGCGCGCAGCGTTTGGCTGGCTCCGGGTTGAGACTGGCAGCAAATTGTGAATCGGGCGCATTGATGGACAGGTTGATCAAATGGTTGCAGGGTAGGATGAAAAACGGGAGCAGGCTGTAAGCCCGCTCGTTGGTTATATGAAACAAATCGGGTCCTTGCAGATACCACTAAACCTGGTGAGTGATAACAGAGGAGGACAAAAGTATGCTTGATTTTGAGCTTGACCTTGACCAGTTTGCCAACATAAAGGTGATAGGGGTCGGGGGC
>DNIT01000029.1:12042-23975 GCA_003489345.1 Pelotomaculum sp. | reverse complement strand
AGGTGATAGGGGTCGGGGGCGGGGGCAACAACGCGGTAAACCGGATGATCAACGCCGGGCTCAAGGGTGTGGAATTTATCGCGGTTAACACCGATGCCCAAGCGCTTTTCCTGGCCCAATCCAACCACAAGATTCAAATTGGCTCCAAACTTACCAAGGGACTGGGATCGGGGGGCAATCCCGAAATCGGACAAAAGGCAGCCGAGGAAAGCCGCGATGAAATCCTGCAGGCTCTTAAAGGCGCTGATATGGTATTTGTTACTGCTGGTATGGGCGGCGGAACGGGGACAGGGGCCGCGCCTGTAGTTTCGGAGGTGGCCAAGGAACTGGGCGCCCTGACCGTGGGGGTGGTAACCAAACCGTTTACTTTTGAAGGCCGTAAGAGAGCCACCCAGGCAGAAAGCGGCATCGAAACCTTAAAAGCAAAGGTGGATACCCTGATTACCATTCCCAACGACCGGCTCTTACAGGTAATTGAAAAACACACTTCCATTGTGGAAGCTTTCCGCATCGCTGATGATGTCCTGCGTCAGGGGGTGCAGGGGATTTCCGATCTCATTGCTGTGCCAGGCCTGATTAATCTGGATTTCGCGGATGTTAAGACCATCATGAAGGAAACCGGCTCAGCTTTGATGGGCATCGGCACAGCCAGTGGTGAAAACAGGGCTACCGAGGCGGCCAGGGCTTCCATATCCAGCCCTTTGCTGGAAACCTCCATCGAAGGAGCCAGGGGTGTTTTACTTAATATAACCGGGGGGACGTCCCTGGGGTTGTTTGAAGTCAATGAAGCGGCGGAGATTATCGCTCAGGCGGCAGATCCCGACGCCAACATTATTTTTGGCGCGGTAATTGATGAACACATGGAAGAGGAAGTAAGGGTTACCGTGATTGCAACCGGCTTTGACCAGCGGGTACCCAAAAGGGATCGTACCAAGGTCGAACTGGAAATCAAACCGTTTTCCAGCCATGACGACCTTGACATCCCGGCTTTTCTGCGGCGCCGCTAAAAAAATACATAGGGTTGTTGCTGCAGCCGGACCAATGTTATGTACAAGAGTATTACCCTGTAGCAGTGACTTTTGTTTTTAGTTGCATAAAGCCTTCTAATGGCCGGAAGCTCTCCCGGCTTTTGGAAGGGCTTTTTTTATTTTTAGCTCAACCTGTCCCATAACACTCTTTAGCGCATCATAAAAGGCGTCCTGCCGGTTCATGAATCCCGGCGGCTTTTGGTGTTAAAACAATATGGTAATTATTTACTGATCACCAAACAAGGGACGACAAATTCCCAGGTACCCCTGATGTTATAATAGACATGGCTCTAACAATAACCATTTTGTCATAAAGTTATAAAAAGAGAATTATACTGGTAGCATAGGAAGATTTATATTTTCAGGCAGTTATTTTTTCTGGGGCCGGGGGTCTTAGCTGATGCCGCTTTATAAGGTCTATCTGGACCAGGTTTTCCTCGGCAACCTGGTAATGAATTATGCCATACTATGGACTGCCGCCAAACTCAGCCGGGCTCCTGTCCACACTATGCGTTTGATTGCCGGGGCGGCGCTGGGGGCTGCATATGCTCTGGCGGTCTTTATTCCCGGAGCAGGCTTTCTGCAGTCGGTATGGTTTAAGACCGTTATTTCCGCCGGAATTGTAGCGGTGGCTTTTTCTCCTGTAACTGTCAGGATGTTCCTGATTTGCCTGGGGTCCTTTTTCCTGGCTTCCTTTACCTTAGGGGGGCTGGCTATAGGAATAATTTTTTACCTTAATTCCAGTCGCATGTCAAGTTGGGAAGGCATTGGCAAAGTAATCGAAGGTAATTTTTGGCCAGGTATATTATTGGGACTAACAGCTCTTTGGGCAGCGGGCAGGGGGTTCGCGGCGCTCCTCAAAAAAGGCAGATTTGAAAACCTGTTCAGGATTCCTATCTTAATCAATTCCGGAGGCAAGCAGGTTCGGGTAGAAGCTCTCCTGGACACCGGGAACCAGTTAAAGGACCCCATGACCCAGAATCCGGTGGTGGTAGTGGAATACAACAGCCTGAAACCTCTTCTGCCTGAAGAGGTCCAGGCCGGTCTTGAGCGGGACGGGGAAGCAGATATCTGGAGCATTTTAAGTTCTTTAAGCGAAAGCATCCATATCTCACGCTTTAGCGCAGTGCCCTTTCAATCCCTGGGGCGGTCCAACGGGATGATGCTGGGTTTTCGCCCGGATGAGCTTGTTATTGAAAGGCAAGGGAAGTTGACCAGCCCGGGTCGTGTAGTGGTGGGCATATACCGTAACAAGCTTGATCCGGAAGGCTCTTATCAGGCTCTGCTTGGACCAAATGTACTGGAACTGACCGGTTAACCGGTATACAAATTGCGGCGAACAACCAAACGTCATGGAGAATTACGCATAGTCATATTAGGGCACAAAACTATTTCAGAAATTTGTTGGAGAATTACCTTGTAGGCGACTCGTTGTTTCCAGATTGGTTTGAATCTTTTTGCTTGAGTGCTGTTCAGGTTAGGGGGGGATAGGTTTGTCTTTAGGGTATTTTAGCCGCATGAGGTGGCTTGCATACCTGGCCGTGCTCCGGCTGTTGGTCAGGCTCGGCTACCGCCCAAGGGTTTTTTATGTCGGGAGCAGTGAAGCGCTGCCTCCGCCGTTAACCACCGACGAGGAATCCTTCCTGATTAACCGGCTGGAGTCAGGCGACGCGACGGTAAGAAGCATATTGATAGAGAGAAACCTGCGCCTAGTGGTTTATATCGCCCGCAAATTTGAAAACACCGGGGTGGGTATCGAGGACCTGGTTTCCATCGGTACCATCGGCCTGATTAAAGCTGTCAATACATTTGATCCGGCTAAAAAGATCAAACTTGCGACATATGCTTCCCGTTGCATAGAAAATGAAATTTTGATGTACCTGAGAAGGAACAACAAGACCCGCGCCGAGGTGTCTTTTGACGAGCCGTTGAATATTGACTGGGACGGCAACGAACTCCTGCTGTCCGATGTTTTGGGCACGGAAAATGATGTTATTTATAAATATATTGAGGATGAGGTTGATAAAAAGCTTCTGCAACTTGCGCTACAAAAGCTGACCGGTCGGGAGCGTAAAATTATGGAGCTCAGGTTTGGCTTAAACAACGGGGTGGAAAAAACGCAAAAAGAGGTGGCTGATATGCTGGGCATTTCTCAGTCATATATTTCCAGACTGGAGAAAAGGATCATCAACAGACTTAAAAAGGAAATTCACCGTATGGAATAAAGGAAGTCAGGAGGAAGAAAGCTGATTTTTCCAGGAAGCCGGGTAAGTGTAGCGCCTAACGGTTTTAATGGTACCGGGGCGTTTTTGTTTGCCCGGGTAAATGTATATTTCAATTTTCCCATGGAAATAATGTGACTGGAAGCGAAACGCATACAGAACGAAAAAGAGGTGGTCAGCCTTTTATGCTGGTGAATAAGGTGGAGATCTGTGGTGTGAATACATCAAAACTCCCGGTACTGACAGGCAGCCAGATGAAAATTCTCTTCGAAAGTATGCACAAGGGAGACCTCTCCGCCAGACCCCAGTTGATCAATGGCAACCTTAGACTTGTACTTAGCGTTATCCAGCGCTTCACCAACAGGGGAGAGTACGTGGATGACCTCTTCCAGGTTGGTTGTATAGGCTTGATGAAGGCTATTGATAATTTTGACCTTAGCCAGAACGTAAAGTTCTCCACCTATGCGGTTCCGATGATTATCGGAGAAATCCGCCGTTACCTCCGGGACAATAACCCTATCCGGGTAAGCCGTTCCCTGCGGGATGTCGCTTATAAAGCGCTTCAGGTAAGAGATACACTCGTTAACAAGCACTCACGGGAACCTTCTATCAATGAAATAGCCGGGGAATTAAAAATGCCCAGGGAAGAAGTTGTTTTTGCCCTGGACGCCATCCAGGAGCCAATTTCCCTGTTTGAGCCGATTTATCATGACGGCGGCGACCCGATTTTTGTCATGGACCAAATCAGTGACGAGAAAAACCAGGACTTGAATTGGTTGGAAGGCATAGCTATCAGGGATGCCCTGAGAAAGCTCAGCGACCGTGAAAAGCTAATCCTCAGCCTTCGTTTTTACGAGGGGAAAACCCAGATGGAGGTGGCCGAGGAAATCGGCATCTCCCAGGCGCAGGTTTCACGATTGGAAAAAGCGGCGCTCAGCCACATGCGCAAGCATATGTAAGCCATTTTTCATAGACCCGGGAAGCAGGGGGACGGTTCTTTTGCTTCCTTTCCTTGAAAATAGTTGCACAACCGTTCAGCCCGTAGAACGGATCCAAAAAAACCAAGGTGCGAATTAATATGAAACTTAGTATCGCAGCAGCTTGGCCTAAAATGCAGGTACGAATTCATTCGCACAAACCCACAAGGAATGCAATAGAAATCCTTGCTACGCAGTTTTTGTGCAATTGAGATCGCTGAAAAGGAAGGGGTAGCCATTTTTCATAGACCCGCTAGGGTTGCAGTATATACCTGTGCCCTACGGCTTACGCCTAGTAACTGACAGGTGTCAATTTAATCTCAGAGTAGCTTTGGACCGGCGGCTTTTTTTTAGCCGCTTAAATTTTTTTGTTCAGACGCAGGTAATTTGAACATATAAATATGATAGGGGGTGGCATGGATGGTAAAGATATCTGACCTGCGGGCGCGGGAGATAGTTAACATAGTTGACGGACGAAGGCTTGGCTTGATTAAGGACATTGAGATTGACATGGAGGAGGGGCGGGTTACCGCCTTCATCCTGCCTGGTGACGGCGGCGGCAAGTTCCTGGGCTTTCTTGGCAGGGAAGAGGAGCTTGTTGTTCCGTGGGAGAAAATCAAAAAAATAGGTATGGATGTAATTCTGGTTGAGGTCAACAACTTTTCTGATCCGAGGCATGAGTTTAAGAGCAATTATTAGATTAAGCCAAAAGTGCAAAAAAGTAATTATGAAGCTGGGCGGGGGAGCATATGCTCCCTAAATTATTTTTTTGGAATTGTTTACCGTTGGGTGCCCATTATCAATATATAGTATAATCTTAAAAGGCCTATCTACTACATTATGTGTTTTTTGGCGAAGACGGAGGGTTTGTTCAATACAGTCCGGGAGAGTGAGATTCCTATGATGTGTCCGTATTGCGCTTATGCCGACAGCAGGGTATTGGACTCCCGTCCTACTCTGGAAGGCAATTCGATCCGCCGCCGGAGGGAATGCGGCGGCTGCGGCAAACGGTTTACCACTTATGAAAAGGTGGATGAGCTGCCGCTCATGGTGGTAAAAAAAGATGGACGCAGGGAAGCGTTCAACCGGCAGAAACTGCTCTCCGGTCTGGCCAAAGCATGCCAAAAGCGTCCGGTTTCCACTGCACAACTCGAAGCTGTGGTGGAGTTGATTGAAAGAGAGCTGCGCAATACCATTGAAAGGGAGGTAAGAAGTCAGTATATCGGAGAACTGGTGATGAACCACCTGCGCGGGCTTGACGAGGTAGCCTATGTCCGTTTTGCCTCTGTCTACCGGGAATTCCGGGACGCTGAAAGTTTTATGGAAGAGTTAAAAAATCTGCTCAAGAAGAATGGCTAGTTGAAAGGGGACCAGTATTCATGTTTAAGACCATCCAGAAGAGGGACGGACGGGTAGTACCATTTGACGAATCCAAAATAACCGACGCTATCTTTAAAGCTGCCAAGGCCGTGGGCGGAGAGGATCGCCAGACTGCCATGGAGCTTACCATAGAGGTACTGAAGCTCTTGAAGAAGCAGTACAACGGCAACCTCTTCGGGGTGGAGGACGTCCAGGACCTTGTGGAAAAGGTGCTTATTGAAGCGGGACATGCCCGCACCGCCAAGGCCTACATACTGCACCGCGACAGGCGGACGCGCATGCGGGACGCCAAGGGCGAATTAATGGACGCGGTGGAGGAGATCCTTGAGGAGACCAACCGGGAAAACGCCAACATCAGCAATTCTCCCTCGGCCAAGATGCTTCAGATAGCCAGTGCCGCCAGCAAGAAGTACTACCTGACCAGGCTTATCCCCGAGGAGATGTCTTTGGCCCACCAGCGCGGAGACCTGCACATTCACGACCTCGACTTCTACGGAAAGACTTTGACTTGTGTTCCCGATTTTGAGTATACACTTATACGTGACAGTCAAGGTGAAGTTAAAAGAGTAACATTTGATTTCTTCAATTACTTAATTAATAAGTTTGATGCAAACGTTAATGTGATCGAGGGAGTTGAGGTGTTAGATCTGGATGGTTACCAAATACTAGGCAGATCCGGCTGGACCAGGATTCATAGTGTTATGCGAAGAAAATTGCGTGAGAGAGAGAATTTATATCGGATTAAAACCAGGAAGGGACTACCGTTACATTTAACTGGAGAGCATAAGGTCCCTGTTCTAAGAGCTGGAAAAGAAATATTAGTTCAGGCCAAAGATATTAAAAAGGGGGATCAGTTGCTTAATGGTGCCCGGGAGTTCGAAGCGTCGTCGGAAATACCTGTATTAGATTTATTTGTTTCAAAACGAAAGGAAATTCCCTATGGTATAACAATTAGAAATGCACAGAAATTGATTCATTGGTTACGTTATAAGTATGATGATTTCAAATTCAAGTTAACCGTTGGAACCAAACAAAGCTCAAAGGGCGGCAATTTCTTAAGTGGAGATGAGTACGCCAAACTCGCTGAAACTTATTATATTCCGTACGAAGTTAAGCAGCAGCTAACGGTTACTACCACAAAAGGGAACAAGAGTTTACCGGCTTACCTGCCTATTACGCCTGAATTGATGAGGCTGTTAGGTTATATTCTTTCCGAGGGACATATTAACATAGCAACATCAAATAGATCAATAGCTATAGTTAATCAGGATCCTGATATACAGGCTGATATTGAACATTGTGTCAATAATGTCTTTAATGATCGTACGACGGTTTTATATACAAGCAACCTTAGAGATAAACAAAAAGGCAGGTTGTTGAACGGTTCAGTTTATACAGCCTTGTTTCGGTATGTGTTAGGTGCAAAGACAAATGCATTTAATATTGATATACCCAATTTTGTCATAAACGCTTCTGCCCAGCTAAAAGCTCATTTTCTACAGGGCCTTTTTGATGGCGACGGACATTATGGTGAAAAAAGAATTGCATATAGTACAGTATCGGAACAGCTTGCTAGAAAGTTGTCCTTGCTGCTTCAAAGCATTGGAGTGGAAACTACCTTATACCACAGGGAGACCAAGGGAACGGGTGTAGTTGTCAATGGAAACGTTGTTACCACTAGGAATTATGATAGTTATACCCTAAATATCCTTGAGACTGTCAGTCTGCAAAATTTTTTTGATAAAGTTCAATCGCTTAAGGATAATTCTAAGACAAAGGAGTATGCTTTTGCTGTTTCAGGAAGGAATTTATGTCCGCAGGATGTGGTAGCAGTAGATGAGGCAACAGGTTATGATCGCTACGTATTTGACCTCGAAACTGCGGAGCACTGGTTTACCGTTAATGACTACGTTGTGCACAACTGCCTGCAAATCCCTCTCTACAAGCTTCTTTCGGAAGGGTTTAACACCGGGCACGGGTATATACGGCCGCCAAAGCGGCCGACAACGGCTACCGCTCAGGCTGCAATAATATTGCAGAGCTCCCAGAACGACATGCACGGCGGCCAGTCGTATGCATTCTTTGATCGTGACATTGCTCCTTTTGTTCAGGAAGCATCGGACTCAGAAACCTATCAGGCCATGGAGGCTTTAATTCATAACCTAAATTCTATGCACAGCAGGGCCGGCGCGCAAGTGCCCTTTTCAAGCCTGAACGTCGGTACCGAGACCTCCGAACCTGCCCGGCGGGTAGTGAAGAACCTTCTGCTGGCGTACGAGGCCGGCCTTGGTCACGGTGAGAACCCCATCTTCCCCAATATCATCTTCAGGGTAAAAGATGGAATAAATTATAACCCCGGCGATCCCAACTACGACCTGTTCAAACTTGCTCTCAAGGTGGCCGGCAGGCGGCTGAATCCCACCTTCAGTTTTATGGATTCCTCTTTTAACCGGGAGTACGGTGACCAGGTCAGCTATATGGGCTGCCGCACCAGGGTGATGGCCAACCGGCGGGGACCTGCGGTGACCGACGGCAGGGGCAACCTGTCCTTTACCACCATCAACCTGCCGCGTGTGGCGATACTGGCCGAGCGGGACCTCTCCGATTTCTACCGCAGGCTTTCATCTATAATGGGTCTGGCCATCCGCCAGTTATATCACCGTTACGGTGTGCAGTGCAAGCTGAAAGTCAAGGATATGCCCTTTATTATGGGACAGAAACTATACCTGGAATCGGAAGGACTAAAACCTGACGATCCCATTGAAGAGGCCATCAAACACGGTACGCTTGCCTTAGGTTTTATCGGCCTGGCCGAAGCCCTCACCGCCCTTACCGGGCGCCACCACGGTCAGAGCGAGGAGTCGCAGGCCCTGGGCCTGGAAATAGTAGCTTTCATGCGCCAAAAAATAGACGAGGCCGCGGAAGAGTTCGACCTCAACTATACCCTGCTGGCCACTCCGGCTGAGGGACTGTCCGGACGCTTTGTGAATTCGGACCGCAAGGAATTTGGGTTGATTCCCGGTGTCACCAACAAGGAATACTATACCAATTCTTTCCACGTGCCGGTGGATTTTTCAGTAACCAGTTTCGATAAGATTCTTCTGGAGGCTCCGTACCATAAATACTGCAATGCCGGCCACATCAGCTACGTGGAGATGCCTTCGCCACCTGTGCACAACCTGGAGGCCGTTGAGACCATCATCAGGTACATGCATGATCACGACATGGGTTACGGGGGCANNATGTGGAGATGCCTTCCCCGCCAATGCACAACATAGAGGCCGTTGAGACCATCATCAGGCACATGCATGACAGCGACATGGGTTACGGGGGTATCAACTACCCGGTGGATTTCTGCGTCGGGTGCAACCTTACCGGGGTATTTAATGAGGACAACTGTCCCCGTTGCGGTTCGGCCAACATCCGGCGGGTGCGCCGCATCACCGGTTATTTAAGCACTACGGATCGCTTCAATGACAGTAAGTTAGCCGAGCTTAAGGACCGCGTCACACATAGATGAATAATAGACGTGGGTCGTGGGAATATCCTGCATTCCTGTCGGGTCAAGGACTTTTTTAAAGAGATGTGATGAATGAATGGAATTAAGAATAGCGGGGAGCATCAGCGAAAGTGTGGTGGACGGGCCGGGCTACCGTTTTGTAGTCTTTGCGCAGGGCTGCAGGCACGCTTGCCCCGGCTGCCACAATCCACACACCTGGGATCCGGCAGGCGGTACCTCCGTCAGGGCGGAGGAGTTGCTCGAACAGATTAAGGCCGCCAGGATGCTCAAGGGGATTACCATCACGGGCGGGGAACCGTTTCTCCAGCCGGCGCCGCTGGCCTGGCTGGCGTGGGAGGCTAAAAAGCTGGGACTGGATGTGGTCACTTACTCAGGGTACACCTGGGAAGACCTGCTGGCAATGTCGCAGAAGAAGAAGGATGTAAAAGAACTGCTCCTTGGCTCAGACTACCTGGTGGACGGTCCTTTTATCCTGGCGGAAAAGGATTTGGAGATTCCCTTCCGTGGATCGAGTAACCAGAGGATACTGGACGTGCCCCAATCTCTTCAAGCGGGCAGGCCGGTAAAAGCTTATTTTTCTTGAAATGAATTTTTAAGCGGGTACGTCTAAAATGACTGTACCCGCTGTTCAATTTCATGCAGGAGACCCAAAGTTGTGTATGTTCCAAGAATTTTGTCTAAATACCTTAAAGAGTATGAATCAGCCAGTGTTCTTTTTGGTTTCATCGCAATAGACCCATAAATAGCCAATAATATCATTCTATATGGATATATATGGTTATTATGTTATGGTTTATCCGCTCTCTTCCTAATACATTAGACTATACCTGATTATTACTATTCGAGTAACCTTTTTCTTTATACAGCAATAGAATAAAAAAAATGTCTCTATAATGTATTAGGAAGGAGTGGAATAATGGCTATAAACTACACGGTGCAGACAGGCGACACATTATTCCTAATCGCGCAGCGCTATGGTACCACCGTAGAAGGAATAGTACAGGCTAATAATCTTGCCAATCCCGACGTGATTAGTATTGGCCAGGTTCTTATCATCCCCGAGGCTGGGGAAAATGTTGAGGGAGCAGACATACCCCAGGAGGTGGGCAGCGCAAATGAATCCAGGAGTATGGGAGGGCTTCTTTATACCTTATCAACCGACAGGAGGACCTATGGACAGGGAGAATCGGTAAGAATCACCCTTACCAAGAGAAATATATCGAATAGGACCATTGTGCTCCGCTACAGGACCACGCAACGGTTTGAATTCGTAGTAAGACGAGGAGCGGAGACGGTCTGGAGATGGTCCGACGGCCGGAGTTTCGCCCAGGCAACGGCCACGGTTAGACTGGCGCCGGGTGAAAGCCAGGTATTTCGGGCTACATGGAACCAGAGGAATACCCGCGGACGGCAAGTTGCTCCCGGGAACTACACCATCGAGGGCAGGAATGTGGCAACAGGTTTGGCCAACCAGGCGATATCTACAAGTATTAGAATCCGGGGGGTAGAGCCGACGCCAACACCAAGACCAACACCGACTCCCACGGCGACGCCTTGTCCCGACGTCAATATCCTGGTAAACCCCAGTTTTGAAAGATGGCCTAACCCGCAATCACCACCTTCCGGTTGGACCGGCAGCAACCTTAGCCGCAGCACCCGCTCCCTTACCGGCAACTATGCTGTGGAGATGGGCGCGGCCAGCGGAGAGAGGGCTGTTCTGGCCCAGAGAGTGAATATAGAGGCGGGCAGATTATACGACCTGATTTGGCGGGCTGCGGAACATGTCAGGGGTATTGGCGCCGGCAGGTTTGTCCTGTTGGTAGAAATCTTTTATTATGACCGGGCCGGCACTTTTGTAGGCAGGACTGAACCCAGGTACTCGCAGGAGAATATTCCAAATGACCGCTACCAGCGCTATAGCATCTCCACCGGACGGGTCCCGGCGGGAGCCAGGGTTGCCGAGGTCAGGTTTACTTTTGAGCCGTCGGGTAATAACACAAACACGGTGCTGATTGATGATGTGGAACTCCGCTGCCGTTTTTAGAGGAATCTGATTGGTAGCGTGGCGGAGGTAAGTTTACTCTATGGTATGAGCGAAAGGAGACAGACATTCTGTCTCCTTTACTGTTATTACGAATGACCGCAAGAGCTGCAGTTGCCCGAGCTGCAAGAGCCGCATTTTGCACTTGGGCTCCTTCCGCCACTTGCTCCGGCAGCGAAAAAGGAAGACATCACGCGGGTGAGGCCTAGCTTTTCGCATTGGGGGCACTTCAGATTCCCCCCGCTTTCCCCCATCGGGCATATTTTTTCCGTGCGGCTGCCGCAATTGCCGCACCTGAACTCATAGATGGGCATTTTAGATATCCCTCCTGTAGGTCTTACATTGAGAACTGCGAAACGACACTTTTAGATTAAGCCCGACCAATCCCTGTGTCAAGGGCGCTCCAGACTTTCTGTCGATAAAAAGAGGGTTTTTGCATGCAGGAGGGGAATATTTTTAGGTTAAACGAAAATTAATCTAATCCACGGAGGATAACTGATGAAACTGCGATTTCTTGGGGCGGCAGGTACGGTAACCGGCTCATGTTTTTACTTGGAAACCGCACAGTCAAGCATACTGGTTGATTGCGGCTTGTTCCAGGGCACGAAAGATATCAGGGAACGCAACTACGGAAGCTTCCTGGTACCGCCTCGTAATATAGACGCTGTGCTGATTACCCATGCCCATATCGACCATTGCGGCCTATTCCCCAAACTGGTAAAATATGGCTTTCAAGGCAGGGTATATGCCACTTACCCTACTGTT